>CACXSS010000113.1 GCA_902770245.1 uncultured Planctomycetota bacterium | reverse complement strand
ACCCGCCGTTCCAGAAGCCGCTCCTGAAACCCCGGCTGAACCCGCTGCTCCTGAAGCCGCTCCGGAAACCCCGGCTGAACCCGCTACTCCTGAAGCTGCTCCTGAAACCCCGGCTGAACCCGCTGCTCCTGAAGCCGCTCCTGAAACCCCGGCTGAAAAATAGGTTGGCAACTCGGTTAATCTATATGATCCTTAACTGTTTTCCATTGAGGTAATACTCAGCGGAAAACAGTTATATATTGTGTTCTATTTGGGGTTAACCTCCCCCCAATTACTGAATATATAAATGTTATTGAGCATGACGGGATTCGGCGAATCCCAAAAGAATCAAGACGGAATCAGAGTTCATGTTGAAATTAAAACGGTAAATAACCGTTTTTTTAAACTGTCTCTGCATATTTCTGATGGCTACAGCCTGCTGGAAAGTCAGATTGATTCCCTTTTGCGTCAAAGCATTAAGCGCGGGACAGTTCAGTTAAACGTAAATGTTGTTAAAGAGTTTTCTTCTGACAGTATTTCGTTTAACGCCTCAGCTATGGACGCCTATTGGGCAGCGTTGTCCACATGGGCAAAAAACGCTGGCGTTAACCTCATTCAGCCCGAATCGCTTTTAGCTCTGCCAGGCGTTATTGAAAACGCAAATTCTGGTAAAGAGTCTAATTTGGAGGACGATTGGCAGGTAATTGAATCCGCTATCAGCGACGCGGCAGAAAAACTTTCTGCCATGCGCCTACGCGAGGGCGAGGCAATGAAACGCGATTTGTCCGCAAACATTTCGGAAATTCGCAGCTATTTGGAAGAGATTCGCGCTCTTGCGCCAAACGTCCCTAAAAATTACGCTTCAAAACTGACAGAACGCCTCAACGCCATTCTGTCGGAACAAGGCATTGAAATTGATTCCAAAGACATTGTACGCGAGGTTGCGATTTTTACCGACAAGTGCGACATTTCAGAGGAAATTGTTCGGTTAAGCTGCCATCTGGATCAATTCGACGCTCTGTTAGAGTCCAACAATGCCGAAGGGCGAAAACTGGATTTTCTTACTCAGGAAATGAATCGCGAAACCAACACAATCGGTTCCAAGGCAAATGATTTGGAAATCGCCCGTCGAGTTATTGACATCAAGGCGGTTATCGAAAAAATTCGCGAGATGGTTCAAAACGTAGAATAACAGCGAACATTAATCAAAGGAGAACCGTAAAAATGAAACGCGGCAAAATTTTAATAATTTCGGGTCCTTCCGGGGCGGGAAAAACCACGGTCGTGAAAGAATTTTTGTCTCGAGTTAAAACGCCGTTTCATTGTTCGATTTCTGCAACTACGCGTTCTCCCCGACCGGGCGAAATCGACGGCGTAAATTATCATTTTATTACTCCTGAACAATTTGCCGCCAAAAAGGCTGAAAACGGTTTTTTGGAATCCGTAGAGGTTTTTGGAACGGGCGTCTGGTACGGAACGCCAATTGAAGAGGTTGAACCATATTTAAATAAAGGCGAATGGACGCTGTTGGAAATTGACGTTCGCGGCTGCGAACTTATCAAACAGCGGTATGGGAAAGAAGTCGTTTCCGTCTTTATTTCCCCCGGTTCGATGAAAGCCCTGGAAGAACGTCTTCGCGGACGAAAAACAGAGTCTGAGGCGGATATTGCCATTCGGCTCAAACGAGCAGAAGCCGAAATGGCAACTGCCGACAAATACGATTATATTGTTGTCAACGACGTCGTCGCCAAAGCGGCTGACGCCATTTGTCATATTGTAGAAAAGGAGATTTAGAGCATGTATAACGAACTTCGAGAAGAAGCCATTGTTCAGAAAGTTGGAGGACGATTCAAATTGTCCACACTTATCCAAAAGCGAATGACCGCTCTTAATCGCGGCGGTCGTCCTCTGGTCGACCTGGATACTGACGACAAGATGGCAATTATCATTGCTGAAATCATGCAGGATAAAATCTATCTTGACACCAACAACGAAATCAGAACCGCTGACGACGTTCACGGACAAGACATTATGTCTGATATGGGGATTGAAGATTTCTAATAACCATGATGAATAACAGACCTGTTATTCTGTTGGGCGTAACTGGCGGCATTGCCGCCTTCAAAGCTGCGGCGCTAACCAGTATGTTGACGCGCGCTGGCATGGAAGTACGCGTTGTTATGACAAAAAACGCCGCTGAACTTGTTACGCCGCGAACATTTCAGGCGTTGTCGAAAAATCCGGTATATACAGATATGTTTTCAGGCGGCAGCTCCGCGCATCCGCATATTGATCTTGCTCGACAATGCAATTTGATGTGCGTTGCGCCTGCAACAGCCAACTTTCTGGCTAAAGCTGCCAATGGAATTGCAGACGATCTGCTTTCGACAACCGTTCTGGCGTTTTCAGGTCCGATTATTCTTGCTCCCGCCATGAATGAAATCATGTGGCTCAAACCTGCCGTTAAGCGGAACGTTAAAACGCTTAATAAAGACGGCTTTCTATTTGTCGGACCTGAAACAGGGCGGCTTAGCTGCGGCGATTCCGGCATCGGCAGAATGGCTGAACCGGAACAGATTCTACAAAAAATCCAGGACGTTTTAGCATGTACAAAATCCTGATTACATCCGGTCCCACTCGGGAATATCTTGATCCTGTTCGATTTCTGACAAACGCCTCAAGCGGACGAATGGGCGCCGCTTTGGCGTCTGCCGCCATAGAATTTGGCTGTGAGGTTACTATTGTTACAGGACCGGTTAAGATTTCATATCCGGAACAGGCGCAGGTTATTGAAGTCGAAACGACGCAGCAAATGCTTGACGCCTGCATTAAAGAGTTTCCTCTGTGCGATTGCGTTATCGGCGCTGCCGCTCCTTGCGACTACACGCCTGTTCACTATTCTTCTTCCAAGCTGTCCAAAACCGGAGAAACGCTCACGCTGGAATTCAAACCAACGGCAGACATTCTCGCCTCTTTGGGAGCAATTAAAACCGCAGACCAGACAATTATCGGATTTGCATTGGAAACAGACAACGGCTTGGCAAACGCTCAGGAAAAACTCAAACGTAAAAACTGCGATTTGATTTGCCTCAACGCTCCAACTGCAATCAATTCTTTGGAAAACAAAATAACGCTCATTTCAGAAACGGGCGTTGTCTCTCAATTATCCGGTTCAAAAAAAGAACTGGCTGTCAAAATTATTCGGTACGCTCTGGAATCGGACAAAATTAGATAATCGTCGGGGATTTTCGTCTTTTGTGTAATTACATAACACGGTTAAAAGACGAAAAATCCTGACGAGATTTTTATTTCTTTATAACTTCAACGTAATACGCTCCGGTTGAAGATCGCGAAGCGCCGTCTAAAATCCAGGTTTGCAGTTTGCATTTGCCTTTTTTCAGGTTGAGCGTAATCGCCCCATACGCCTCTTGTCCAGACAGACGAACGTTTCCTTCTTCTGAACCAATCTGAACTCTTGCCAATCCCGCTGGCAGCGGCGCCTGCTTGACGTTAAACGGACGTTTTGCCAACCTAAATTCATACGTCCCGGATTGCGGAATTTCAACCAGCCAATATCCGTTTCCTCTTTTTCCGGACGCAATATCGCGCTGCGTCATGGGCGGATCGTTAGAACCGCGCCAATCGTAACAGTTTAGCTCAACAGGTTTTCTGTCCGGCTGAACTAATGGAATTGTACAGTCCATATCAGGATTATAGAACGGTTCAACATCGCCGTACCATTGCTTATAAATCATCGCCAAAACGTTTTTGACGCCTGCCTTGTCAATTTCTCGCGGATGTTCCTGAAGCGGGTCGTCTTCCAGATTATATAATCGGACGCCGTCGATAAGACGCCATTGGTCGTGCATTGTAACAGAACCCTGTTTTTCTTCAGGAAACTCGCCGCGATGAACGTTAACAACTATTTTTCGATGGGGCATTGACTCTCCGCCGGTCGTAAATCCGGAAACCAGACTCATTCCGTCCAAACGCTGTTCGTCGTACGGCTCTACATTCGCTAATTCCAAAATTGTTGGAGCAATGTCAGCGCAGTAACAAATTCTGCTGTCAAACCCGATATCTTCCTTGAACAGATTGGGAAGCCTCATCCAGAAAATCGTTCTGTGACCGCCTTCGGTTAAATCGCCCGTTCGACCGACAAATTTGCCGGCGATATTCCCGCCAATTCCACCGCTGGTTGACGTAAAAATCAAAACCGTGTTGTCTACTAAATCAGCGCTGTCCAGATATTTCATAAAACGCCCCATCGCCAGATCAATCATCGCCAATTGAGCGTAAAAAGCGGCTTGACGCGGCGGCGCGCCTCGTTTAACAAACGCTTCCAGAATTCGCTGATCAGGCTGATACGGAACGCCGGCTTCGTTGGGGGCAATCACAACAAAAAAAGGTTCGTTTCGATTCTTTTCGATATATTTAATCGCTGTGTCGAAAATAATATCGACCATGTTTCCTTTTAACCGAACGACTTTTCCATTAAATCGAAGAATCGGATTGACAGACGAATTACCCCAGATATCGCCCGGCTGACCAATTCCGCCGGCGCCTGTTGTTAACGTTGCGGCAAACCCTCTGTCTTGAGCGCGATATGGGTAGCAATCTCCAAAAGGCCAGCGTCCAAAAAAACCCGTTTTGAATCCGGCTTTAGACAGCATTTCGGAAACCAGAAGATCGTCTTTGCGAGGGTATTGTAAACCGCCGTAATTGCGGCGCACGCCTGTTTTTTCAGCAATTCGACCCGTCAAAGCAGACGCCCACGTCGGCGCGCTAATTGGATAGGAGTGATAGTTTTCCGCCCGCTGCGATTCGTGAAACAACCTGTCGATATTGGGCGTAACCGCCATCCGGTTGCCGTAACAGCCCAAATCCCCAGAACCAACATCATTAACAACGACCAGAATCACATTGTGACGTTTTGGAGCTGGCGTCTTTCCCTGAGCAGAAATCGGCAGAATAAAAGCCAAAACAAACGGTAAAACGTATAACGGTTTCATGGCGTTGTTAATAATATGAATTGTTAAAAGAAAGCTGGGTTGTTACGTTCAGGACTATTCTTCAATCTGTTTTTTTGTATTTCTAAAAGCGGGAAGTTTTCGAAGCTCGTTGAGATTTTCGATAATCCGTTGACGAACCAGCGTCATCAGCTCTTCTTGACTGAGCGACATTACCGTCTCTACCGGAATTGGTTCGCTGTATCGAACGGCAACTTTTCGAAACAGATGCATTTTGCCATGTTCCTGGCGAGGCATCGCGTCAAACGCGCCCTCGATAGCGGCGGGAACAATAGGCGTTTTCGTCTTTTGAGCCAACAAAATCAATCCCGGCATGAAATCTTGCAATTCGCCGTCAAAGGTACGGGATCCTTCCGGAAAAAGAGCCACGCATTCTTCGTTTTTCAGACGTTTGAGAGCTTCTTTAATTCCTCCGACGGGTTTTTCTCTGTCAACGGGAAAAGAATTCAACGCCCGAAAAAACCAGCCCAAAAAACCGCGAAAGAGCGATTCTTTTGCCATGAACCCTACTTGTCTTCTTGGTCCGCCGCCAACAAGCGGCGGATCCAGATAACTTTGATGATTGGATACGATTATCAGCCGACCTTTATCGGGAACGATGCGCCAATTATAAAACTTACCGCGAAAAAAAATGTAAAAAAAGATCAAAGCCATCCGGCGACATGTATAATAAACTATCTGATCGATAATTGTACGTTTCATAAGAACGATGTATAAAAAAAGGTTAGCGGTTAGCCGGAAGGGATATATCTACCCTGCCGCTAACAGCTAACCGCTGTTTCGTTATGGAATAAGTCCGTTGTGAAATATAACATGACGCTTCTGATAAAGAAGCTGTCGCGTTAGTCTTCCAGTGAAATCGCTTCAGACGGACAAGCGTCAACGCAAGCGCCGCAGCCAGCGCAGGTATCGGCGTCAACAACAGCAACGTCGCCTTCGAGTTTAATCGCTCCAACCGGGCACGTATCAACGCAAGAACCACATCCAACGCACTTGGAATCATCAACTTTAGCAGCCATGTTTTATTCTCCTAAAAATATGGATTAAAAAATATCGATACTGTGGAAAACATTTCCACTACATTTGTTACGCTAAAGGCAACAAGATGTTCATTATTATCAAAACAGAAAATTCTAAAATTTTCTGCTTTTAACTTGTATTTCTGAAAGGCGGGGTTTGAAAACAAATCAACCGAGCATTTTTTGAATTTCGGTTTTAAGTTGTTTTTCAATAGGATCTTTCATCATAGACAACAGCATCGGCAGTTTTACGGAAACCTTGACGTCTCCGCTATTTGCGTCGCGTTCGACAATATCGAACTGACCCGTAATATCCATTCCCATGACTCGGGCGTCAACTAAACCTCCGTAATCCTTCCAGGTAATTTCCCAACAACCCTCGTATTGAGTATATTTTTCGTGAGCCGCCTGTTCCAAATTTTTGATTTGGGCAACTGCGTCATCTTTTGAACCTTTGTATTCAACACTAAAGTTTATATCGGACATTTTAATACTCCGAGGTAAAGCGATACGAATTTAACGACTTCCAACGCCATGTCGTAGTCTTTATAATTATCAACTTACATGTAATTATAATAAAATTTACATCTCAATACAAGGGGGATTCTCTATATTTGAGAAAAAATCTTTAAATTGATGTTGCATTTACTCATAAAAATTGTTAAACTGTTCCCAGTCTATTATATTATAGAATGATTAAAAACGTCTGTTTTACCTGTCGAATTAACACACTTGTCGAACAGAAATTTCGACAAACAGAGCTGCTTGCTCTTTTTTTGCTTTTAACAGCAATTTTAGGTTTATCGGTTGGCTGCAGAGTTACCACGCCGATTGACCCAACGGGAGAATACATCTTTCGCGACGCTTCGTCAGCTTATTCAAGGTCTTGTCCAACGCCTTATGACGGGAACTGTTCAACCTGCCAAACATGTCCCGCCCCTCAAAGAACCCCAACCACCTGGCTCGGTTCCAGCAGAGACCCCAATTCCACGATTCCCAAAAATTCCACGCCTTTGATCTCTGAATCACGAGATATTTCTGAGCTGATTTTGGGTCCAACTGATCCTGTAGCTCGCGTTGGAACATACGTTGTTATGGTTGCAGGCGTCAAAGACAAAAGTGGGAAATACCGTAAAAACAAACAGGTTGAATGGACTATTGACTGTTCCTCGCCTGGCGGCTTTATTGACGTAGACCGTCGGGATTGGTGCGATATTTTTGCCGGAGAATGGGATCCGCCCAGAATCGAGAACCCGCGTCACGCGTTTACCAGCACGTCCAGAAAGCCGCTGCGTCTGACAAAAGGCACGCCAACTCCTCTGGACGATGTTATTGTCCATGAAGGTCAAACGTGGACAGCTATTTCCTCTCCATGTGAAGGAACGACTAAACTCACCGCCGTTGCTTTAGATTCATCTGACTGGCAAAATCGACTTCGCGCGGCAAACATTCACTGGATTGACGCCTGGCCGGTTCTTCCGCCTGCAAAAATAGCGCAGAATTATTCACAAACTTTGAGTTTGCAGTCGTCTGTATTCAGAGCAAATGGCGCTCCGGCAACTGGATGCATTGCTGTTTACGAAATCATTAGCGGCGCGGAAGACGTAGATTTTAAAACCGCAGCGGAGAATTCAGGTTCTGAAAACGTTTCACAGATTGTTATTCCCGTTGGTTATAACGGCGCAGCAGAAGCCCAGCTGGTTAAAAAATCGCCATCCGCCGGTCAAACAAAAATACGAACGACGATCATTCGAGACAATTCTGACGGAAAATTTACCGTTCCAATTCGTTTGGCTCAGGGAGAAACGACGATTGACTGGGGAGAAACGGGGCTGCTTATTTCTCGCAGCGGACCTGCGATGATTTCCGGTGGAATGGAAACCGCATATCGAATTACCGTCAAAAACGTCAATTCGGAACAATTGAACGAGATAGTCGTTACAGATTCTGTTCCAGAATCTTTTGAATATCAGCGAAGCATTCCTGTCGGACGCGTTTTGGACGCGCTGGCAACAAATTCGGATGGAACGAGAACTCAAAAAATTCAATGGACAATACCAAGCCTTGAACCGGGTCAAAGTCAAACGTTTGACGTTGTTTATCGCGCTCAAACAGAAGGGGATTTTAATTTGGTTTCAACAGCTCAAGCAGGCTCCGTTCAGGTGGAAGACGTCATGCATGCCAGAGTTATATCTTCCGGCGGATACCCTGCTCCTCAAGCCCCTGCTCCAACCTCAGCTCCAAACCCTATAACAAATCCAGCATCTGTTACAAATGTTGATCTTGATATTCAATTGGTTTGTCAAGATAACGTTAATATTGGAAATGAAGTCGTCTTGAACGCCTTTATAAAAAACAACGGTTCAGAAACCGTCTCAAATCTGCTCTCGTCTGTTACATTTTCTTCCGGATTATGCAGCCCTTTTGGAGCTTGTCCTGTTCATTTAAAGCCAATCGCATCTGTTGAACCTGGAAAAACGCATGAATTCAGTCTGAAATTTAACGCAATCGAGCCGGGGCGGCAAATGATTAATTATGAATTGATTGCTCAAAACGGTCAACGATTTAATCGGCAGGTTTTCATTTCTGTTAATGGAGATGCATGTCAAACGCAAAATGGCGTTAATGAATATCCAACAACCCCCGACAGCGCTTCCGAACCAGAAAACTCTATACTCGTTCCTGATATTACAACTCAAAACAACGATTTATCCAATGAGAATATTAAGGACCAGATTAAACTTAATGTTATCGCTCCAGCAGAAGCCAGATCTGGAGATGAAATACAAATTACCATAGACGTAGAAAATCATTCCGATAAAAATATAAGCAACATTCGTTTAGCCTGTTTTTTGGACAACAGTTTCTCACTCATTAGAAACTCTGAGAATTGTGTTGCAATAGATCCGTATAAACCATATTGGGACATCATAGATCAATTTCCAGCAAAAAGCAAAAAACGTTTTAATATTGTTGTCAAAGGCAATACGACTTTGCCAACGATTAGTCGTTTTGTTATTCAGCAAGACAATATTGATCTGGTGAATAACAGTTGCCAAATTAATATAACAAATGCAAACAGCGGCGATTCGGTTCCGGAACCTGTTTCTCCTGACGCAGGAACTCTTCCTGATTCGTTTAACCCCGTTCCGGAGGAAAGTATGCCAGAACCAGATGTCAATTTGCCGTCTGATTCAAATCTGCCTTCTTTGGAAGATTCATCTTTGGACGCGCCGCCGGTTGACGAGCTCGACACAGGATCTTTAGACGTTCCTGCGCCAGACCTAAACCTGGACGTTCCAGAACCGGTCAGTAATTCTGACGGTAAAATCGGCGTTAACATTGTTACAAAGAGGTCAAGTATTCTGACAAATCAGACGTTTACGTGTCAAGTCAGCTTGAAAAATAACGCTGCCGTTCCGATGAATAACGTTGAGTTGTCATTTTATTTCCCAACAGATTCATTTAAACTTGTAAAACTGGGAACTACAGGAGTTACGCAATACGATTACAATGCTTTGGGCGGATTTATAACCTTTAAACCTGCGGCGACTTTAGAACCCGGTCAGACTTTGAATTACAATATCCGTCTGCTGCCTCAAAAGAACGGAATGACAGAGCTGTCCGCAGTGATTACAGCAAAAGAATCCGGCATCGAAGACGTTCGACAAGACGCAAAAATTACCGTTAAAGTTGAATAACTCTTTTATACAGGTTCAACAGGTTCTCAGACGCCTGTTGAACCGAAAATCGTGTTACAGCAATTTCTCTTGCCTGTTCTCCTAGACGTTTTCTTAAATCAATGTTAAGAATCAGCTTTTCTATTGCTGACGCTGACGCTTGAGCGTCGTCGGGTGGAATCAGCAAAGCGGATAACTCGTTTGTATTATAATTACTGAAAATCTCTTTTGTTCCACCGACGTCTGTAGCAATAATTGGCAAACCTGTCGCCGCCGCTTCAAGAAGAACTCGTCCAAGCGGTTCTTGTCTGGCTGTATGAACGTAAATGTCAAGACTGCGAAGCCAGTCGGATAGATCCGGCAGCTGTCCTATAAGAGAAAAACGTCCATCAGGAAAACTCGCCGCCGATTGAATGATCGTGTTTTCCAGCTCAACTGTTTCCTGCTTGCTCGACTGCCGACAGCCGGCAATTTCATGGAACTCTGTTTTCTTTTTTTATAAAGGCAAAGGCGTCTTTGCGGCAGTTGCAGCTGCCGCAGGGCGTCTTTTTATTTTTTGAAGGACTGTAAAATGACAAGTCAACACCATTGTATAAAACAACCGCTTTCTTTTCGTCCAGTCCCTGATTTACATGATACTCTTTTGTTGCAGAAGAAACGCAAGCCAAAATCTTGTGACAGTTCAAATCTGTTATTGTTTGACGGCTCAGTTTGATAATATCGCGAATATGCCCCAGACTGGGTATTTGTTCTTGTTGACAAACAGGACCTGTCATTCGCGACGAAGAAAGACTGTTGGCGTGAATCAGAAAATCTGATTTGGTATGACGTTTGTAATCCTGAAGTATTTCATAAAAATCTTTTCGCAGTTCGTCAATTGAGCGATTGGAATCGCCTGATTTCCAATCCAGAGTATAAATAGGAATGTTACGACGACGAAATGCGTCTGTTAGTTCTCCAGATTTCGGAACGACAGCACAATAATTAACGTCGCCATTGAGCTGATCAATCGTTGACAGCAGCGATCGTTCTGCGCCATTGAGGTTGCCGAATTCGCAGACTAAAAGGACGTTCATTCGTCTGAAACCAGCTTTTTGTCAAAATAATTGATTTCCATGCCAGCGTCGACAATTATCTTTTGGGCGACAATGCCGCTGGATCGGGGCGATAGTAAAAAGACTGCCGTTGCCGCTGCTTCTTCAGTCGCTACCGCCTTGCCGCGGGGAATGACGCGTTCAGCATACATGTAGGAATCAACGTATCCAGGAATTCCAGCTGAGGCAGACGTCTTAAGCAATCCAGGCGCAACGGCGTTGAATCGTATGTGACTAAACTGGCTGAACGATTTGGTCAAAAACGCCAAAGAGCTGTCCAAAGCCGCCTTGATGGGCGCCATGTAACCGTAGTTTTCGCTCGCCATACGCGTTGTTGAAATAGAGATTGTTACAACCGACGCATCCGGATTGAGTCTGTCTTTCAACTCATTGCTGATATTGATTAACGAATAGCAGGAAACGTCAACCGCCTCTAAAAAAGCTTTTTTGGGAGTTTGATGAAAGGGCTTCATGCCGTCTGAATAGTCGGCAAAAGCAATCGAATGAACAAGACCATCGAACTTGACGTCGGCGGATTCCAAATCTTTTCGAAGCTGAACCAAAGAATCCTGGTCGCGAACGTCGCAAATATAAACCGGGCGTTCTGGAAATATTTTTTTGACCTTTTGAGCAATTTCGTCATTTAATACGACAAAATCACAAAGCGCGTCATTTTCAATCAATTGAGCGGCAATGTTGTATGCAACGCTCTTTTTATTTGCTACGCCAAAAAGAAGGAACCGCTTGTCTTTGAGCTGTAAATAGTCTGCCATAATATCAAGATGTTTGAGGCGCTAAATCAAAAAGGTTAATAGTAAAAAAAACAGGACGTTTAAGTTTAACGTCCTGCTAAATGTTTTGCGTTGCAGCGTCATTTGATTAGGCAACCGCCTCTTCACGAGTGTCAACAATATTGACTCGAGTGGAATTTTTGTCGAAACGAACAAAACCGTCCTTCAATGCGAACAACGTCCAGTCTTTGCCTGTTCCAACATTTGCTCCAGCCTTGAAAACCGTACCGCACTGACGAACGAGAATGCTGCCAGCTGTTACTTCTTCGCCGCCAAATCGTTTGACGCCGCGGCGCTGCGCCTGTGAATCGCGACCGTTTCGGCTCGATCCTTGACCTTTTTTATGTGCCATAATACGTTATTCCTTCCTGTTCACTTTGTGAGTTGAACGTCTTGTTTGTATTTCCTCAAAACTTTTTACAGCTTTTTATGGAATTTATATCCTTATTGAGGCTATATTATAGCCAAATTTAACAAGGCGTCAAGTACCCATAGGGCGAAAAACCCACAAATAATCCAATTCTCCCTGCTGACCGTAAATAATGTCGTTGTCGCTTTCATTGAATTCGTCGGCTGGACGCCAGAAATTCAGCTTAAGAACTTTGTGTTCAAACTTGCGATTTTTCCAGATTTCTTTGGACGCTTCAGCGCCGGAAGCCGAAACTTCTTCGTCCTTCCAGCGATACGCATTGGTTAATCCGCTGACGCAGATGCTGAATTTGCTGGTCGTGTTGTCGACGTCAACCCAAGTCGCGACTCCCCAGTATTCTTCTCCGGGTTTAATCGTTCGACACATTTCGATTGAGGTCATAAACTTCTGAGCGGGATCTTCGCGCGCTCGGATACGGTCGACCGCCAAAGGAACAAAACGTTCGCGATACTTTTTAACGACTTCTTTATAAGCCTTTGTATTTACGTCCTTTACATTTACAACGCATTCCAAAGTGAAATAAGGAGCGAAGTTAATTGGCAAATCAGAAGAAACCACTTTGAAGGCTTCATCAGTCTGATAAGTTACCTTTGGGCGATACGGACTGGTTTCGCTGCTGACTTCAGATGGCGTGGTCGACAGTTTTTCGTCTTTATCTATATGAAAAGCCTTTCCAGGGTTGCGAACCTTGTAAACCATGTACCAGACTTTCTTTTTCTTCATATTCCCGTCTGGCTGCGGAATGTCGACCTCGATAATGCGAACAGGTTTGAATTCGAATTCCAAATACCAAATGTCGCGATGAAATGAGACGTCCTTGGCAAATTCAAAATCTGGATTTACCGCCAAAAGCTCTACAACGTCATGACGGTCAAAGGATTTAGCCGCTTCCAGGAACGGATCAACCTTGTACATTACGTGCGGAGCGAGTTTTCTGGTCGGAGCTTTATTGGGGTTGGGAGCTGGCTGAGCCGTCGGAGCTTGAGCCAATACCAAACCGCTGCAAATAAAAGCGACGATAGTCAACACATAAAAAGCGCGAATAAATGTTTTTAACATAGATCGTATTAATTTAGGTAAAGGTAAGTTGTTATCTAATCTCCTACATTATTATATTATAATCTATATTTTTTTCAAGTGAGGCTTTTCTTACTCGACTTTTACAGAATTTTTTCAACTTTTCTCTATCTTTTAATTGTAGACGGTAAAATCAATACCTATTTTTTAAATTACCTATTTTATTTAATCATAATCTTTTAAAATTTTCAAATTTTTTTACACACTTTTAAAATCGCGACCTACATTGTAATATTGGAAATCAATTTATTGAAAGGAGATAAATATGATTAACTCTACTATTGCAATTACAATTGCCGTTTTCCTTGGAATTTGGGGATTGGTTGGGATCGTTATTATTGCGGACGAAAAATCCCACTAGGATTTTATACCCGTATTGAACAGTTCAGCCAACGAATCTGCCCAGGCATCGCATAAAAGCATGGGATGAACGTTCCGAATGAGCATTTCTTCCAGCTTTAGTGTAATCTCAACGCCGCGATTGGCTGTTTCCGCATCCCATTTCCATCGGGTTAAACGCGACTTAACCATGCTTACCAGGTAGTCGTCGTATTGGGGATTCCCTAAAATGTCTTCAATACCACACGAGATCGCTCTGGACAGCGTTATAAAGAATTGAATAACGGTAATCTGAGCAAGATGGATAATCATTCGCTTTTTGCCGGCGTTATCTTTGCGGTCTCCCTGAACGGCAAAATCCTGTAGCAGCTTGGAAAACGCGATAGCATCGAACGGGACTTCACCGAGGATTTTCAAAATATTTTGCCTGAACTCTAAAAATTCCGGATCTTTCCAAGCGACGGCGTTCGCCAGCGACCCTTGACCAATTGACGCCAACAGTCGAGCTTGAACAGGAGAATCTATAATCTGGGAATCTTGAAGGATTTGAGTAGAATCATCTTGCGAAAGCGGGTCGAATCGGACGATTCGGCAGCGGGAACGGATTGTCGGCAGTTGTTTGGCTGCGCTGGTTCCCAATAAAATGAACAAAGCGTTGGGCGGCGGCTCTTCCAGAGTTTTGAGCATCGCGTTGGCGCCTTCCGCGTTGAGAAAGTCAGCGTCGTCTAAAATCGCTATTTTTCTCTTTGCAAACTGGGGTTTGACCGACAGAAAATGGCAAAGCCCTTCCGAATTTCGATGTTCGACGTCGCCGATGAGCAGTTCCAGGGGAATGAGCGACTTGTCAGCCGGTTTCTGGACGATTTCCAGGTCAGGGTGGGAGTTATTATCGATTTCCTTGCAAGAGGCGCACGTTCCGCACGGGTTGAGATCGCTTTCGGGATTGTTCAGGCACAGCAGCGACTTCGCCAGGGCAACAGCGAACCGGCGTTTCCCGATCCCGTCCGGACCGATAAACAAATAGCTTCCCGACAGCCGCCCGCGCTGAGCGGCTCGGCGGAAGAATTCGACGATTTTATCGTGTCCCAGGATGCCTTGCCAAGCCATAATGTGCTTTTAAATACTCTCCAGCTTTATTTTTGATACTGTCTTTATTATAATACCCGGATTCAAAAAAGGAATAGGGGTCAGCAAAGTAAAAGCCAGAAAATCTAAAAAGAATCTTGTGTTCACAACAGTGAAGTTTATGTGGATAACATGTCAATATCTTGTCTTCAAAGTTGTGAATAACTCTGAACGAATTTTTCTTGTGGTGAAATTCGAAAGTTATCGACTTTTTGTAGTCGATGAATTGACGGATTATTTACCGATTTTCCATGTGGATAACTCAAGATAAAACTTCTTTAAGAACTTATCTTAAAAGTATTTATAAGATGATATTTTATTGTTGTTTACAGAATTGAAGCTGACTATTACTATTACTTAATATACAATTTTAAATTAATATCTAAAGCTGCAATATGAATGTAAATTGACTCTTGCGAAGAGCAAAAACGCTATTAAACGTTCTGCTCTTCGCTTTACTTCTCTAATATCCATGCAAATATGCTTGACATATAGTGTACAAAGTATTTGCATGGATTCAATATCAAAGCCCCAATGGATATTCTAGGGATTATAATTACTCCTCTGAAGTCGCTTCCCCCCCACTCCCTTTCCCGTCCTATCCGGGACGGGGAAGGGAGTGGATTAAACCGCGCCAACATTATTGTTCCTGTAGATCCTCCTCCCACAGCAAAAATCGTGGGCTACGGAACAAAATACCTATCTTTCTTTACTTCTCTATCTTATTTCAACATCAGTATATACCACAAAATTCATTATACAGAGAAAAACTTAAACTTTTCTGAAAATTTCCTTTCTAGTTTATTGTAATTTCCCTTAAAATCGTTATAATGAGAACTACTGTTTAATATAATATTGTTTCCATTTAACCATCGTACAAACCATGAAAATCGTTTGCTCCCGTGAGAGTTTACTCAATTCGTTTGTTATTGCCAGTTCTGTTATTAAGCCGAATAATGCCAAGGCGATTCTGACCAATATCAAAATTGAATCCAGCGCTGATGGAACCGTCCTTCAGGCTGGTGATTCCGAAATCCGATTGCGCGTCAATCTGACCGACGTCGAAGTGGAAGAACCGGGCGCCGCCCTGCTCCCGACCGCTCGCGTCCGATCCGTTCTGTCGGAATCGAAGGCAGAAACGATTCGAATTGAAACCAACGGATCCAATCTGAATCTGATTTCCGGCGGAAGCAAATTCGTTTTCCCGACGGAAGATCCCGAGGAATTCCCGCCGGTTGATGCGTTTAACAAGAGCGACTACCTCGTCTTTAACGGGGCGGAGCTGGTCAAGGCGATAGCTCAGACGACGTTCGCCAGCGACCCGACAGCCAGTCAGGCGGTATTCGGCGGAGTTCTGTTCAGCATCGAAAACAACACAGCTAACCTCGTCGCGACGGACACCCGCCGCATGTCGCACGGGACGATTCCTGTTTCCATTGTCGGAAACCTGGACAACTCCAAGGCGATTTCCGCTATCGTACCCAAGGCGACCATGCTGCTTGCAGAACGCGTCTTTGCCAATACGGAAGGGGAGATCAAAGTTCTGTTTAATAACAACCGCGTTATTTTCTCCAGCGCCGCTGTTACATTTTACGCTCAGCTGCTGGAAGGAACGTTCCCGAAATGGCAGAGCGTTTTCAACAAGCAAATCGCGTACGAAGTGGAAATTACCCCGTCTGAATTCACCTCGGTTGTGAAACAGGCAAGCATCGTTGCGACGCCGGAATACCGCGGCATCATTTTCAAGTTCCAGAGCAACGTTCTCGAGCTTTCCGGGCATTCTCCGGAATACGGCGATTCCAACGTGAAGATGGACGTCAACTTCCCGGAAGAAACGGCGTTCGAGATGAAAATCGACCCCAGTTTTATCATAGACTTCATGCGCGTTCTGGACTCTTCCGCCCCGTGCAAGATGCAGCTTATCAGCGGCAACAACCCGGTTCTGTTCCGTCCGACGGAATCTTTGGAATACGCCGTCATGCCGCTTTCGATGGGACGATAACGTTCAATCTCAAGAGTTTGTAACAAAACAGCGGATCGATAGATGAGATTATACGACGAGGGGCGTTCACCGATTAAGGGAAAGAAAATTTCCGAGATTATTGCTGAACTCACTTTTTTAAAGGGGCTGGGCAAGGCGGAGACGCGTTCCAAGCTGGTCGAGCAGTGGAAAGCGGTAATCGAGAACTTCTTTCCGCCGCAGATCGTACAGTTTACCAACCCAGGCGGGATTCGCAACGGACGTCTGACGGTTTTCGTCAGCGGTTCCAACGCCATCATCCAGGAATTGACTTTTAGAAAAACGGAACTGCTGGCGCAATGGAATCTTCTTTATCCGGAAGAGAAATTGCGCGGCATTACGTTCAAGCAGGGAAAATAAGCTTCTAGCTGCTAGCTTTTAGCTATAAGCTTTGTTTATCAGATTCCAAAGTTAATCGTTTAAACTGAGAATTTCAAACTTCCAAGCTAATAGCTAGCAGCTAACGGCTAACAGCTTTTTAATTTCCATTCACCCATTTTACAGAAAGGCGTAATCATGGCCAAAAAAGCGAGCAAAGACGCTCAAAACAAGGCGATTGAGTCGTTTATCAACTCACGCCCTGGTCTGAAAGATACATTGTCTCAAATTGAAAAGGAGTTCGGCGAAGGCGCGATTATGCCTCTTGGTCTGGAACAGCACAAGCCGATTGAAGGCATTTCCACCGGCTGCTATTCGCTCGACCAGGCGTTGGGCGGATACGGGCTGCCGCGCGGACGAATCATCGAGATTTACGGTCCGGAATCCAGCGGCAAAACGACGCTGACGCTTCACGCCGTCGCGCAAGCGCAAAAGGCGGGCGGGATTGCAGCGTTTATAGACGCTGAACACGCTCTTGACCCGTCCTGGGCGAAAAAAATCGGCGTCGATTTGTCGACCCTGTTAGTTTCTCAGCCGTCCTCCGGCGAAGAAGCTATGACGATTGCCGAAATGCTCGTCAAGTCCAACGCTGTGGATATTATCGTCGTTGACTCCGTTGCCGCTCTGGTTCCGAAAAAGGAACTCGAAGGCGAGATGGGCGATTCCTTTGTCGGTCTGCAGGCGCGGTTGATGTCACAGGCGTTAAGAAAGCTGACCGGCGCGATTGCAAAGAGCAAAGCGGTTGACCCGCGGCATCGTCATCAACAAATACGGCATCGACCCCGCGAAGGTCGTGACGGTCCATAACGCCGTGGATTTCTCCGGTAGGGAAAACCTCCGGGTGGAACGCGGCGTCAAGGAGAAAGTCGTCAAAAACAAGATCGCCCCGCCGTTCCAGGCAACGGAATTCGACATGATGCACGACAAGGGAATCAGCTATACCGGCGACATTCTCGACCTGGCTGTCGAAAAGAAAATTGTTACAAAATCAGGCGCGTTCTTCAAGTATAATGAAGGCACGATCGGACAGGGCCGCGAAAAGGCAAAGGATTTCCTGGAAAACAATCCGGAAGTTTTGGAAGAACTCAAGACGAAGCTCAACGCAATTCGAGAAGCGGAACAGAACGGCGAAGAGTACGTTCCCGAACCGGAAACAGAAGAACCGCCAGAGGAGTAGTTCCAGCGTCGCATAGGTTAATAGCGGGTCAACCTGTTCACGGACGGCGAGGCGCCGCTCCCGATCCGCGCTGCCGCGCGAGATGTATTTTAATCGCTCCCGTTGGTCCCCATACGTATCAACTTAAGGAAAAAGCGCGTTAAAATATTCCTGTTGTACTGATTAGAAAGGATTTGGTTTTACCTATTTTACTTTTAGATTTTAGTTAAAGTTAGACCGCAAAAGTATAAGAAAAAAGAAAGCGTAAGGGGGGATTTTTAGCTTTCAACAACATTTAACCCAAACGCTTTCATGGTTATTTCTTATACTCAATTTGCGGAAATGTTGCAAGACCTGTTTGGCGATTTTTTTATAGATTCTTTGGAAAAGTTTGATTTCTTTCAACGAAATCGCAAGATGACCGCCAAAGACTGGTTTTTAACTTTATTGGAATGGATTACTCAGGATAAACCTACATTATCATCCTTGTCTAATTTGTTTGCTGACTATGATATTAAAATCTCACCTCAGGCGTTAAGCAAAAAATTCAATATGAAATGTGTGCATTTCTTATTGGAGATTGTTAATAGAATTATCGGAAATTTTATAATGGAATCCAATGCAAAAGCGCCTGCATTGCTTTCGCTATTTAGCGGCGTCTACCTTGCGGACTGTACGCTATGTCAACTGTCTCAACAGACAAAAGAACTCTTTCCTGGAGTCGGAGGAAACGACGAAAAAGTAAACGTTTCTGAACTGAAAATATTCTTGCGTATCGAAGCCACAACTGGGGTTATTGAATCATTTTTATTGGGTTCTGGCAGGACGTCTGACCATACGTTTTATAGTAAAACAAAGCAGTTGCCCCGCAACTCTTTGGAGTTGGCGGATATGGGATTTGGAAGTCAAAAACGCATGTTAGACAATCTGAAAAACAAGGTGGATTTCATTTGTCGCGTTCAATCTCAAAGCATTCTTTACTATGACAAACAGAAATTTTCGATTAGTGAATTTTTGAATCAACAAGACGGAGATGAAGTTGACGTTCTCATTCAGTTCGGCGCAAACCAAGTTCCCTGCCGTCTGGTTGGCAGAAAAGTTTCTGAACAAGTCGCCAAACGGAAGTTGGATCAAGTTACTCGTAAAGCTAAAAAGTCAGGTCGGAAAGTCAGTCAAGCGCAGCGGATTGTTTCTCATTGGCAGTTTTACATTACCAGTATTGACAGTAGCAGATGTTCACTCGACGAAATAATTACGCTTTATTCTGTTCGTTGGCAAATAGAGCTGATATTCAAATTTTGGAAGAGTTGCATGAATCTGAATAAATCAAAAGGTAAAACCACAGCAAGAGTATTGTGCGAAAAACTGCTCAAGATGATTTACATATTGATTTATCACGGACATGAAATACTTGCAGGTATTGGACCCGTCAGCGGAGTCAGCCATGTAGCAGTTCACGATCGTTACAAACCTAAATTTCACAAACTTCTGGACGCATTAAGAAAAGGATACACGACAAATACTATTAGTAAAAGAATCAAAGAGGCTGTCTGTTTTATGCGCGGAACGCGCACCCGTAATAAACGTGTAAATAAACCCAATTTACATGATAAATTACAAAACAGACAGACAAATCAAACAATAACTATTTCCTCTTAAGTTGATGCCTATGGGTGCGTAAGCCCCCGGGAAAATACGGGTTTTCGCCGATTGGTTAATTGTCGTTCCGGCTGTATTTTCTCCCCTTACTAAAGTTTTTTGGAAAGGGGAGTTAGAGGGGAAGAACCTTTTTTTCAAAAAAGGTTTTCCCCTCATATACTATAAACTTGAAAAAACTTCTCTAAAAGGGAGCCAGCTTGCTGGCGACCTAAGTTTTTTCAAGGCGGGCGAAGCTCGCCAAAGAAATTTAAGCCGCAAAGTCCGCAAAGTTTTAAAAAACGGACGCGAAGCGTTCACTTGGAACTGCATCAGCGGTTCAATATTTCTAGTCGTGGGTTTTAACCCATGGTTTCTGTTGGAGAGTCATAGCATTTTTGATTCTTGCAATTGAAAAAATGGGATTATGAGATTATGAATCACGCAGTTGAAACAATTAGCTTAAGTGATTTTCTGTGTCATGGAGAACTTGGGTCAATTAAAACAGGAATGTCGCTTAAACAATTTTATAATATAATGGATAAACCGGATGATATATCTTTAACTCGGCTTCCTATATGGAAATATGGTACAGTTGAGTTTGGGTTTTCTAATGCAAAGGATTCTCCGATTCTAGACTTTATTGGAATATATTTTCAAAATCACAACAATATCCCAGTGTCTTTTCCGAGCCGCTTCTGTTTAAATCAATGGTGGCCAAATGATAATACAACGCTCGACGAATTATTATTTCAAATCAAAGAACTAAACATTCCTGTTTATCCAGATGAACTATTAACATTTGATACGCAAGTAGCATATAGAACGTTGATAGGCGTCAGTATAGTTTTTGACGTGCGTAATTCAGACGTAATAATTGATTCAATACAGTATCGAAATAAAAATATCGCTGAGAATCGTGAAGAAAACAGCTTATAATTATGGAAACGGAATATAAATACTATCATGTCGATAGGGCGGTAAGTTCTGGTATTCGCAACGCTGTTAACGGCGACGCTGTTCCGTTGGATTCTCTGAACCTCTCGCCTCAATTAAAGGCGAGAATCCTGTCGTGGTTGGAGGAGTACGACGAACATAACAGACCGTCGTATTGGGAGACGGACGTTTCCCGATTATTGGATAATCAGGGAATCGAAATAGCAAAATTGATTCCAGCTGGAACTGCCGAATCATATTGTTGTACGCTATTTTTCAGCTATGAACATGACAAATGAGTTTTTCTGGACGGGAACGAACGCAAAGAACGCATAGTTTTTAAAACTTCGCGAACTTTGCGGACTTTGCGTGAGACTTTTCGTTCGCTTCGCTCACACCCACGGGTTTACACCCGTGGCTCGCCTAAGCGTAACTACGCTCGTTTCACTCGCTCCGTTACCGCCTTTCATTTCTTTGCGAACTTCACGTGAGATTTCCATTAACCAATCGGTGAAAATCCGTCTAATCCGTAAAATCCGTGTGCGGACTGACCCGCAAAAACCTTGGAGAACAACACTATTCTATTGCTATCCATTCGCCCTGCTCCATTAACGGGCGGATAATATTCGGTTCAAGAGATTGATCGCTGAGGATCATCTTGTCCTGACCTTTGTTTATCCAGGCGTGTTCAAAGAAAGCGGGTCGTTCGATTTTGTCGCCCGGCGAAAGCGGGTTGTCGACTGTCTTAACTTCGCGAATCTGCTCGCTTCGCGCCTTGCGGACTCTGTCAAGCATAGCAGACGTCTCTTCCTGCGTTTTCATCCATCCGGCAAAGCCTTCGTTACGCCCGAGAATCGTTCCCTGAATCAGAGCGTTGAACGTTCGGTCGCGCTGTACGCACCACAGGTTGTTATAGAATCCTGTCGCCATTTGAGCGCCGCACTCGCGCAGCGCCGTCTTAAGACGTCCTTTAGGCGCGACGAGCAGCTTGGGATTAACCTTTATGACCTGACCGAAAGCGGGAACAGTCGGACGAATCTGCGGCATCATGCTCACAGCCAGCGACATTGTAAATATGGCTTCGCATTCCACGCCGCCGTACGTACATTCAAAATGACCCTCGAATCCGAATGCGGTTACCTGGTTGCTTGGGCTTTTCATCGCGCCTGCCATTATTCGGGTGAACTGCGGGACGTCCTGCGTCCATTTCGCATCTGTTACGGTAAAGCCGGACAGTCCGGGGACGACGATGCCAGCGTTGGTTTTGTTTGCCAGATCCTGAGCAAAAGCCATTGGATTCTGATACAGTTGAAGAATTTGCGGAAAGTACAGCACGCTTTCAACATAGTACGGTCCGATTTCCTGATAGATATAGTGTTTTGACGGGTTATAGACGATTGTACTCATCGCGAATTTCGTATCGCCCTTGATGTTCCAGTTTATAAAGCCCATACCATTCCAACCGTCGTCAAGCCGATAGCAAAGCGCAGGAATATTGAGAAACCTGTCGTAAAGGACAAATGTTTTCTTCGCTTCTGCAATCGATGCGGCGCAGGCGGCAATCATAAAGAACAACAACGTTTTAGCGGTAAAGTTCATGTATAAGCTCCTTTCGGATTTAACAGGTGTACGTACTTTGACTGTTTCCAGTAACCTGATTATATCGCCAACGCGGTTTTTGTACAAGAGGGAAAATTTAGCCGCAAAGGACGCAAAGAAATGAAAGGCGGTAATGGAGTGACCAACGGGAGCGGAATTACACTTTGTTTGAAGGGTGAAATACCGTATTGCGTAAGTCGAAAACGCCCCTTGGATGTAGCCCGGCTCGGGCTACTTGCTAGAACAAGAAATAACCTTTTTCGCAGGAAAGTCCGCTAAAACAACCGGCTCGCGGCAGTCCTCTGCTGCTTTCTGCCTCGCTGACAACCTTCGCCACAGCTGAAAACTATATTGAGTTACAGACGAAGCTCGCCACAGAATTTAAGCCGCAAAGAACGCAAAGATCGCAAAGAAATCTCACGCAAAGTTCGCGAAGTTCGCAAAGTAAAGAAAGACTGATAGGAGGTTCAATTTTAATAGCCTTGGCTTTTAACCCGCCGCCGCGATTCCCGCCCGAGTAAAATTTTTGAAAATTTTTAAAATTTTCTGAAAAAATGCTATTTCTCTTGCTTTCAATCGAAATAGTCGCTATAATAAAGTTAAGGTATAAAATGAAACCGTGTTACAATTGATTTTTATAGTTTGGTAGAAATCAAGGAAAAGTTCAAAACTAAGATGTGGAGGAAGCAGAATGTGCGCAGTTGTTTTAATGTGTCTGACTATTGTATTGACATTATCGGTATTTACATTGGTCTATTTCATAACGTGTAAATATACACACATCTCACAGCAAAAGGCGTATGATGATTTTTGGTTTTATTCAATGTTAACAATATGGACGGCTATTTGTATATACGGCGTATCGATAAACTGTGCAAGCCTAGATGATAATTTTGTGGCGTGTATTATTATTTCCTTCTTGTTTATTCTCGGTATTCAATTTAGAAACTGGAGAGTACGGTCTAAAAACAAAGAAGAATACGCTACCAATGATGAAACAGATAATAATCCCAAAGAAAAGTAATATTTTGTTGTAAAAAGTCTGCAATACAAGCCCAACATTTAAAAAGTAGTATTGCTTGGCGACTTTTTTGAGGATTATGAAGATCTGAAAAATGAAATTGCTGAATCCTAACAATATTCAGAGGCTTTTTAATCATCGAGCTAATTTAAAACTTCGCGGACTTTGCGGACTTCGCGTGAGGTTTTTTTGGCGGACTTCGTCCGCGACCCGTGAAGGTTTTCGGCTGCGTCTTTAGGAAATAGCAGGGCGTTTTTTTACTTCGGCGGCAGGGGACTGCCGCGATCCGGGCTTAACAGAGGTTTTACTTGTTACAAAAAAATAGCGCCCGAGGGCGGGCGCCATCCGTGAAGGTTTTTGGCTTCGTCGATTTGTTATGCACAGTTCGCGTCGTTTTGTTCGCCTATCGGCGAATGCGTAATTCCGTTCGCTGCGCGAACTCCATTGCCGCCTTCCATTTCGTGGGCTAAACGGATGTTGTCCTTTATTCCGCTGCCGGAACGTCTCCGACAATTGTCAGGTAATCGTCAAGCGCCTGGCTGTTGTGGTTGAGCAGGACAGCGACGTTGGCGGCAATGCGCGGGGCTTGTTTCTCGATGAAGTATTTGGCGATCTTCTTCTTTCTGTCACACTTCTCTGCCTGAGCGAGGAACAGGTGCCCGATGAGAATGTCGATAGCGCAGTCAACCAGTTTGCGAGCGGACAGGTCAATGTATCCAGCGCCCTGCTCTTTAACAAAGTTGATGGCTTCGACGGTCTTTTTCCGGCTTTCAATCAGGCTGGCTTTGAGCGTTTCCAGATCGGCGTCTTCAAACGTTTTGGATTCGAAGTTGTCTACAATGTACGATTCAAACGTTCCGGACGTGATGCCTTTGATAACGGCGACGACCTGAAGCTGGCTTGTGCCTTCGTAGATGCTGGTAATGCGGGCATCGCGAACGTAGCGTTCAGAAGCGTAGTCTTTGATGTACCCGGAACCGCCCAAAACCTGCAAGCCCATGTTGGAAACTTCAATTGCCATTTCCGATCCGTAGTATTTCGACATCGGGGTAAGCATGGAATTGATTCGTTTGGCGTTTCGAGCGGCTTTGCGCTGTTCGGAAACGATTTCTTTCGGAATGCCGGGCGTCTGTGACAAACGCTCTCCGTTGTTTTGCTTGTCGCAGATCGTGCAAGTGTGGTACGTCAGCGTGCGGGACGCTTCGATTTTCACCTTCATATCGACGAGCATTTCCGCTACCGGCGGGAGAACTTCAATCGGGGCGCCGAACTGCTCTCTGGCGGCGGCGTACGTGCGAGCCAGACGGAACGCGGCTTCCGCGACGCCTAAACTCTGAGCGGCGATGCCGACTCGCGCGCCGTTCATCAACGCCATGACGTAGGTAATCAACCCGCGCTGACGTTCGCCAACGAGCAGAGCCGGAGTGTTGGTAAACGTCAGTTCGCAAGTGGGAGAGCCGTGAATGCCCAGCTTTTCTTCCAGATGTCGAACTTTGACGGTTTCGTCCGATTCGACGTAGAAGAGGCTCAAACCGCGGCCGTCGGTGATTTCCGGTTCGCTTCTGGCTAAGACGAGCAGGATTTCTCCGCAGCCGTTGGTAATAAACCGTTTAACGCCGTTGAGAACCCATTTGCCGTCTTCGGTCAGTTCGGCTTTAAGTCGGACGGCTTGCAGGTCGCTGCCGGCGTCCGGTTCGGTCAAGACCATAGCGCCGGTAACTTCTCCGGTGCAGAATCGGCTCAAGGACATGTCCTTGATTTCCTGTGACGCAAACGCGTTAATCGTTTCCGCGATACCCTGCAGACCAAACATGTTCATAAACGAGCAGTCGGCGCGGGAGACGATTTCCGTTGCCATGGTGTAAATCAGGTTCGGACAGTTCAATCCGCCGTATCGGCGCGGAAGCGTAAAGCCGAGCATGTTGCCCTGAGCGAGTTTGTCAAGATTCTTTTGCGTCAGGGGATTGAGTGTAACAGTTCCGTCGTCGTTGAGCGTGTGCCCTTCGTTATCGACCTGTTCTGCGGCAGGCGCGATGGTGTCAGCGGCAATGCTGCCGACGATTTTCAGAATCTCGGCGTAGCCGGTAACGGCGTCGTCAACGGTTTCCGGGGCGTAATCGGCGTCGCCGTTTTCCGCGAACATTTCCTGCAGTTCCGCCAGTTCCTTAATGTTAAGGGTGTCAAGAGCGAACTGAATGTCTTCGTTGTCAAGAAAATAGTTTCCCATGTGAATGTCTCCTTATTATTCCGCTCTTCGCAGTTTGATAGCCTTAATCATTTTTGGAACGACGTCGTTCAAATCGCCGACAATGCCGTAGTTGGCGATGCCGAAAATCGGGGCGTCCGGATCGTTGTTGATAGCGATGATCTTCGCCGATTCCTGCATGCCGGCGCGGTGCTGAACCGCTCCGGAAATGCCGACGGCGATGTACATGGCTGGTCTGACGGTCGTTCCCGTTTGTCCGATTTGATATTCTTTGCCGATAAACCCGCTGTCGACCGCGGCGCGAGAAGCGCCAACCGCTCCGCCAAGGGCTCCGGCGAGTTCTTTAATCAGGTCGAAGTTCTCTTTGCTACCAACGCCTCCGCCGCCTGCAACGATAATTCGCGCCGCTTTGAGGTTGACTTTTTTCTGTTCTTTGAACTGTTCGAGAACCTCGACAATGCCAGCCAGCTGATCGACGTCAACGTCTTCTTTGATAACCTGTCCTTTGCGGGACGCGTCCGGCGGAAGAAGCGGCATAACGCCTTCTCGAACCGTCGCCATCTGCGGCCATTGCGTATAGTTGACAATCGTCGCGATGATGTTTCCGCCAAAGGCTGGACGAATTTGCAGCAGCAGATTTTCGTGGACTTCGCCGGTTTTGGAATCTGTTACATCTTGAATATCCAGGTCGGTGCAGTCGGCAGTCAGTCCGGAACGCGTTTCAGATGCGATTCGCGGCGCCAGGTCTCGACCCAGCGGCGTAGCTCCGTAGAGAACGATTTGCGGTTCGTACTTGGCGATTAAATCGCAGACGATTCGAGCGAACGGCTGAGTTGTATAAGATTTCAGACACGGTTTATCGACAATGTAAACGACGTCCGCGCCCTGCGCGATCAGAGCGGGGGCGAGCGGTTCAACGTTATATCCCGGTAAAACAGCTCCGACTTTAACGCCGAGACGGTCAGCCAACAGCCGCGCGCGCCCCAGCAATTCCAGACAAACGTCGTTCAGAACGCCGTCTTCCTGTTCGGCGAAAACCCATACTTCGCCCTGTTTATTTGGTTGAGTCATAATAGTTTAGGGTATGTTAATGTGAGCGATTAGTTAATTTTTAGTGCTTAGTGCTTAGCGCCTAGTGTTTAGTACCTAGCGCTTAGCGCCTAGGGAGAGGATCGCTTGCGTCCTATGCACTATGCACTACGCACTATGCACTTTCTACAACGTCTTGTCTTCGACCAGTTCGTGAATCAAGCCGTTAATGCCTTCTTCAGTCGGTTCGACGTTCTTAAAGCCTTCTTTTGTCAGAACGATTGACAACACCTTGAACACTTTCGTCGGCGAGCCAGCCAAACCGCAGCGGTCAAGATCCGCGTTGACGTCGTCCAGACTCCACTGTTCAATGAGCAATCCCTTTTGAGCCAGTTTAGCTTTTTCTTCTTCGGCGTCTGGAGCGAGTTCTCCCGGAACGCGGGCAAAACGATATTTAAGCGTCTTGCAGGCGGACAGCGGACGGGGTTCGTTGGCGGTATCGAGAACGGTAATCAGGCACGGCAGCTGGCATTTGACAATTTCCCAGCCGGACCCCGTGTTGCGTCGAACGGTAATCGTTTTGTCGTCCGCGTCAATGACCTGTTCCAGATACGTGATTTGCGGGATCGCCAGTTTTTCCGCAATCTGCGGACCGACCTGGGCGGTGTCGCCGTCAATCGCCTGACGTCCGCACAGAACGATGTCGAACTTGCCAACCGTCTTGACGACCTGGGAGAGAATGTAACTCGTCGCCAGCGTGTCGGACGCGGCTGCTCGGCGGTCGGTGAGCAGAATAACGCGATCTGCGCCGCGGTACAAACATTCGCGCAGGACGTTCGCCGCTTTCGGCAGCCCCATTGTAACGCACGTAACCGTTCCGCCGAATCGGTCTTTGATTTCCAGCGCCGTCTCCAGCGCATGAAGGTCTTCAGGATTAAAAATCGCAGGCAAGGCGCTGCGATTGACAGTTCCTTCCGGCGTCATTGCATCAGAGGTAATGTTAGCCGTATCGGGAACCTGTTTAACGCAAACTACAATGTCGTAAGGCACAGGCGTCTCCAGTAAATCTGAGGAAAACTATATAATAATGTCTGTTAACAGCTGACGGCTAATATATATTAATCGTATGCCGTCAAAACCTAAATTTATAACAACATCGAAATTTCCTGAATCCAAACATCAGAAAATATTCTCATATCGTTATAAATGTCCTATCTTCTCTAAAATATTGTAGACGATTTAAGCGATCTTGTCAAGAGCGAAAAAGAGGAATTTCACGAGCGGACGCGTCGTCCACAAAATTTTTAGCCGCAAAGAACGCAAAGGACGCAAAGTTTTAAAAAACGGACGCGAAGCGTTTAGCTAGAACCGCGTAGCGGTTCAATGTTTCTAGCCGTGGTTTTAACCCACGGAAAATGAAAGGCGGTAATGAAGCGACCAGCGGGAGCGGAATTACGCAGTTCGCCGAAGGCGAACCAAACGTCAGAAGTGTGCATACCAAAATGACGAAG
>CACXSS010000112.1 GCA_902770245.1 uncultured Planctomycetota bacterium | reverse complement strand
AAATAGCAAAAAGAGAAAAAAAGTTTCCATTGAGAATAATTTAAATCTGTACGAAGGTGAATATTCGTCCAGCCTCCGTAAGGATAATAACAAAACTCCCCTCTTCGAGCTATTAAATCAACTGGAAAGACGTCCATTCTATTAGCAAGCGCCCTGATTTTTATCAAAAAAGCTAATGACGGGAAAAGGTCTTGAAGCGTATAATTCAATTCGAGAGAAGAAACGCCGTCTTCTATCTGAAGAGGAACGTTCAATATATCAATATTTTTACCGTAAATCACAGTTTCAACCGATGTAAAAAACGAATAGTCAGAAATATCTGCGCTCTGAACCGCTTCGTTTTTTTGTCCTGATGCGGTAATGCTGTTTGATTGATAATCAGCGCTGGATTGGTTTATCGCACATTGACAGATAATAACGATAATTGCAAGCGTTGAGGGCAATTTCATAGTAAACGACTCCTGATGATAACGACGAATAAAACGCTTGTATTATAAACGGATGAAAAGGCGTTGTCAATAGTGAACATAGAATTGTATTTGAGGCTTGTTTGCCTTGTCCTTTGCCCTGCTCGCATACTGCGACGCAGCCGAAAACGCTTCTCGGGTCGCGAGCGACAGCTCGCAGAATTTTTAAGCCGCAAAGAACGCAGAGAAAAATTTTTCTTTCCCGGTTGCTTTTTTCTCTTTGACGGTTTATAATAAACATACGTTCTGACAGATTTCAAAATTTTTCAATATCGAAAGGAGATTATAATGTTACGACGTCAGTTTATTCAGACGACTGCAATTTCGACGGCGATGGCTGCGGCTGCAGTCAAGGCGGAAGAAGCCCAGCAGCCCGCCGCGCCGGAAATCGGGTTCAATCCGGTAGAAGAGAAAGACGGCTGGGTTTGGTACGATGCGGCGACTATGCCCATCGAAGGCCGCGCCTGGGAAGGGGAAGAACGCTATAATCCGTTCGACCGATTCCCGAAACGATGGATGGATAAAGTCCCGTCAGCAGTGCGAAATTTGGCGTGTTCTTCCGCCGGACTGGCTTTGCGATTTGTAACAAACAGCCCGATGAATATTTCCTTTGAACTGCGGAGCAAGGACTTGGCGATGTATCACATGCCGGCAACCGGGAAAAGCGGCGTCGATATTTACGGCCGCGATTCGTCCGGTAAATTCAGATTCGCCCAGATGATTGGCGGTAAGTTTTCAAACAGCCTCGTTGTTCAGCCGATTCGCAGCGAAGCCGTTCCGGACGGGAAACGGGAATTCATGATTTACTTCCCGACGTACAACGGGATTTCCAAGTTCAGAATCGGCGTCAGAAAGGGAGCCATTTTTGAAGCGGCGCCCGCCCGGAAGCTAAAGCCGATTCTGTTCTACGGGACGTCAATTTTACAAGGCGGCTGTTCTTCCCGAACCGCCAACTGCGCGGTCGCCATGACCGGGCGTCGGCTGGACATGCACGTTTTGAACTTCGGCTTTTCTGGAAACGGAAGGATGGAACCGGTTATGATGGAAGCGTTCGCGGAACTCGACCCGTCGGTCTACGTTCTGGACTGCAACCGCAACATGACGCCGGAACTGATTCGAGAACGGCTCGTTCCAGGCGTTCTCAAATTGAGAGAAGCGCATCCCGACACGCCGATTCTGATTGTAGAAGGGTACCCTGCCCCGTTCAGATCCTGCTGGTCAGACTTTGCCGACGAGAAAGACCCCCGCGGCGTCGCCAATAGAGAAGGTTACGAAAAACTCGTCGCCGACGGCGTTAAGGGCTTGTACTATCTTGACGGCAAGAGCCAGATGCCGGAAGACGGCGACGGCACCATGGACAACTGTCACGCCAACGACTACGGTTTCTTCGTACAGGCGAACGCCTACGAGAAAGCGCTGAGAGAGATTCTGGGTGACCAGTTAGCGTAACGGATGCGTTAAACTAAAAAAAGAACCGGGCTGTGTTGAGCTGCCCGGTAAAACCTCACGCAAAGTCCGCAAAGTTCGCGAAGTTTTAAAAACTATGCGTTCTTTGCGGCTAAAAAAATTTCGGCGAGCTATCGCTCGCTTGAAAAAACTTAGGTCGCCAGCAAGCTGGCTCCCTTTTAAAGAAGTTTTTTCAAGGTGAGAAAAACGAGTTTTTTCGAAATAATATGAGGGGAAAACCTTTTTTGAAAAAAAGGTTCTTCCCCTCAAACTCCCCTTTCCAAAAAACTTTAGCAAGGGGAGAATAAACGATTAACGGAAACTACTTTCCCTCGCCCATTTCAACCAGACCGAAGTCAATGAACTGACCGCCTTTGGTCTGCTTGACGTGAATGGCGACAACGTTCTTTCCAGCTTTGAGAGCCTTGGCGGCTTCCGGGGCGAGGTCGAATGTATTGTAACGGGTTACGAATCCGGTTACGGTCAACGCTTTGACGCCGTTGATGTAGACTTCGCAGTCTTCGTCATGGAAGATCGTCGCGGCGAGGAATCCTTCCAGATTCCCGTCGAATTCAAACGTCTTGCGAAGCCAGATTTCAGGCGTGTTCCATTCTGTCGCCGGTTCGACGTATTCCGTCATCTTGCCGAATCCCGCTTTGCCGGAATCCCAGCTGGAATCGTCGTAGGTGGAGTCCATCCAGTTCGCCGCCGGTTCTTCGGTTGTGAACTTCCAAACGGATTCTCCTTTGCGGGCGTCGTTGATAAGAACGCGCTTGACAACCGGCAACGGTTTGTACAGCAGAGCGTTGGCTTTAGCGATGTTCTCCAAGCCCATCTTGATGTCTTCGCGATCGTAGGTCATCAGACCGTTGATTTCAATTTCGACGTCCGTCGTCTGCGTGTAAACGCCGGCGGAAAGCCCTTCGTCAATCAGAGTGCGAAGCGACTTCATCAGTCCAGTATACTTGTTGAGCAGCGCCTGACGGTCGCCAATAAGCCCCTGATAGCCCCAGTTGCCCTTCTGCTTCCAGGTGTGACCGGGAATTTCAAGTCCCAGACCGCCGAATTCACCCAAAACGATGGCGAACTGGTCGCTGTTAGCCGGGCGAGTTGGCGCGGGATAATGGTGAATGTCGTGAACGTCGCCGCAGTTGCGGAACGTCCAGCCGCTGGCGCAGTTGACCAAACGAGTCGGGTCAAAGTCTTTTGTGTACTTGACAACAGCCGGAGTGTCGAACTGTCCCCAGCCTTCGTTGAACGGAACCCACATGACAATTGACGGCGAGTTCTGCAGCGTCGTCATAATTTCCGTCCATTCGTGATAATAGTTTTTAGCGGATTCGGGCGAACGGGTGATGTCCGGATCTCTTGAACCGATGTGCCGGTCGCCGGAGGGCATGTCCTGCCAGACGAGCAAGCCCATCTTGTCGCAGTGATAGTAGAATCGGCGGGATTCGACCTTGACGTGCTTGCGGAGCATGTTAAAGCCCATCTTTTGGGTGATTTCGAGGTCGTAACGCAGAGCTTCGTCCGTCGGAGCCGTGTACAGCCCGTCCGGCCACCAGCCCTGATCCAACGGACCGTACTGGAAGATGAACTTGCCGTTGACCAGCAGACGCAGATAGTCGTCCTTGCTCTTGTCGACGCCGATTGTAGACGTTCTTAAGCCGATGTAGCTGCTGACTTCGTCAACCTTGGCGCCGTCAACCGTCAGAGTGTAAACGACGTCGTAAAGATACGGAGCGCCGGGCGCCCAGAATTTCGGATTTTCAATCTTGCCGGTAATCGTGAACTTGCCGTCTTTGACGTCAGCGGATCCGATGAAAACGGTATCGCCGTTGGGAGCGAGAATTTTAACGTTGACTTCAGCGCCGTCTTCGGCGTCGGAGGTTCCCTTAATAACAAACGAGCCATCCAGGGCGGGCGTCAGTTTGCCGTCTTCCAGAGCGGCAGCGTATCCGGCGGCGGACGCGATTTGTCCCTGCTTGGCGACCGGTTCCATCCAGACGGATCCCCAAATACCGGTTACGGACGTGTACCAGATTCCGCGGGGCGAGCGAACCTGTTTTCCAATCGGCTGCCAGTTGGCGTCGGTCGGGTCGTAAACGACAACGCGAACTTCCTGAACGCCTTCAACCAGGGCGTCGGTAATGTCGAAGCTGAACGGGGCGTATCCGCCGACGTGCTTTCCAACGTGTTTGCCGTTGACGTAAACGTTGGTAATCCAGTCGCAGGCTTCAAAGTTGAGAAGGATTCGTTTTCCAGCCCAGTTGGCGGGAACGGTGAACTTGCGGTTGTAAACCAGCTGTTTGGTTTCTCCGACGAACTTCTTTACGCCGGACAGAGCGGATTCAATCGGGTACGGAACGAGAATTTCGCCGTCGGCGGAAAATTCTTCTGTCGAAGCGCCTTTTTCGATAATAGCGTAGTCCCAAAGACCGTTGAGGGACTGCCATGCGGGGCGTTCAAACTGCGGACGCGGGTATTCCGGCAGCGCGTTATTCGGGTTGACATTTTTCACCCAGCGGCTGAGAATGGGATTGCTTTGAATTTCCCACGCTTGGACGCTGACGGCGCAAACGGCGCACAGCGCAAACAGTAAGACGGTTAAACGTCGAGTCATTGATTACTCCTTTCAGTGTACATGTCCAAAAATAAAAAATAATTTTTCAGTTTACGAAAGTTCATTATAAAGTAAAATTTAGAAAAATACAAGCCCCCGGCGGAAAAGATTTTTTAATTGAAAAAAGGAGGGTGTTGAAGTTAGGAGTGAGGAGTGAGGAGTGAGGAGTGAGGCAAGGCGCAGGCGAGCCGGAGCGCGAGACGTCCGGGCATATCTCACGCTCTAGTTCGCAAAAAATGGAAGGCGGTAATGAAGTGAGCGAAGCGAACGGAATTACGCATTCGCCGGAACGGCGAACGAAACGATAGACGAGCCGGGGTGCGTAAGTTCCCGGAAAAGCCTCACGCTCTAGTTCGCAAAGTTCGCGAAGTTTTAAAAATTTCTTTGCGCTCTTTGCGTCCTTTGCGGCTTAAAAGTTTTAGCAAGGAAAGAGCAAGCGACCAACGGAAGCGGTTATAATACGTCTCGCGCGGCAGCGCGGATTGGCTCCCCCGCCATCGGGGGCGCCGCGGCAGCGCGGGTTGGGAGCGGCGCCTCGCCGCCGCGCAAACGACTGTTCCCTATTCCCTACTCCCTATTCCCTACTCCCTATTCCCTAACTCTTCCCCGTCAGCTTCTTAAAAAGTTCAATCTCTTTTTCGTCGTAGGGGGTATGGTCTTCACGGTACAGGTCATGGAACCAGACGTCCGGTTCGCCTTTTTCCGGTCCCCAGCCCCACGGGTACTTCGTTTGCAGTTTGCCGGGAATGAGTCCCCAGTTAATCGCGCCGACGTTTTGTTCTTTAAGATACGGGAGAATGTCCATGACCGTAGATTTCTTTTGACGCGCCATCCATTCTTTGCAAATCAGCGGACGATTGTACTTCTTGTACGTCTCGACCACTTTCTTCATTCCGTCCAGATTCGCATAGCAATGGAAGCTGAGCACGTCGGAATTCTCAACGAGGAAACTGGCAATCGGGGTCGGCTTATAGCCCTGAATTGCGGACGTCATCGGGAACGGGGTGTCGATTTTTCGCGCCCACGACCAGAGCAGTTTCAGGAACCCGAGCGTCATTTCCCGGTTGCCGGAATTGGCGGGTTCGTTAAACAAATCCCAGAACAGAATTCGCTCGTCGTTTCGGAACGTCGTCATCGTATCCATGACGTAATCTTCCATCATCGACCAGTTTTCCGGCTTGTGCATGACAGCTTCTTTCCCCGGCGTCTGCCGCCATTGACTGTTATGAACAAAGGGTTTCGGCGCCGGCTGCGGACCAATAACCGCGCCTTCCGCCCCGCCGTTGGTAAAGAAGTTGAAAATGACTTTCAGACCGTGTTTTTCGCACAGATCGAAAAACTTGCGGACGTTCCCGAAAAAGGCGTCGCGCTGATCTCTCCACAGCAAATCGTGAATGAAAACGCGAACGGTGTTCATGCCGGTTTGCTCAACCAGCCCCAGCTCGGAATCGATTACCTTGGGATCAAACGTCAGCTTCTGCCACATTTCAATCTGGTTGACAGCGTACGTCGGGACGTAGTTGCAGCCGACAATCCAGCCCTGTTTCTTTCCCCACGCCTGAGCGCGCTCGACAGTCCAGCGGCCGTTCGCTTCCACTCCAGGTTTAGGTTCGTCAGCCAGTCCCGTTTGAAAAAGCCCAACGCCTGCCGCTGCCGTCAACGTGTATTTTAACGCTTCGCGTCGATTCATAACAAATGCTCCTTTCTATAACAGTATAAATAATTCTACGATTATGACGCTTATTATACAACTTCGTTCATTCGTTTGCAATCGGTCAGTTTGTAAAAATGGATAATTTTAAAGAATATTCCCGATTCTTTTCCGTTCCCCGGTTGTTTTTCATTTTGGATGTTGGTAGAATAAGTGCATAGTGCGTAGTACATAGGACGCAAAGCGCTCACCTCACTATGCACTAAGTACTATGCACTAAACACTCCCCCTGTCATTTTTACCATTTACCTTCAGGAGATTTCACACAAATGCAACGACGCGAATTTTTCAAAACGACCGCAGCTGCCGCGGCGGCTGTCGGGTTGTCCTATACGCTTGCCGGAGCGGAAGAAACGCCGGCTTCTGGAAATACATATCAGCCGATTTACGCTGGCAGAAAAGGCAAGTTCATTCCCGGCTGGGGAGATCAGGCTGTTGAACATTTCACAGCGTACAATCCCGATTTTGCCGACAAAGACCTCTGGATTCGCAAAGACAACCAGTGTCTGGCAACGTACCGAACCAGCCCAAATCAGAAGTATCCGTACCTCTTCCCGATGGTCGGACCGAAATCGATGGTAACTCTGCTGACGGAATCGTCTCAGCCGTGGCCGCACCATCGCGGCTGCTTCCTGGGCGAAGACCGCGTCAATGGCGGCAACTACTGGCAGGGCGGACGCAAAGACGGTCAGATTCTCTCTCAAGGCGTGAAAATCGTTTCCTGTGACGAAAAGAAAATCGTATGGACGGACGAAGGCGTCTGGAAGAAGCCGGATCAAGACCCGATTATTACCGACACCCGCAAGTATACAATCGACTGGCGCTGCGACGACTACTATATTCTCGACCTGGAATACGCTCGAACCATGCTCGTTGACGTCAAATGCGAAAGCACCAACCACGGTCTTTTCGGCGTTCGCGTTGCTCAGGACGTCTGTCCGGACGGCGGCGGAGAACTCGTTTCAGACACCGGCGTTTTCCGTCAGGCGGACAACGAAAAGAAAGCCCATAAATGGATGGCGTACTACGGCAAACGTCGGTTCAATCCGGCTATTACAGAAGGCTGCGCTGTCTTCTGCGCGCCTGCTGCGGCGTGGAAAGACTGGGGCGTCGACGGCGACTGCCCGTGGCTGGTTCGCGACTACGGCAACATCTCCCCGCTGCCGTACTACATCAAGGGAGGGGAATTCCCGGCGGGTACGGTTCAGAAGATGAACTTCCGCGCCGTCTTCTTCGCCGGAACTGCTCAAGACATCGACCTCAACGGTCTGTGGAACGAAATCTACGGCTAAAGAAAAGAGATTCTCCTGAAAGACGGAGTCTTTTGAGTTAGGAATGAGGAGTGAGGAGTGAGGAGTTTACGCTTCGCGCTCCTCATTTGTTGTGTGTAGTCAGCTTACTCCTAACTCCTCACTCCTCCCTTAATATGGAATCGCTAACGCAGTTCTAGCGGAAGATTGTTTTACTTTATCATTCCCGCCGTTAGTTTCTTTGTGTTCTTTGTGGTTAAAAAAATTCGGCAGGCGTAACGCCTGCCGATGCGTAATTCCGCTCGCTTTGCTCGCTTCATTACCGCCTTTCATTTATTTCCGCTTACGAAGGAATAATACGACAACGCCCAGAATCAGCAGCGCCCACGTCGACGGTTCCGGGACGGCGTTGGCGTCCAACGTGGCGCTAACAACGTTTCCATTTACCGACAAATTCCAGTAGTACGCGCTTTCCGAAGTCAGAAGGCTGTTCCAGAAATTGTCAGTTGCCTGATCGCCGGTAAAATCGACAGCTGTGTCGCCGTTCTTTTGGAAGATAATATCGTACGTCGCACCGGGCTGAACTGACCCAAAGGTCAATTCCAGAACGGCGTTTGGATCGATTTCAAACGAACTGGCAGTGAGCTTGTCCATTCCGGTGGCGTCCTGTTCCATCAACAGAATCGCAGCGGCATTGAGAATAAAGCTGCCGTCCAAAGTCGCCTCGCCAACGGAATTGCCCGGCGAGAATACGGAACCAGCGTTGACTGTAATGTTGCCGGTCATGTATCCCTTCAAGTCAACGCGGTCGGAGGAAACGGTCAAACTTTGAGCGTCAACCTGTCCTTCTGCGCCGGTATAGATCTGCAAAGTTCCTTCGCCGTTGGCGACGATGTTGTTCGCTTTAATCGACCCGATGAACTTGGTCGTTTCGCTGTTAACGAGAGTCAGGTCTTTGCCTGTCGCGTCAAGAACAGCGCTTTGAGCAATCGAACCATCTGGATTGAGACTTCCGCCGGACAGATTGTTCAGCGTTCCGCCTTCTGTCAAAGCCAGCGTTCCAGATTCGACTGTCGTAGCGCCGGTATAAGCTGGAACTTCTGACAGCGTCAGCGTACCGGCTCCGGTTTTGGTCAAGTTGCCCTCGCCGGAAATTGGGGACGTCCAAGTCGTCTGGTTTTCCGCAACGTTGATCGTCAGCGTTTTCCCTTCGTCAATTGACGTCGAATCAAAGGTAACAGAAGAAAATCCTGCAACGTCAATTGTGGAATCCGCAATAACGTTAATCGCGTTTTCCGAGACAAAATCGCCGGTCGTTACGATGGTTGGTTCTACGATGTCGTTTCCGACTTGCCATTTAGTTGCCAGGTATTGAGACACCGCTTGGTACTGTTCTTCAGTAAGAGTTCCCGTATAAACCAGGACTTCCGCAACGTCGCCGCGCCAGCCGCGAGCCTCGCCAAGAGAGCCGCGTTCCCGGCTGATTCCCGATACTGGAACCGAACCAGAAGCCTGAATGGAAAGCACGTTCCAGCCGGTTCCGATATTTGCCGCACTGTAAGAAACAGCAGTTCCATTTAACGACGTAACTCCGTTTTTAATATTGGCATCGAGATGGGTTGAATTCCAAAGCTTAGTCCCAGCGTCGCGATGGAAGCAATATGTATTATGACCTGATAATGATACGTCTTTATTTCCAAACAAAAAGCTGTACTGGTTGGATGCCGTGTATCCGTTGTCTGCCATAACGGCGAAAAACGTTACGCCGTTGACAACCGACGCCATGTCGTAGTACGCAGTTCCGTTTGTCGGGAACGTCATAACGTTTAATCCGTTTAGACCCGCTTCTGTTACGTAGGCGTGAGACGTACTTCCTTTGTAACCCGTAAACGTCAAATTGTTATTGGAATTTGCCAGGTTTTTCCATGTTCCAATAGAGGACGAGTTGTCGAAACTGCTTGCGTCTGACGCGTCCAGATGGACAGCCAAGCTACTAATTTCCGGGAGTGCAGGAGCGGTATAATTGTAGGAATTGATTGACATCGTCCCGCCGTTAAGAGCGACGGTCGCCTGTTGAGCAACGTTATCGCCGCTAATCGAAACGCTTCCGCCTGAGATGGTATAGTTTGCAGCGTTTCCTTGACGGAATGAATTTGTAACTGTCATCGGTTTCTCTGAAGAAACGCTGACGCTTGCGCCGTCTTTCGTTTCAAAATTGGCGACCGAAACCGCTGCGCCGGATAAATCGTAAGCGCTGTTTTGCTGGACGGTAAGCGTATTCACTCCGGTAATAGTTCCAGAATAGGTTGACGGAGCAGAACTGGTCAAGGTCAAATTGGCGTCGTTGCTAAAGGCAATATCGCCAGAACCCGACAGATTATGGAAGGTCTGATCTGCGGTTGACGCGATTGACGAGTTGACTGTAATTCCGCCTGAATACAAAAGCGCGTCTTTTCCAGTCAGCGTCAGCGTTCCCGTTCCAGACGTGGCAACGGTTCCGTTTCCAATGCGAAGTTTGCCTGCATAGCTCGTATTGTTGTTATTATTGAGAATCAGATTCTTGTTCGTTCCGATAACTTCGGCAGCGGCTGTAGTTCCGGAAAGATCGTTAAGCTGCATGACGTTCGAGCCGGAATAATTCGAGTAATCGAGTTTTCCGTTGAGCGTAACGGCGCGGGAATTAACCAGATTGGAGTTAGCTCCGGACAGGTTCATCGTTGTACCTGCATTGACGGTCGTTGCTCCGGAATAAGACAAAGTTCCCGAGAACGTATGCGCGTTAGAAACAATT
>CACXSS010000111.1 GCA_902770245.1 uncultured Planctomycetota bacterium | reverse complement strand
CCTATTAACGCGGCGTAATGAAGAATCGTGTCGCCATTTTCTTCCGTTCGATAATCCAAATCGAACTCTCCGGTTTGAAACATCTTCTCAAACCGTTCAACGCATTGTTTCCCAAATATTATGTTTAGCTGTTCTTCCGACAAAGAAAGGCTGGAATTGTCTGCGCTTTGACAGACGCCAGAAAAACAAAACGCGATAATAATCAGCGCGACTTGAATGGAAATGTGGCGTAACATGAGGAATTATTAATTCGTGATTAGTAATTGACGCAAAGCGACCAATGGGAGCGGGATTTGGATTTTGGATTAGGCGAGCCACGGGTGTAAACCCGTGGGTGTGAGCGCCAAGAATCAATTTTCGCAGAAAAACCTGGGAGCGCCTGAGAGCGGCTGGGAGAATCTGGGAAAGCGTTCCCTGCTAATCCCAGAAAATTCCCAAGCGTTCCCAGAAAATTCCCTGTCTTTAACCGCTGCAGACCCTTTATTTCTCAATAAACTGCACAGCGTCGACAATAACGTGACCGTTGGTTCCTTCGTTGCTGATTTGTACTTCTGCTGTCTTATCGAACGTAAAGGTTCCAATCGGCAGGAAAATGTTGTCGCGAGTGGGGGACTGTTTCTGGTTGACGATAACCGTCTTCTGACCGTCGGCGAATTTGACTGTTACAGGAACGTTCGTCGCCCGGTTGGCGTTGATGGTGTACGCAACGAGAACTTCGTACTTGCCCGGCTTGGGCAAGTCGGTTTTGAACGTCGCGACGCATTTGCCTTTGTTGGCGTTGTCGTCGTGAAGGTAGTTGGTTTCAATAAACGGACGTGTAACGTTGTTGAGCTTCCAGTCGCCGGTCAGAGTCGCGTCGAGGTTGTCGAGAACGATGCCGGGGAACCACTTTTTGCTGTAGGTCTTGCCAACGTGAGATTCGTATTCCAGAACCTGTCCTTCTTCTTCCAGAATCGGGCGGAGTTTATCGTAGGAAACGTCCTGAACGTCGCACTTGTCGTCGATGGCAATAGCCGCTGCCGCGCCGGCAGACTGTCCGAGAATCATAAACACCGGCTCCATGCGGATGGATCCAAACGCAATGTGACTGCACGAAACGCAGACAGGAACGAACAGGTTGGAACATTCTTCCCGCTTGGGAACGAGCGTTCCGTAGTCAATCGGGTACGGCGCGCCGGGATGAACCTGAACGTCGCCCTCGTTGCGAACCATCGCCTTGCCGTCCTGATCGATAAACAGATGACGCTGGCAGTGGTGGCTGTCCATGTTATAAGAACCGTATCCGACAGGGCAGGGCGTTGGGAGAATCTGTCGGCAATGGTTTTCCGTATGAACGAAATCGCTGACCATGCGGCGTCCTTCACGGACGTAAATCTTGTGCCCGAAATGGCGGGTGTCGGTAAACTCGTCTTTCGCCAAGCCCCAGTTAGCGTATCGTTTTTGAACCGCTTCCGGAACGCGGGGATTGTGCTGGAGAGTCCACATCAGCCCCTGCTGCCAGTCTTCGTGAGCCTTGCAGATAACGACGCGTTCGGCGTCCGAGGCGTCAATATAGTTGTGGTTCTGACCGATAAAGTCGTGAGAGAACGGACCGCTGTTGTTCGTGTCCGTTTTGTAGTTGGGCATGGGCGACGGGTTCATCAGGTTCGTCTCTCCGCCTTCCAGAGCGCGAAGATAAAGCTCGTAGTTGAGCGGATCGTAATTGTCCGGCTTGATAAACGGAACGCGGTTTTCCGGAACTTGCGTCATGCACAGACGATAGCAGTACGCCTGAATCATCTTGTCGCCGGAACCGTCCTTCTCAACGGTTTGGTTAATCATCGGCAACAGCCCGGATTCCGGTTTGCCGGGTTCGACGTACGGGTCGATTCCGTACTTGAACTGATGGTATTTCGCACAGCGGGTTTCAACGCCGTTGAGCGTTTCGTTGTACAGGGAGTTCGGCTCTCGCCCAACAGTCCAGCTTACGCCCGCCTGAGCCATGAGGTCGCCCTCGTAGGTAGCGTCAATAAAAATCTTGCCGTAAAAGACGTTTTTCACCGTTCCGGATTTCGGGTCGTCAGGATTGTTTTGATACCCGGTTGTCGTTTCAATGGCGACGATTTTATTTCCTTCTTTGATTACGCCTGTCGTTTTCCCGGATCGGTCAAGATACTGGTTGCGAACGACGGGTACGTTGTTCTCTTTGATAAACTGTTCGAAAACGGCTTCTGCGACGCTGGGTTCAAAGTTCCACGCGGTTTGCGTATTGAAATCGAATCCGCGACCGCCTTTGGCGCCAGCGACGTCGCGCGCCGGTTCCCACGTCCAGGATTCCGGCTTAGCGTAATGAAGCCACAGACGATGATAGAATTCTCGTGACAACCCGCCGATAACGGCTTTGTTGCCGGAGTCCGTTTGACCCAGACCGGCAGAGGACAGACCGCCCAGATGGACGTCCGGACAAACGATAATAACGCTCTTGCCGTGTTTCGCCGCTTCAACCGCAGCTGTTACGCCCGCCGACGTCCCGCCGTAAATAACGACGTCGTAAACCGGCGTTTGCGCGAACGCTGTCGAGGCTGCGAAGATTGCCAGTAACAGTAAACAATTGTGAATTAACTTCATGATTCTCTCCGTTAAGTTAGGGGAAAGGGATAATAATAGATTACTTTCAGTATAACGAAAGAGAAAATTAATTGCAAGGGGGCGGGGGAGAATTTAATTATTTTGGAGTGCGACGGCTTGCCGGCGGCGAGGCGCCGCTCCCAACCCGCGCTACCGCGCGAGACGTATTATACCCGCTCCCGTTGGTCGCTTGCGTACTTGACGCTAATAGGTTTTGTTTCTCTGTATCAAGCTACGCTTGACGATTAAAGCGATTTAATTTATTAAAAAAGCGAGAGTTCCGCTAACGCTTCCCTCTCGCAGTCCGATACGTTACATAACCAATGAAGAGCGCTTGCGCTAACTCCTCACTCCTCCCTCCTAATTCCTAACTCGCTTACGCAGGAATAATACGACAACCCCAAGAACTAACAGCGCCCAGGTTGACGGTTCCGGAACGCCGGAGCCGGGTTCGGGCGTCGGAGAAGCGCCGGCGACCAGATACAAACCGTCGCTTCTGCCGTCCAGAGTAAACAGGTCTGTGTAGTTCGACAGCCAGGACGATTTATCTCCAACAGTAAATCCTTCGTTGGATACCAGCTTGTATTCGCCGCCGTCCGTTGCCCAGGCGTTAGGATCGCCGTCGAACGCCAAAGAAATCATGCCGTTTCCAGCAGTAAAGAGGTTGTCTGCTCCGAGAATTGTCAAAACGTCGTGATTTTCGTCCGCGCCGGTATAATCTCCAAATTCAAACAGAGCCGTTCCGTCGATGATCGAAACGTCGCCTGTTACGCTCAGCGTTCCAACGGAATTGCCGGGCGAGAAGACCGCGCCGTTAATGATTTCGATGTCGCCTTCAAAATACCCTCGGAAATCCAGTTCGCCAGCGTTGACGGTAAAGGACTCTGCTGAAATGGTATTGGGAGAATCGAGATTATCAACTTTCAAAATGCCAGAGCCGGACTTGACAATCGCGCCGGAGCCGGAAATCGGGTTGGCGGCTGTGATAGTAACCTGTTTTTCGCCGTTGGCAACGTTGAATTCCAAAACGCCGGTTTCGCCGATGGTTGTAGCGCCTTGGCTTAACGTGGCGGCGTCTGCCAACTTGAGCGTTCCCTCTTGAATGTCGATTGACCCGGTATAGAAGTTCGTGCCAGAAATCGTCAGCGTTCCTCCGTCGTCTGAGCCGTCAGAGACTTTAACCAGATTGACCCAGTTGTACCATAGGTTATAATCGTTGGTTTCGCCTAAATTCCCGTTGACGGTTCCGGAACCAACGGTCAGCGTTCCAAATTTATTCGCTCCTGGATTAGCAGAGCAAAGACGAACTGTGGAGCCGGACTCTGTATTGAGCTCTTTAACCGTCAAATTGGAAATCGCTCCGCTGTTGACATGCATACCGAGGACTACGCCTTCCGCAACGTGAATCGTTCCGTTGCCCAGGTTGAGCGGTTTTGTAGCGCCGCTTGTGCGAATCATCGTGTTGCTCAAAACGTTGACAGAGCCTGTAAATTCCTGAGGCTCATCGGCGCTGGCGTTGATGGCGAACCCAATCCAGTCGTTGCCCTGAAGTTCTAACGTTCCGGAACCTTTAAGAGCCGTTGACGTGGAGAAGTACTTGTATCCAGTACCGTTGTTTTCAAAGCGGATTTTACCAGCTTCGATTGTCGTTGCGCCTGTATAATAGTCCTGACCTTTAATGGTGAGCGTTCCGCCGTCTTCCGAGCCGTCTGAAACTTTAACCAGATTGACGTTGTTCCAGGCAGAGTTGTTTTGTCCAAGCGTTCCGTTAATTTCGCCGCGTCCAACAGTAAGAGTTCCATAGTTGGAGCCGGGATTATTGGAACAAATGCGAACTTCTGAGCCGGATTGCGTATTGAGTTCTTTAACCGTTAAGCTGGAAACCGCGTTATTAATGGAATGAAGACCAATTGTGCTGCCAGTTCCAACGTTTAACGTCGCGTTCGCCAGATTGATGTCTTTGACGGCGTTGCTTTCGGTTTTAATCATGATTTTTGAGGCGTCGGCAACGCTGACAGTTCCTGTAAACTCCTGCGGCGTTGTTGTGTCAGCGGCGTTGATGCTGAACACCGTCCAGTTAGAACCCGTGAAATTCAAATTCCCGGAACCCTTCAACGCGGTTGAACGTGCAAAATACTGGTAATTGTTATCCGACAGAGAGTTGGTAATCTCCAGCGTTCCGCCTTCAATCGTGGTTGAGCCATAGAAATCCATATACTTGTTGGACAGCGTCAGCGTACCGCCGGATTCCGTTCCGTCGTTGGCTTTAACCAAATTGATATGGTTGGTATACGGGTATTTATTCTCGTCTTCTCTTCGACCAATTTCACCGCCGAACGTTCCGTTGCCAACGGTTAAAGTACAGAAGTCTTCCAGCTCTGTGAGTTTTGTAGACGAATCGAGGTTAAGAATTCTGCCGTAGCCGTTGTCTTGTAACGTCCCGATTGTGAAGCTGGAATTCTTAGACTGAAACGCCAGTTCCGAGTACTTGCCGGACGTGTTTCCGTTCAAAACCAGCGTGGCTTTCGGCAGACTGACGTCCGTAGCGGAATATTCCGTTTGGAGAGCGTTGTTACTCCATGAATACGTCGCAGCTGCGAGTCTAATGCGGCCGTTGCCTGTAATGCTTTCGTCAAACAGCTGAATCGTTCCCGTAAATTCGGACGGAGAATCGCTGAGAATATTGAAATACTTGTTGTTGCCAGACAGCTTCAGCGTTCCGGAACCATTCAGAGCGCTGGACGTTACAAAATCGCTGCCGGAAATGACTAACGTTCCGCCTTCGATGTTTGTCTCGCCCTTGTAATAAACGGGACCGGACAGAGTGAGCGTTCCGCCGTCTGCCGTTCCATCGCTGGCTTTTGTCAAATTGAAATAGTTGACTTTTTGGGTGCCTTTGCCGGGCAAGTCATTGCCGCCGTTGCCCATGCGTCCCATCTCGCCGGAAAACGTTCCGGATTTGAACGAAATTGTGTTTAAATCCGCTGGCGAAATAGCGTCATTTACATTTAAGATGCGAACTGCTGAATTATCGCATGTAACGCTGTTAAACGAAGCCGTTTTAGAGGTCATATTGAACGACGCTTCTGTAAAATTATTGCTGGCTCCGCCATTGAGTTTCAGCGTGGCGTCGCTAAAATTGGCGTCGGAAGAGAAATAAAGCCTGCTTTGACTGTTAATCTGAAATGTTCCTGTAAAGGGCTGCGGCTGTGAACTGTCAGCTGTTAAAACCAACGCCATATTTTTGGCGTTGCCGTTATTGAGGCTTTCAAACGCCACTTTCGTGGAACCGACAAACCCGGCTGAGGTAATCGTAACGTTTGCCGCATTTCCCTTGAATGCCAGAGCGTTGCATTCTACCGTTGAAACGCCGGTAAAAAGGTTAGAGCCTCTAAGCCAAACCTGTTTTTCTCCTGTCGCGAAAAAATTGGTTGGAATTGAGCTGGAAACGTCGTTGACCGTTCCGGAAAATTCGATATTCGCGGTATTGGCGTTGAATTCCAAATCTCCGCTTTCCGCGTCGCCGATAACGGGGTTGGGGATAGTATCGCCGTTTGTATAAATGACGCGATCCGCATGCGCGGAACTGACAAACAAGCCGACAACAAGCGCGGCAAAAACAGCAATGATCGAACTACGTACCGAAATCTGACGGAAACAGGATTTAACGACAGCCATCGTATTCTCCAGTAAAATCTGTATAGTTGGGAAAAATATGATATTCAAGGAAAACGGCAGGCGGAATGTAAAGATACAATTTGCCTATACTTCTTATACATTATATCATATTATAATCACATTTTCAGAGAATGTCAAGCAATTTAAAAATTTTTTGAGATTTTTATGAGAAATTAGGAAAAGAATTCGGGATTGGTAAAGCGTAGGTATGGGAGAATTTATCTGGGAGACTTCTGAGAGAGAGCTGGGAGACTTCTGGGAGGATTCTGGGAGAATTCCCAGCAGTTCCCAGAGCATCCCAGCAATTCCCATTGCCGACGCTTGCGTAATTACTAATTACTCATTACTAATTACTAATTAATCTTTCTCGTCGTCCCAGACGCCGGCGGGTTTGCGGATTTTGTATCGTAGCAGTTTTCTGTCCAGAGTGGAGCGTTCGATTCCCAGCAGAGAGGCGGCACGGCTCTTGTTCCATTCGCAGTATTTCATCATGGCTTCGATATGACGCGCTTCCATGTCGGTTAAAGAGCACGGCGTGAACGAAATCTTTTCCTGCTGCGGTCCGGCGGTAAACGAGTCGCCGGCTGTGGCGAGGTTGGAAAGGAGCAAGTCGGACTCGCTGATTCTGGCGCTGCGGCACAGGACGACGGCGCGTTCAATCACGTTTTTCAGCTCTCTGACGTTGCCAGGCCAGCGGTATTCCTGCAGACAGCGCATCGCCGACGGCGTGAACCCTTCGATCTTTCTGCCGGTTTCGTCTTTGAACCGTTTGAGGAAATATTCCGACAGCGTGATGATGTCTTCCGGACGTTTTCTCAGCGGCGGAACGACAATTTCCAATACGCGAAGCCGGAAGAACAAGTCTCGGCGGAAGTTCTTATCCGTTACTTCCTTTTCCAGATCCCGGTTTGTAGCGGCAATAACGCGAACGTCAACGGTAATCGGCTTGTTTCCGCCGACGCGTTCAAAGGGATGCCCTTCCAGAACGCGGAGGAATTTCGCCTGAATGTTGGGACTCATCTCGCCGATTTCGTCCAGCATGAGCGTTCCGCCGTCAGCGGCTTCAAACTTCCCGATTTTGCGTTCCGTCGCGCCGGTAAACGCGCCTTTTTCGTGACCAAACAGCTCGCTTGCCAGCAAATCTTCCGACAGCGCAGCGCAGTTGAGGCACAAAAACGCGTTGTTCGCCCGGACGCTGGAATAGTGAATGGCGCGGGCGACGAGTTCTTTTCCCGTCCCGCTTTCGCCGCGAATGAGAACCGTTGCTTTACTGCCAGCCGCCAGAGCGATCTGCTCGGTAATATCCATCATGATTTGGGAGTTCCCGACCAGTTCCGACTGCACGCCCAGCTGACGGCGCAGCTGCATGTTTTCGCTTTCCACCTTTTTGAGGTTTCGCGCCAGCTGATTGCGGTGGTTGAGGTTGTCGAACACGACCGCCAGGGCGTCGGCGACCGCCAGCGCGTAGTCCAGGTCGGCGGGAACCGGCTTTTCCATAGCGTCGGTAGAAAAGAGATGTATCAACCCCAAAATGGAATGTTCAAACCGAAGCGGAGCGCAGATCATGCTCTTGGCGTCCAATTCGCCCCGGCTGTCCTTTTGAGCCAGCGAGCTGTCTTCGCCGATGTCCTGCGCCATGATTCCCTGACCTTCCCGAACGACCGTCGTTGCCAGGAAGTCGGAAACGCCGCGGTACTTCACGCCGCGCCGGCTTTGGAACGTTAAAAGCTGAAGCTGAGAGGCGTTTGTAAACCGTTCCGGCAGGATTTCCGGGGGAAGAAGCATAACCGCGCCGATATCGACGGGAATGTGTTCCATGAGGGCTTCGAGAGCCTTGTCCGCCGCCTCTTTGAAGTCGTCAACCCGGCTTAAATCCAAAGCCAGCTTGCACAGGTCGGTTGTCATGGACGTCTTTCCGCGGACGTCGGCAGGCTGAATCCCCTGATCCAAAAGCTGGGTTTTGTTGCGCCGGTGCGTAATGAGTTCCGACTCCCTCTGCTGGGCGCCTGCCCCGTTGACGCCGATTGTCATTTGCGGGTCTGTCAGCGGCAGCGGCGCAGACGATTTGGCGTACGCCTGCTGAACGTTTTCGACAAAATAAAGCAGCGTCTTGCCGATACGGAGAATCTGCCCCGGCTCCAGACGCATGTCAGTTGTTACAGGATCGGCGTTGAGATACGTGCCGTTGCGGCTGTTGAGATCTCGGACATACCAGTCGCCGGAATTGTAATAGACTTCCGCGTGCGTTCGACTGCATCGGTCGTCGCTGAGTACAATCTGATTGGTCGACGCTCGCCCGATTGTCGTCGTCTTGCCGGGAATGAGCTGGAATATCGTGCTCCAGCTTTCGCCATCTCGAATTACCAGGTATGCCATGGGGAGTTAGGAGTTAGGGGGAATTAGTGCTTAGTGCTTAGCGCCTAGTGCTTAGGACGCAAGCGGTCATCTAACTATGCACTATGCACTACGCACTACGCACTCTCTCTTCTCAGTGTTTAATCTTTTCGTAAAGCTGAACGTACTGGCTGGCGGAACGGCTCCATGACCAGTCCTGTTTCATGCCGCGTTCAATGAGCGTTGATCGCGTTTCCTTTTGATAGTACGTCCACAGAGCGTTATTAACGCAGTTTGTGAATTCGTCTATGGTGTCGTTTTCAAACGCGAACCCGTTGGCGGAGTTGTCTGCCAGGGTTTGCTGAGTTGTATTGACGACCGTGTCCGCCAGCCCGCCGGTGGAATGAACGACCGGCAGCGTACCGTATCGCAGAGCGTACATCTGCGTCAGCCCGCACGGCTCGTATCGGCTGGGCATGAGGAACAGGTCTGACCCGGCGATAATCTGGTGCGCCATCTGGTCGGAGTACATCAGCCGAACGGCGATTTTATTGGGGTACTGATTTTGCAGGTCGAGAAGCATGTTTTGATAGCACGCCTCGCCGGTTCCCAAAACGACCCATTGCGCCGGGTGCTGCGGAGCGATTCGACGCATGACTTCCGCGATTAAATCGTAGCCCTTTTGGAACGACAAGCGCCCAACGGTTCCCAGCAGGGGCGCGTCGAGGTCTTCGTGCAATCCCAACTGCTGCAAGAGCGCTTTTTTACACGCTCGTTTACCTTGCTGCCAGGTGGAAACGTTGTACGTCTGCGCGATATTGGCGTCCGATTCCGGATTCCAGGCGTTGAGGTCAACTCCGTTGAGAATTCCGTATAAATCGCGGCTTCGGCATTGCAGAATCCCTTCCAGCCCGCAGCCCAGCGGAGCCGACTGAATTTCCAAAGCGTAACGCGGAGAAACCGTCGAAACAGCGTCTGCAAAGGCGATGCCCGTCTTGATGAGGTTGAGCCGACCGTACGCCTCCATCTGGTGCATGTTGAAGTACTTCCAGTCCAGCCCGGTGAGGTTCATGTCCCAATGCCAGAACGATCCCTGATACGCCAGGTTGTGAATCGTGAACAGCGACGCAATGTTGGCGTATCGCGGATAAAGCCGGTATTCCGTTTTTAAGTAGGCGGGAATGAGTCCCGTCTGCCAGTCGTTGGCGTGAAGGATGTCGACTTTCAAGTCCAAAAGACGTATTGTCTCCATCGCCGCGCGGCAGAAGAAAACGTACCGCTCGCAGTTGTCGATAAAATCAGAGCCGTCCGGATTCTGGTAAATGCCGTCTCGATCAAAATAATCCTTCTGATAGATCAAATAAACCGGCGTGTTGGATCCAGGAACGACCGCCTTGAGAATGCGCCCTTCAACCGTTTTATCTCCAACGGGAGCGGAAAACTTCAGACCCGGGTCTTGAATGTCAAACCCCTTCTGGAGAGTTTGTCTGTAAGCGGGAATAATCAAAGCGCATTCGTTTCCGGAACGATTCATTTCGACCGGCAGGGAACCGCAGACGTCAGCTAAACCGCCTGTCTTGGAAAAGGGCGCCGCTTCGCTGGCTACAATCAATATATTCACGGTATTGCTCTCCTGGTTGAGTTAATTGTTAGTGGTTAGTTCAGCAGAGCGCTTTCCGTCCTTACAACTTGACGCTTGAAACTTACCACTTTCTCATAATTATAATTAT
>CACXSS010000110.1 GCA_902770245.1 uncultured Planctomycetota bacterium | reverse complement strand
AGAATCAGGCGTCTTTGACACATGTTCGCTTGCTTCTGCGTTGTCTGCGAGGAGTCCGCGTCCTCTGCGTTCAAAAATAAAAATCACCTATTTTCGCAACCCAAGATTGAGCTCTGAAATAATTGGCGCACACAAATTTTTCTTGCGGAGATAGAGAAAGATGAGAAGCGGGTCCGCGTCCCGAAGGGACGCCATTTCTGTAACCGTCGACTTTAGTCTACGGACGGCGCAGCGCTCTACACCCTCTCCTAATCGAGTCCGCTCCTTTTCTTACGTTCCCGTTGAAGAGGACTGTCGAAATAGCCTAAGCGTTGAAGATGACGATATTCCTTTCTGAATTTCTTCTGGAGTTGAACCGCTTTGATCCATTGTGAAACAGTTCTACAAACCAAAATCGTTCCTAAAATAATTTCAGAAAAAATGACAAGTCCTCTTGTACAAAACCGGCTTTAGCGTTATAATTAAATTATTCGAGTAATAGTTTGCATTGTGCAGATTATTATTTTTCATGTGAGTTTCCTTTTTTTTAAGGTTACAACTATAATTATCGTATAACAAAAGAGACTCACTTTACAATTTATTGATTTTTATTGTTTAATAAAAATCGGGGAAAGTACAGGAGGTGTATAATGATTAAAAAAAATAACGGCATTTCATTTCAAAACATTAAGAATTGCTTTAAAACCGTTGTCTTTTGGTCTTTATTACTATACTTTATAGTAACTTTATTATTATATGTTAACTATCTGTCTAACGTTGAAAATTTGTTATATAAATGGGAAAACGGTGATATTCAAGATTATTATATTGAGTTTTCATTCAAATATCGCATTCCTGCCAGTCAACTGAGCAAACTCAAGATTAAGCGATGTAAATCGTTTTTCGATACATTGGATTATCATAGTTCTCAACGACCAGATCATATTAAAAGGCTTGGAACATGTGATATGAAATTATTGTTTCCTCCCGATTATAACAAGCTTGAATTTCTTTTTGGAAATGGCGGACCTGCAGAATATAAATGTTCTGTTATGAGCTGTTTCTACGAAGATGGCGTACTCGTTGCAGTTCCCTTTTTTGACGATAATGATAAAGCCGGTTCCCATTTTATAAGTTGGGATTGCGAAAACAGCATTAAGAGCTGTCCTGCGTTTAAACGATTTATGCAAGCCATTACGCTTAAAAAAGAGCATGATGACGAAGAAAACAAAGAGCATCAGGAAAGAATGAAAAAAATCAAAGAACAAGAAAGGATGACTCTCTAACAAAAACTATGGGTAAGTTTTGGTTCTGGCAATTTCCCAAGTGTATGAAATATATTTGAAATTATTTGTATTTTCCATTTCGCAGGTCTTGTTTTATCCTTTAGAACATATTATAATATCGACAGATAACTCAAGATAAACAACAATTTCCCAATGCCCCGTTCGGTTCATAATTCTGCCGTAGAATTAGCAAAACCTCTTTTTCGTCGAAAAAGGCGTTGGAGCGATACAGGCTCACGTTCGTGCGCAGGATTACAGCCATTCTCTATCGCTGGACGCCGTTATTCCGCTGGTTTGTCTCGCCGATTTTCTCCCTTCTTTTCCGACCGCTTCGAACGCCGCGGGCTGGTTTACGTTGGAACGAATGAAAAAATAAGTTGTTCTATTCCCAAAACCAACGGCGACGGCATATCCGATAGCAAAACTATTTTCCTGCCGGAAAATTATCAAACGGCAGTTCAGCTTGACGACGCCGATTTAAGCGATTCAACCTACGAAACCGTTTCGCACCGTTACCTCTGGACGCCGGGACAACAGGACAAACTCCTGGCTGACGTAACGCCGACAGAAACCCTCTGGACGCTGACTGACCACCTCGGCACAATCCGCGACATCGTGAAGAACACGCCTTCCGGTCTTGTCGTTCCCGCCCATATCATTTACGATGCCTACGGCAACGTCTTGTCATGCAAAGACCCCAACGGAACGGATATAGAATCTCCCATTCTTTTCGGCTTCACAGGAAAATATTTCGACGCCGACACCCAATTGCAGAACAACGTCAACCGCTGGTACGACGCCACCACCGGACGCTGGCTCTCCACTGACCCCATCGGGTTTGAAGGCAACGATACAAACCTGTATCGGTATGCAGGGAATAAAATACCACAGATGTTAGACACTTGGGGCTTGTTTAATATTGAAACTTTACTTTGCACAATTAAAAAAGAAAGACCTGCATTATATGAGAATGTTAGAAGTAATAAGGTTAAAATATACACAGTCGATAACTTTCTACGGAAATATCTCATAAAATCTGATAAAACCCAAAAAATTGAGATACGTGATTCATCAGAAACCAAAGCGTTATTTGATTCTACAAAAAATTCGATATATATAAGGAAAGAAAAGAATGGCGCCATTTTAACTGATTGCGAAGTAATTAAATATCTCACTCATGAAATTATTCACGCTTACGACTTTCACCAACGTAAAGATATTTGGAAAGACAAATCTGTTCGAGAAATCCGTGCATATGTTGGTTCTTACGTTTTGTATCATTATCTTCAAACCGGTCAATTATTAACTAAAAAAGATAAAGAAATTCAAGATTATTTAATGCAAATAAAGAATATGTTAAACAGTCGTGAAGCATATAGCGCAAAAGAATTAAATGATGGTTTTGTACAAGAATATGCTGGTGAAGTCATAATTAACGAAACTGTTATATGGGATTGGACTAAAGAACCGGATTGTAATAGTAATAAACCTTTAGAACCAAAATGCTGCAATTAAAAAACACTTTAATAATTATTATTTATATACTGTGTACAATGCTTAATAACACAGAAGCGCAGAATGTTACGGCTATATATTATGGTACGTATGGAGACGTAAAATTAGAAATAGTATCTCCTTCTATAGGGAGGGAGAGAGAAATTATTCTGGAAGAATTGATAGAAGTTAATTCAATAAAAGGCAAAACTTCATTTCCAAACATCGCCGTTTTTCAAATGTATTATCGACATCCACGCCTTAATAGACCAATGTTTCCATGGGTTAAAAATCGACGATACCTTTTTATTATTGAAGAGAATCGTAATCTGAATAAAGTAAAACATTTTAAATTTGACGGTAAAGAAGACAAATTGAATCCGTGGCAATTTGGTCAAAATGAATTTGTAACAGTATGCGATCTGGACGAAACGCCAGTTGAAAAAGAATACAAGACAAAGATTACATCATATAGCGATCGACATATCCCGCTTTCTTCGTTAAAGGATATTGAGGACAAAGTATCGTTTTGGCAAAACAAAATTAATAATAATCAAGTCCCCTTTTCTGATTTTATTAAAGAAATGGGATTGCCTTGGACTGTTGAATTGAACAATAACGGTTCAACCTTAGTGTTTGACTATTTGTATGATATTGAAAATATTGAGGATGTCGATTATGTTGAAAAAGATAACCCGGACGTTATCGTTAGGATTCATCCACAAATTATTGTCTTTGAACAAAATGGTAATATAGTAAGAATTGAGAAACGATTTACAAATAGAAGATATTTTTTTGATCCTTATTGGTATTATCGTGATCTAGATCCTTCTGATCTTTAATAGGTTTAGGTCGTTGACTCAAATTTGGACGAATGTATAATACATTATGAACATCAAGTCCTATGAATTGCTGATTACAATCAAAAATGAGGTAAGGAAATACGTGTTTGGCATTTTGCTTCAAAAAACGAGCAATCTCTAACAAAAAATATGGTTTAGTTCTGGTTCAGATAATTTCCAAGTGCATGAAATATAATTGAAATTATTTGCATTTTCCTATTCGCAGGTCTTGTTTTTCCTTTTTATTGTGTTATAAATAATTGTAAATTATTTGAAAATATATAATGCTCCGAATGGTTTATAACTCTGCCGTTGAATTAGCGTCCCCTCTTTTCCGTCGAAAGAGGAAGCGGGGCAATACAGACTCACGTTCGGCTGTGGGTTTGAAGTCGTTCTCAATCGTTGGGCGCCGTTATTCCGCAGGCTCGTTTCGCCGGTTTTCTCCCTTCTTTTCCGACCGTTTCGAACGCCGCGGGCTGGTTTACGTTGGCATTTGTTAAGTTATTGTCATTTACAGTTTCGTAACAAGCGGGGAAAGGACAATTTTTAGAAAGTCGTTTCTATTCACTCTTGTTTTTCTTCAAGCTTTGCGCCCTGCTCTGCTGAATTCTCCGCGGTCTTGTCGTTCTTAACCAGTTTGAACATGACAAGAGCCAGCGGCGGGAGCGTAATCTGCATTGACGCCGGGCGTCCCTGACATTCAACAGCCGTTGCTTTGACAAACGCCTGACCAACGTTTGACCCGGAATAATACGACGAATCAGAATTGAAAATGACCTCGTACGTCCCGGATTTCGGAACGCCGACCCAGAAGTCGTATCGAACAATTGGCGTGAAGTTCGCGACGACGACAATAAACTCGCCGGACTTCGACTTTCTCAAATACGACAGCGTACTGGCGTCGGAGTTGTTACAGTCGATCCATTCGAACCCTTCCCAGTCAAACTCAAGTTCATGCAAAGCCGGTTCGTTTTTGTACAGACTGTTTAAGTCTCCCGTCATACGGACAAGCCCTTGCGGGGAATCATAATCCAACTGTTTCCAGTCCAGTTCGTTGTCGAAATCCCATTCCGTCCACTGTCCCAGTTCCGCGCCCATAAAGAGCAGTTTCTTCCCGGGGTGCGTCCACTGATAGGCGGTCAAAAGACGTAAATTGGCGTACTTTTTCCACATGTCGCCCGGCATCTGGTTAATCAGCGCGCCCTTGCAGTGAACGACTTCGTCATGCGACAGCGGCAGGACAAAGTTCTCGCTGAAAGCGTACATCAAGCTGAACGTCAGATTGTTTTGATGGTACTTTCGGTAAACGGGATCGTTGCGGAAATAACGAAGCGTGTCGTTCATCCAGCCCATGTTCCATTTCAAAGAGAACCCTAAACCGCCGACGTAAGTTGGACGGCTCACGCCCGGCCAGGCGGTGGATTCTTCTGCAATGGTCAAAACGCCGGGGAACTGAATTCCAACCTGTTCGTTCATCATCTTGAGGAAACTGACCGCCGCCAGATTCTCTCGGCCGCCGAACTCGTTGGGAACCCAGTCGCCCTCTTTGCGGCTGTAGTCCAGATAGAGCATCGACGCAACCGCGTCAACGCGCAATCCGTCGATGTGATATTTATCCAGCCAAAACAGAGCGTTGGAAATGAGGAAGTTGCGGACTTCGTATCGGCTGTAGTTGAAAATGTACGTACCCCAGTCGCGGTGTTCGCCCTGACGCGGGTCTTGATGTTCGTATAAAGCCGTGCCGTCAAAACGCGCCAAGCCGTTAGCGTCTTTGGGGAAATGGGCGGGGACCCAGTCCATAATAACGCCAATCCCGGCTTCGTGACATTTGTCAACCAGATACATAAAATCTTCCGGTTTCCCGTATCGCGCCGTCGGGCAGAAATACCCGACAATCTGGTATCCCCACGACGCTGTGAGCGGATGTTCCGCCACCGGCATGATCTCAATATGAGTGTATCCCAGCTTTTTGACGTGCGGAATGAGAACGTCCGCAATCTGTCGATAGGACAGCCAATGCGTGCCCGTTTCCGGATTGAGACCGTCTTTGAGCTGGCTGGCGTCCGGCTTTTTGAACGACCCTAAATGACATTCGTAGATGGAAATCGGCTTGTGAAGCCAATCCCATTGAGCACGCTGTTCCAGCCACGATTTATCCTGCCACTTGTACGTTGACAAGTCCGCAACTTTAGACGCCGTCTGGGGCGGACATTCGCTGGCAAAGGCGTGCGGGTCAAACTTTTCGACCCAGTTCCCGTTCTGATTGACGGCGAACTTGTACAGCGCGCCGGGCTTGAGGTTCGGTACGAACAGTTCCCAATAACCGGTGGAATCGACGTTTTGCATGGGCGACGCCGATTTATCCCAGCCGTTGAAATCGCCAATTACGCTGACTGACCGGGCGTTGGGCGCCCAAACCAGGAAATTGACGCCTTCGACGCCCTTGTTTTTGCAGACGTGAGCGCCGAGTTTGTCGTAGGATTTCCAATGCTGACCTTCGCCCAATAAATAGCGGTCGTAATCGGTTAACAGCGAGGGGAACTGGTACGGATCTTCTTTTGTCATGACGGAACCTTTCTTGTCAGCGATGCGAAATCGATAAACTTTTGTGTTGGAGGGATTGGAAAAATCGGATATCTTAAACTGACGGCACGCCGCCTCAAACAGCCCAGCCGGGTGAACTTTACGCAGCGGCGCGATAACGTCCCCCTGACTGTCAATCACCCACGCCTGACGCGCTTGCGGGAGCCAAGCTCTGATATAAACCGCTCCGTCATCGTCGCCCGACGAGTGCGGTCCGAGTATACTGCGGGGAGAACTGCATCGACCGTCTAAAAGCTGACCGAGCAGTTTGAGGGAAATATTGCTCTTCATATTCATTCTGAACGTTACGCGCGACATGAACGTCTGTCGCGAACGTAACATTGCTCTGATTCTTCTAATTATATATATTATAGCGAAGAACCAAGACTAACGCAAGGGGGGCGGGGGAGTAATTAGCAATTAGTAATTACGCAAGGCGCTACTCTTGAGTTGTGCTGAGATTCAGAGTCTTGAGTAGAATAGAGCAGGGGAGGGGGAAAAGATAAATCAGGCAAGTCGGAGAATTTAAAACGAAAAGAGAATTGGAATTCCAGACCTGGGACGCCTCAAACCGAGGCTGGAAATCCAATTCTCAAATATATGGGTTTATCTGTAAACTAAAAACGTCTTGTTTTCACGTAGCCGAGGCTTCTGATAACCTCGAGAATTTCGCTACACGTAGGAAACATTCGGCCGGACATTCGTTTATAGCTGTCCAAAGCTCGCATAAATTCGACTTCGTCTTCTGAATAGTCTCGTTCGCATGTTGTGGGATCGATCTTTCCACGACGACAGCGAGAGTTCGAAGGACGAACGGCTTCGCAAGTTGGATTGTTCACAATTAATACTCCTCTGAAATTCAGATGCAATCTGAATGTTATCTGGTTTTAGTTTGGAAATGGTTGGATAAAAAGGCAGGAATCCCAAACCGCTGCGGAAGAACTTCAGAGAACAACGACGCGTTCGGATACCACAGTCGTTTAACATAGTACGGTCTGTCTTGTCATGTCGGATACCATGACAGGAACAGAGAGCGGATTGCATTTCTGTTGTTTTGTTTTTTGGGTTTTGGAGAAGGTATATGCTCTGCATAGTTGAATCGGCTCGGAAATTCCGATTTGTCTGTGCAAAAGCTAAAGAAATGAATCTGTCTATGTTTCCCCAAAGATTGAAATTTGTCTGAAGGTCGTTAGTATAGAGCAAGCCTTCCTGACCTGCCTGATAAAAACTGCTTTCTTCAGATATATAGCGCCGTTGTTCCGTTTCAAACCGGTCAGGCGTCGCCTGATACGAATCTGAAAATAGGGTAACGGGGCGGTTCATAATTTCAATTCCTTGCAGTTAAGATTTGCCGAATAATCAAACAATTTATGACTCATGCACGAAATAAATTGTTTTGGTTACATAAAATATACACGATGTTTTCAAAAGATATGATTATTCAACCGAAAAATTTCACTAATTCCCCAAAATCTGTATCGATTGTAGCGATTACAAAAAATATGCAGGGCTTTTCCTGAAAAATATAATATTCTTTTAGAAGGACTATTGACTTTTGCCTAAAGTTTGAGGATAATCAAAAAATAATTAAAGTTAGTAATAGACAGGATTTTATTTATTAAAGCGTTTTTCCTCGCGTTCACGTATAGGAAAACGGGATAAAATACAGTTCAAGGACTTTTTATGTAACAGATGCTGTTTATTACTTTCCATTCCCCATTATTTAAAGGAGTCAGAATCATGGCAAAACTATTCGAAGTGTATCGTTGTCCAATTTGCGGCAACATGGTTGAAGTGGTCGGCGAAGGCGGAGGAAAGCTGGTTTGCTGCGGATCTCCGATGGAGAAGCTGGAAGCGAATACCGTCGACGCGTCTCACGAAAAACACGTCCCGGTTTTCAGCAGAGAAGGAAACGTTGTTACGGTTAAAATCGGCTCGGTTCCGCACCCGATGATTCCGGAACATTATATTGAATGGATCGAAGTTCATTCCGACAATCGGGTTCAGAGAAAGTATCTCAAGCCGGGCGACGCCCCGGAAGCGCTGTTTTCCTGCCCGCCGGACGCCTGCGATTCCGGCAAAACCCCGTTCGTTTACGCTTACTGCAATCTCCACGGTTTGTGGGGCGGGCCGGTCGAGTAGGGTGCGATAAATCTTGGGTTGCGAAAATAACTAGTTTTTATTTTTGAACGCAGAGTACGCAGACTCTTCGCAGAGAGCGCAGACGGACTGGGAATGTGGCGACAACGCTAACTACGTTAGCTACGCCACAATTCCCGTCCGATTTAAAATATTTTTAAAATCGCAAGCGGACATTGTGTCATAGCCCGAGAATCGGGCGTAGTTGACACATGGACGCTTGCTTCTGCGTATTCTGCGAGTAGTCTGCGGTTTCTGCGTTCTCTTTCCTTACTATATGATTTCATGCCCCCCAATTTTGAACACACCGGTTGAGTAGGGCAGGGGGCTTGAAACTCTAAAGGAATGGAGTATAATCATTAATAATAAGTTGATGGCTGCGAGACGTCAGACGTTGTCTTTTACTTGACGTTTCGTTCCCGATTCCAATTAATTACTTCATTCCCTTTAGAAACCCCATGATTAACGTCCTGATACTTCGCGCGCCCGGAACCAACTGCAATATCGAAACCGGCTTCGCTTTTGAACAGGCTGGCGGAACTGTCGAACAGCTTCACGTCAACCGACTGCTGGAAAATCCGTCCCTGTTCGATAAATTTCAGATTTTGTGCTTTCCCGGCGGGTTCAGCTTCGGCGACGACATTGCCGCCGGTCGAATTCTTGCCTCGAAAATGCAAAACGCTCTGTCAGACGCCTTGCATAAATTCCGCGACGACGGCAAACTGATTCTGGGCATCTGCAACGGATTCCAGATTCTTATCAAGTCCGGGCTGATTCTCCCCATCGACGACAACGGATTTCAGGCGACGCTGACGTGGAACAACTGCCACCGATTCCAGGATCGCTGGGTTCGCATGGTCGTCGACCCGAAAACGCCGTGCGTGTTCACAAAGGGAATTACCGATATCGAAATGCCGATGGCGCATGCGGAAGGCAAGTTCGTCGCCCGGGACGCTCAAACGCTCAAACGCCTGGCGGACAACGGTCAGCTGGCTCTGCGCTACGCGCCCCGTCTGACCAGCGCGCCGAATTACGATATCAACGACCTCGACGCTGTTCTTCCGGAACCGGACAACCCCAACGGCGCTCAGGCGAACGCCGCAGGATGCTGTGACGAAACCGGCCGCGTCTTTGGCTTGATGCCGCACCCGGAACGATACCTCAAGGGCGTTCAGAACCCGCAATGGACGCGCCGCGTCGGAACAGACGGCTTCGACCCGGAACTCGGCGACGGTCTGAAGATTTTCAAAAACGCGATCGACTTCTTCGCGTAATTGAATTATTGACAGAAAGCTAATTTAATACAGCTTAATCAACAGCGGTTAACTCAAGGAATAATTATCCTCTTTGAGCTAACCGCTTTTTTGTTGCTGAATTTTTTGTTATCGAAACCAACTTTTTATTGAGGGTTTGCTAGCCTCGTTCTCTTGCCCAAAGGATTATAATTCAGCGATTATGAACCAGAAACACCCCTTTTTAATCCTGACGGAGTTTATTGTTTTAAGTTTTGCGACCAGCGCGCTGGGCGGAATGATTGTCTATTCCAATCTGGAACCGTGGTATGAGGGATTGGAACGCGGTCCGCTTTCGCCGCCGAACTGGGTATTCCCGGTTGTCTGGACGATTCTGTACATCCTCCTGCCGGTCGGAACGTGGCTTGGATGGCGGCTGGCAGAAGGAACTCAGCGCCGCAGCCTGACAATCGTCTTTTTGATAAACCTGGCGCTCCAGTTAGCGTGGACAGCGGCTTTTTTCGGCGTTCACAGCCCGCTGCTCGGATTGGCGTTTATGCTGGCGATATTTGTCTCAACGCTCAACCTGTACCATCGCCTTTGGAAACTCACCCGCCTCGGGGCGGAACTGATTCTGCCGCAAATCCTGTGGCTCATTTACGCCGCCAGCCTCAACGTCAGCGTCTGGGCGTTAAACTCGTTTTGAGGATGGTTGCAGGAATTGTGCTCGTAAATGTCCCCTTTTTGGGGTAATAAGTCAGGTATTTCAGAATAAAAAGGCAGGCAACCTTAAAAACATAAGCCA
>CACXSS010000109.1 GCA_902770245.1 uncultured Planctomycetota bacterium | reverse complement strand
AGGAGCAATTGACGACCCGCCGGTATAGGCGAACAGATTCAAAACTTTCATTCCCGGTCGTGTAACACTCGTTAGCCAGTTCCAGTTGTCCGCCTGTTCGACAAAAACGCCCAGATGACCAACGGGAGTTCTTTTCAGACTCAACGTCAAACCGTTTATACAGACGTTCCACGAGTTGGGAAACGGAACGCGGTCAACCCATTTCCCTTTGAGGTCTTTTTCTCGAAAGAATTTGGAATGCGCCTGACTCCAGAGTTTCGGACGATTCTTTTTATACGCCTGCACCGCTGGCGCAGGACGGTCGAGAATGAACTCGCCGAACCGTTCCAGTTTCCGACCGTTTCCGAAATCAAGCAGTTGATAATCCATGGAGGGTAGTATTATAGAAAAACGCAAAGAAACATCTTTTCCATAGCAACGAAACTAATTCGTCTTCCTGGAAAGCGCCCATTGTTTATTATCGGCGCTTCGTTGGTATGAGTATAAACTTTCAAATTCCATTACGCTAGAGAATCCTCTTGAGATTGAATAACAGGTTCATCCGACATATTGACGCCTGTGAGTTCTTATCCAAAAACCTCAACCTCTTTAGATGCAAAATCCCCTTCCCACGAATCATTCGCAGGAAGGGGAAACACACAGGCAAGGGTATGGATGTGATTTATCAGAAGGAGTAGTCCAGAGCAACGCCGCCGGAGAACTGGTAAGGCTTTGTACTGTCGTTAAATACATTCATGCCGTTCCAGCTGTCGTAACGAATTTCCGGGCGAATAACCAGTTCGCCAGACATGATTCGATCGGCACACAGACAACTGCGTTTGTGTCGCGGCTTGCAGTCTTTGAACGGTTTGATTGAGTAACCAAGAGTCATCTCAAATCGTCCGACAACTTCGTCAGCAGCCAGTTCTTCCTGGTATTCGAATCGAATCCCCGCCTGAACTTTTTCGTTGATCTCGTAAATAAAGCAGTTGTTCAAGCCCCACAGTTTAGAATTGGGAACTCCATCAACGCCGTTGACAAGGCTCATGAAATCGTATTCGAGATAGTAGGTCAGCTTATCGGACAGCTTCGTTTCCAGTATAATGCAGTGAGAGTACGTGTTTTCATAGCCTAGCATATTGCCAGCGTACATCATGTACGAGAGTTTAATTGCCTTGGTAAGCTGTTTGCCTGCGCCAAACCAGATCAGAGAGGAGTCGGAATCGGGGTCAAACGCTTCGTCCCAGCCTTGCATCCAGCCGCCGGAGATGCTCACGCCGTCGCAGGGTTCCCACGTTGCCAAAGCGCCCATGTGAGTGTACGCCCACGGGTTGTAGGATGTGCTAACAAAGAATGCGTCGCCCGGGTTGTCTATCGGACAGGCGAATTTACCGACAATGACGTTGAATTTATCCGTTCCGATTCCAGCATACAACTGAGGAATCGCCAATCCGTACTGACCCTTTGACAGAGCCATGTAATCGAACCGGTTGCCGGATTGATAAAGTCGAGCGTCCGTGCCATAGAGAAAGTCTGCCTGAACGAGGAACTTCCAGTCGCTGTCGAGTTTGTACTCGCGGCTTCCAGCTGCGTAAAGTTCGTACAGCTGGAAACCTGTGTTGTCAATATTCAGACCGATAGCCGAGTTTCCGCCTTCGCCGAAATAATCCCAACCGCCGGCAACGCCGTATTCCTGGACCCCGCCGGTGGCTCCCCACTGGTTAGCCCAAAATCCGCCTAGAACATTGAATTCCCATTTCCATTTGTTGTCGTCTTCTTCTTCCTCTTCAGGAAGTTCAACATCTGCGACGGTTTCCGGGGCTTTCATGGCGGCTTGAGCCAAAGCTTGCGCCGAAAAAGACGAATCTGCATTTTCCTGTGCGCAGACTGGCGCCACTAACAATACCGACACAATAAGAGCCAGCAGCTTTGTGAAGCTCTTTTTCATAATACTCTATCTCCGTTTCCGAGTAATATAAAATACTTAGGCGATCCGTTTATAGAAAATAATACTGCTGAAATACTCTTTAAGTGGATGCCGATGGAGGCGTCGGAAAGAGTAACTCAGCAACGATTTGACGCTATCCGTTTCTAGCGACAATCTCAAATCTGGAGTATATATAGTAATACAAACTATTTGAGGTATTAAAAAAATCGGAATATTAACAAAAAAACTTTAGATATATCTATGGCAGGGAAAAGTGTAAGAGGTTATTGTTTGAGATTTCAAAGACGAATTTACTCAATTATTTTCTGTTTTTGCGACAATTAATTCATAATAGAAAAAAATCAGTCTTGTAAAGAACCGCCTTTTTTGATATATCTTTTATAAATATTATTCAATTTAACCATATAGCGCTTTCTATCGAGAAAAGCTATCCCTTCCCAAAAACGGAGAAAAAATGAAAAAATATATTATTGGAATTGGAACGCTGTGCGTTATTGCCGCGTTAGTTTATTATTTCGTCCCGGCAGTTCACGGAAACGTCAATTCATGGTTTCATTCAATAACCAGTAAGACTGACAATCATGACGACCACGACGGGCACGACGATCATAAAAATTGCAATCATGACCATGGCAAGCAGGATAAACATGACGACCATGATGGGCATGAAAATTGCAATCACGATCATGGCAAGCAGGATAAGCACGACGACCACGACGATCATAAAAATTGCAATCACGATCATGGCAAGCAAGATAAACATGACGACCATGACGATCATAAAAATTGCAATCATGACCATGGCAAGCAGGATAAACACGACGACCACGACGGGCATGACCACGCCAAACAGGATAAACACGACGACCACGATGGGCACGACCACGCCAAACAGGATAAACACGACGACCATGACGGGCACGACCACGAACAAGTGATGGCGCTTGAGTTGTCTGATCAGGCGTTGGCGAATATTGGAATTGAAAAGGATTCCGATTTTGGCGAGATTAAAGTTGGTTCGTACGATAAAACGCTGACGTTTCCAGCCATTCTGGAAGAGCGTCCTGGGGAAACGCTGACGAAAATTCCGTCGCCGGTCAGCGGGGTTGTCGAAAAGATTTATTTACGTCCCGGACAAATGATTCAAAACGGTCAGGCGCTTTTTGACATCCGCCTGACGCGTGAAGACGTTATTACAGCACAGTCGGATTTGCTGGCGCTGATTCAAAAACGCGATATTATTCTCAAAGAGGAACAGCGGTTGTCTGGCTTGGAAGACGGCTTGGCTCCGCAGGCAAAACGAGACGTCGCTTTTCAGAAGATGGAAAACGACGCGGCGATAAAAGCCAAAACCAGCGTCCTTCTTCTTAACGGTTTGCCGGTTGACGAGGTAGAAAACAAGCTTATAAAGAATCGGGAAATAATTTCGTTAGTAACCGTATACGCTCCCGAAGAAAATGAAGATTGCGTCAACGGCAATAAAGAAGCGGAAAGTCATTGCGCTCATCATCAGCAGATGGATGACATTTACGTTCAAAAAGGACAGAGCATAAATCTGGGCGATCCTCTGTGTCAGACGTCCGACATGGATCAGCTTCTCATTCGCGGAAACGCTTACGCCTATAACGAACGCGATCTTGCCGCGGCTCTGGAAAACGGGGCGAATGTAACAGCGCTCTTTACTCAGTCCGGACGCGAAATTGAAAAAGTTTCGGATCTGAAGATTCGCAATATCAATAACCGAGTCAACAGCGACGACCGAACGCTGAACTTTTACGTAGAACTGAATAACGAACTGGAACAGCACAATGAAAAAACGACTTCTGGCAACCCGTTTTTGTCGTGGCAATTCAAGCCGGGGCAGCGATGTCAGCTTTCTGTTCCGTATCAAAAGATCGAGAATTGTATAATCGTTCCCGTTTGGGCGCTTGCTCGCCAGCAGGCGGACTGTTACGTCTTTGAGCTTTCAGAAGTAGAAAAAGGGCACAAAACTTTTATTCGCCGTCCGGTTCGCGTCCTTCATCAAACGCAGACCGATGTTGTTCTTGCCAACGACGGCTCGATTGCCCCGGGCGTCAAAATTGCGCTTCGCGGCGCGTCCCAGCTTCAAATCGCTCTTGACGCCGGCGGCGGAAAACTCCAGTCGGCCTGTCCGTGCGGAGACCATTAAGGCAGTAGGCAATAGGCAGTAGGCAATAGTGCGCGAAGCGCTTCCCTTGGAACCGTTTTAACGATTCAATATCAATAGCCGTTATCATTCCCCACAAAGGGAACAGAAAGCAGAATAATGTTTAATAAAATAATCAGCTTTTCGCTGTCAAATAAGACGTTAATTCTCGTCCTTGCCGCTTTATTGATCGGCTTCGGCGGATATACAACGATTCATCTTCCGATTGACGTTTTGCCGGACTTGAACCGTCCTCGCGTTACCGTTATGACAGAATGTCCCGGCATGGCTCCGGAGGAAATCGCCATTCAGATAACGCGCCCGATTGAAATGACGCTTAACGGCGCGGCGGGCGTGTCGGCAATTCGATCTCAGTCGTCCTCCGGGCTGTCTGTAGTCGTTGTCGATTTTGACTGGTCTGTTGAACCGTATCGAGCGCGTCAGATTGTTTCGGAGTGTTTGTCTTCATCGGGCGATACGCTGCCGGAAGGCGTTACGCCCCGAATGACGCCGTTAAGCTCTGTAATGGGGCAAATCCTCATGCTTTGCATTTGGGATGAAAGCGGTCAGATGTCTCCGATGGAATTGCGAACGATGGCGGACTGGGTTATTCGACCGCGTTTGATGGGAATCGAGGGCGTTGCGGAAGTATATCCAACCGGCGGAGAACGCAAGCAGTACCAGATTCGCGTTCGGACGGACGACCTGCTTTCGTATAACGTTACGCTCGATCAGGTCGTTTCCGCAATCGAGCAGTCCAACAGCAACGTTACCGGCGGGTATCTGGTTTCTCAAGGTCCCAATCAGTATCTGGTTCGCGCCGTAGGGCGAATCGAAAAAATCGAAGACCTGCAGCAGGTTGTCGTTGACGGCTCTCGTCAGCCGGCGCTGTTGCTGGAACAGGTTGCAGACGTCGTTGAGGCTGGCGCGGTGAAAGTGGGCGACGCGTCTGCTCATATCAACGGCGAAGAGCGTCCGTGCGTTGTGTTGAACATCGGCAAACAGCCGGCAAAAGACACACGCGCGCTGACAGCTCAAATTCATAAGGAGATGCAGAAGATTCAAAGCATGCTCAATCGCCAGTATCCCGGTTTAACGATTGAGACGCTTTACGAACAGCAAACGTTTATCGACCTGGCGGTGTCGAACTGTATTGAAGCCCTTTGGATTGGCGCGGCGCTGGTCGTGGCGACTCTGGTTTTGTTTTTGATGAATTTTCGGACAACGCTCATTAGCGTTATCGCCATGCCGTTGTCGATTATTGCCGCCTGTCTGGTTTTCTCGTGGTTTGGATTGTCCGTCAACACGATGACCCTGGGCGGTCTGGCGGTTGCAATTGGAGAACTGGTCGACGACGGGATTGTAGACGTCGAAAATGTGTTCCGCCGTTTGAAACTCTTTTACTCCAACAGAACAGATTCAACGCCGGTCGATGCCAAAACGATTCGGGACATTGTCTTTAACGCCTCAGCAGAAATCCGAAATTCCATCGTTCACGGAACGATGATCGTCGTACTGGTATTCCTCCCGCTGTTTTTCCTCGTTGGAATTGAAGGCAAACTGTTCTCCCCGCTGGGAATGGCGTATATCGTTTCGATTCTGTCGTCGCTGCTTGTCTCCGTTACCGTAACGCCAGTCCTTTGCTATCTGCTTTTACCGGGCGCTGCAAAACGACAGGCTGTTCACGGCGACGTCGACGGACGGAAATCGGTTGGGCTGGTTCTTCGATTCGTTCAATGGATTGCTGAAGGGCTGATTCGCTTTTCGATGACGTTTCCCAAAACCATCATGGTTTTATCGTGCGCCCTGGTATTGTGGGCAGGCTGGGCGTTTTTCAATATGGATCGCGACTTCATCCCGCCGTTTAACGAAGGCGCGTTACAGGTCAATATGGACCTCATGCCCGGCTCTTCGCTGGAAACGACGTCCGCCATGGCGGACAAGCTTTCAGCGCAGCTGCTGAAAATTCCCGGTGTGAAATCCGTCGTTTGCCGAGTTGGACGTTCGGAAATGGACGAGCACGCCGTTCCGGTCAACACGTCAGAAATGATAGTTTCTCTGGATCCCAATTCCGGCAGAAAGCTCAATGAGATTATCGACGACGCTGTAAAACTTATCGACCCGAAAAACATTCCCGGTACTGTCGCGTTTTACGATCAGCCGCTTCAGCATTTAATCAACCACTTGAGAAGCGGTACGCGATCCAAAATCGCCATTAAAGTTCGAGGCGACAGTCCAAGCGTGATTCGTCAGCGAGCCAAAAGAATTCAGGAACTTCTCAAAGACATTCCGGATGTCGGTTCGCTGCGAGCAGACCCGATTCAGGTTGACATCCCGCAAGTCCGAATTACGCTCAAACGCGATCAGCTGGCGGAATACGGATTGCGTCCCGGCGACGTCAATGAGATTATCTACACCGCCATGAATGGACGCATAGCAACGGAAATCATCGAAGGGCAAAAGTCGTTTGAAGTTCTCATCCGGCTGTCAGACAAATACCGCGAGAACCTTCAGGAACTGGCGCAAATGCCGATTGGAACGCCCGATGGAGGTCGAATCCCACTGGAAAGCGTTGCTCAAATCGACACCCAGTCCAGCGGGCCGAGTCAAATCGACCACGAAAAAGGACGCCCTCAGATTATGATCCAGTCCAACCCGAGAAAACGCGGCGCGGTTGACGTCAAAGACGATATCGAAGCGGCTCTGGCTCCGCACATGAAAGAGCTGACCGAAGACAACGTGGAAATTGAACTGGCGGGGCTGTTCGAGTCGGAACAAGCCGCGTCCCGGCAAATTATGCTTTTGACCTGTCTGTCTCTGGTCGGCGTGTATATGGTTTTATACAGTATGTTTAAGAGCGCTAACCTGAGTCTGCAAATTATGTCGATTCTGCCTTTGGCTTTGGTTGGCGGCGTTGCGGCGATGATTCTAACCGGACAGGCGCGAACCGTTCCGAACCTCGTCGGGATGATCTCTCTGTGCGGCATCGCCTCCAGAAACGGTATTCTGCTTATCGACCATTACCTGCATCTTGTTCGCAATGAAGGGGATACGTTCTGTAAAGACATGATTGTTCGAGCAGGACGAGAGCGCGTCGCCCCCATGCTCATGACGGCGTTGACGTCGGCGATCGGCTTGCTTCCGCTGACGTTCGCCGCCAACGAACCCGGCAGAGAAATTCTGTATCCGATTGCAACCGTCGTCGTAGGCGGTCTGCTGACGTCAACGTTAATGGAATTTCTCGTTCGCCCGGCGCTGTTCTGGGAATTCTACGCTAAGAAAAGGCAGTAGTGCATAGTGCGTAGTGAGAGGAGCGCTTGCGTCCTATGCACTAAGTACTATGCACTAAGTACTCATCTCTAAAGTTTTGTATCGATTATTCCGATTATAACGAATAATCCGAATAAGGATTATAGACGTTAACCATTGTTAATTATCCATAATACCTTGATACAAAACGATTTAGATTATGAAATACACTTTTGGAATATTTATTCTCATCGCAGCGTTAAGCGTAACGACGGCGGATGCGTACACGCTGTCAGAGCTTGAATTTCAAGCGGCAAGTTCGCATCCAGCCCTGAGAGCGGAATTGCAGAAAATCCAGGGGCTGCAAGGGAAAAGACTTCAAGCGGGACTTGGTCCGAATCCGGTTTTGAGCTATACCGGCGTTGAAATAGGCAACAACGGCGCAGCCGGTTTTCAGGGCGGAACGATTAGCCAGGAAATCGTTACGGCAGACAAGCTTCGTAAAGATCAACGCGTAGTTGACCAGGAAATTCTCGCCGCCCAGTACGACTACTCTGTCATGCGGTTGATAGTTATAAAAGAAGTTCGTCAGGCGGCTTACGAGGTTATGCTGACGCGCCGAACAGTCGACTACAACGAAAAAATTTGCGAGATCGTTAAGTATCAGCTTGACAAGTCCGAGTCGTTATACAAAAGCGGTCAAATTACCCTGACGGACATTTATCAGATTCGACTGGAAATGAAAAACGCCGATTTGGAACTTCAACAGTCTAAGATTGCATACTGGAAAGCGTGGAAAAAGCTGGCGTTTTCCGTTGGAAATCCGGATTTGCCGGCAGACGTTATGGAAGAGGTTCTCGACGACCCGGCTGAGAAACTGGAATGGGAAGACATTGTCGCGAAACTGAATAACCGGTCTCCGGAACTGGCGCGAGCGCAGACGAATTACCTTATCGCAAGCGCTCAGTACCATGCGGAAGTCGCAAAACAGACGCCCAACGTTACCGTCGAAGCGGGCTTTCAGTACGACTGCGCGTCCCGGTATACGACCGGGCTGGTAACGGTTTCCGTCCCGTTCCCGTTACGCAACAAAAACCAGGGCGCGATCGCCCAGTCGCGCGCCCAGATCTGCCAGGCGCAGTCCGAAACGGAATCGGCGGCGCTGGCGCTTCAGAAAAGACTTGTCGACGCCTTTATGAGCTACAAATCTGCATACGAACAGCTGGAATATTTCAAAACCAATATCGAACCGGATCTGCAGAAGACTCTCAACGCTCTTCAAGAGGGAAACAATCGGGGCGAAGTCAGCGACATGCAGCTTCAAGCGTTCAAAAAAGACATCCTGACGCAGCAAAAAAACATGCTCCAAATCAAAGCCCAAATCAAAACCAGCGAAGCTGAAATTAACGCGTTTTTCCAGTAAAACGAACCCGCTTAATCAACGTCTGACAATCGCTTACAATACAAATAACAACCAAACGGGGAACGCCGATAGACGCTCCCCGTTTTTTTGTCTTCCGTTCTTGTTCCAATCTTCTCCCTGCGCCTCTTGTAAAATATTCTCATCTGATTATAATAAGTGATAAAAAGGAATAATAAAAATTTCCGCTAGAACCGCTTTAGCGGTTCAATATCAATAGCCGTGGGTTTCAACCCACGGAAGGAGAAAAGCCATGGAACCGAAAATCCTGTATTCCGCAAAAGAGATAGCCGAGCACGTTTCGTCTTTGGCGAAGCAGATTGACGAATGGTATTCCCCCGTCGGGGTCTGTACGCCGGAACGGCCGCTGTTGGCGATCGCTATTTTGAAAGGCGCGGTCTTTTTCGCCGCCGACCTCGTCCGCGAAATGAAAACGCCCCTCGATATCGATTTTATTCGCGCGTCCAGTTACGGAAACGCCACTCACACCAGCGGGACGGTTACCATTCAACATTCTTCTTCCATAAGCATGGAACGACGGCACGTCTTACTTATCGAAGACATTGTCGATTCCGGCTGGACGATTAACAAACTGCGGGAATACTGCATGCGTAACGGCGCATCGTCGGTTAAGATTGCCGCGCTGATCGACAAAACTCAACGGCGAGAAGCCGACGTCGTTGTCGATTTCCCCGGAATGCCCGCTCCCGACCGGTTCCTCTACGGCTACGGCATGGACGCGGCTGAACATTGCCGAAACCTGCCGGATATTTGGATGCAAGATTAGGCAATAGGCAAGAGGCAGTAGGCAATAGTTTTTGAGGCGCTTGCGCTCTACTGCCTACTGCCTACTGCCTACTGCCTCAACGCCTAACCCCATTCCCTAAAATGCGAACGATACTTTTTACTCTGCTGACGTTAATTCCCGCTCTTCTGTTTGCTCAGGAGGAAACTTTTGACGGTAAAGACGCCGCGCACTGGACGGCTCAATTGTCGAAAACGGAATCGACGGAAAACCTTCAAAACAGAACGCGATGGTATGCGGGATACGCCTTGGGAGAAATCGGGGCTCCGGCAGCGTCCTCCGTCGACGCGTTATGCGAACGGCTTCTGGATATTAAAGAATACGAGTATACGCGAGCCGTCTGCGCCTGGGCGTTAGGAAGAATTCAGGACAAAAAAGCCGTTCCCGCATTGACTGAAGCGCTCAAATCCAAAATGGACGCTGTTCGTATTACGACCGCTCAGGCGTTAGGCGCCTTTGGATCGGAGGCGGAATCGGCGGCAGAATCGCTTTGTGCTCTGCTGGACGGGAAACCGCTTGACGGTTCGGAATCGGAACCCGGCGACGCTTTCCAATCAGAATTAATTGAACCCGTTAAGGCGGCGGTTGCGGCGGCGTTATGGAAAGTCGCCCCGGCGGATTCGCCAAACGCACAGAAAGGAAAAGACGCCTTGCTGGGCATGCTCAGAAAAAACTCTACGCTCAATACCGGGCGGCACAACAGGAAATGCGGGAGGCGGTGGCGGTCAAGGCCAACATCGACCACCTCCTCGACCTGCCCGGAGGGCGGGAGAATAAGGCCCAGGAGCGGTAGCGACGGGGCCGCAGACAGGGGGACTTCTGGACACGGTGTCCAGAAG
>CACXSS010000108.1 GCA_902770245.1 uncultured Planctomycetota bacterium | reverse complement strand
GAATCAGACGATTCGGTTTCAGAAAACTGATAAAATAAAAAATACAAACGAGAATAATCAAACTCGTTTTGAGTTATAATTGTATTTAACCCGAGCAGGCATGCGTTGTCTGCCGATTTGTTTCACTTTTTTATTGGACGTTTCCCGATGTAACCTTACTCCATAAATTCAGATTGACGTCAATCATTTGGAAGGCCTCATCGGGGAACCGTCAAGGTATTTTAACGGATTCCCGAGTTAGCGTTTGCAGTTTTGTAAACCGTTGGCTCTAATCCGAGGAGTTGTCGATTGACCATTAGAATTTATGCGTTAGCGAAGGATCTTAACGTCGAAAGCAAAGTTCTGATCGAACTTTGTCAGCAGTTGGGTATTAAAAACAAAGCTGCGGCTTTGACGAACCTGACTGACGACGATGTTGAAAAGATCAAAACTCATCTCGCGCAGCAACCCAAAAAGACTGTCGTTGATTTTACGGCTCCGGTTAACAACGCGCCTGTTCCGCCATCTCATCCAATGGATTACGGAAAGGTTCCAGATTTGACTCAGAGAATCAAATCGCGTCCTAAACCGGAAGAACCCGATAAAACCAAGGACGTCAAACCCAAGACTCCGGATTCTGATTTGGCTAAACCGGAACAAACGGCAGAGCAAACGTCTAAACCCGCTCAGCCGGAACCCGTTTCTGAAACGACAGACAGTTCAGACGTTACTGCTCAACAGAGCAAGCCGACTTCTGACAGCCAGCCGGAGGTTAAGACCGAAAAGACCGACGCAGAACCGAAATCGGAAGCTGCAGACGCTCCTGCAACGGAAGAGAAGCCGAAGTCCGGTCCGAAAATGCCGATCATCCACGTTATTAAACGCGCAGAAGATCGCGTTTCTGACGGTCAAACGGAGCCAACTCCTGAACCGACAACGGAATCCGAGCCGGAAACGAAAGGCGAAACAAAGCCGGAAGCAACGTCAACTCCAACCGTCGAGCCTGTCGTTGAGGAAAAGCCGGTTACGGAGGAAAAGCCGGTTACAGACGAAAAGCCTGTTGTTGAGGAAAAACCTGTTACGGAGGAAAAGCCGGTTTCTGGCGACAAGCCCGCCGCGGAACAGCAGACTCCTGCGGAACCTCCTCAGCCGGTTCGCAAGCGTTCGATTCCCGTAATTAACGTTATCGGTCATCGCGAAGAGCGCAAAAAGCCGGCAGAATCGGAGAAAAAGAACAAGGACGAACGCCGCCGCGGTCCGCTGCAGCGACTGCTGGCGCCGATGCCGGAAGTCAAACAGCCCGCTCAAAAGAAGGAAAAAGAACCTGCCGTCAGCGTCAGGAAGAACTCAACGCTGCGTCTGAAAAGAAGAAGAACAAGCAGAAAAAGAATAACAACAAAAACGATATCCAGGAAGAGACTCAGGTTAAAGGCAAGGAAAAGACGTCGAAGCGCGGCGGAACCGTGGGCATGATGAACCGCGACCAGCGTCAGCAAAAACGCAAAGAACGCGGTATGGGCAAGTCTGCGTTGCCTCCAGGAAGAAAAGGCGGCAGACAGAACGATTATGAGGAAGCCCTCAACAGACCAAAGCATTTGGTCAGAACCGGTCAGAACACGGCTGCCCCGCGTAAAAACAAGATCGTTATTACGCTCCCGATTACTGTTCGCTCTTTTGCGGAAGAACTGGAATTGCCTGTAACAAAAGTTATTGCCAAGCTCATGCAGATGGGCATGCCGATGACAATCACCGCGTCCATGGACGCTGACACGGCAGAACTGGTCGCGGCGGAACTCAATCTCAACGTCGAGATTCGTCAGCCCCAGTCCCTGGAAGAAAAGCTTATCACAGCCGCCGAGGAAATGGAAGACGCTCCGGAAGACCTCAAGTCTCGTCCGCCGGTTATTACCTTTCTCGGGCACGTCGACCACGGCAAGACGTCGCTGCTTGACAGAATCATCGGCATCGACGTCTGCTCCGGCGAAAAGGGCGGAATTACTCAGCATATCAGAGCGTATCAAATTTCCAAAGACGGTAACAAAATTACTTTTGTCGATACGCCCGGTCACCAAGCGTTTACGGAAATGCGCGCTCGCGGCGCCAACTGCACCGACATCGCCGTTTTGGTTGTCGCGGCAGACGACGGCGTCATGCCTCAAACCGAGGAAGCGATTAGTCACGCTCGCGCCGCCGGCGTCCCGATTGTTGTCGCTCTGAATAAGATCGACATCCCCGGCGTCAACGTTCCCAAGGTATTGCAGGAACTGGCGTCGCATGATGTGTTGCCGTCTGAATGGGGCGGCGACGTTGAAGTCGTCAAGTGCTCTGCCATGACAGGCGAAGGCGTTGACGAACTGCTCGATACGATTTTGACCGTTGCAGAACTGCACGACTACAAAGCCAACCCGAAACGCGCGGCGATGGGCATCTGCCTGGAATCCCAGCTCAATCAGGATCAGGGCGCCATTGCCAAAGTTCTCGTTCAGAAGGGTACGCTCAAGGTCGGCGACATCGTCGTTTGCGGTTCCGCCTACGGCAGAGTCAAGTCCATGACGGAAACGTTACAGACGAAAAACCGCGTCCAGAAAGCGCTCCCCAGCATGCCGGTCAACCTCTTTGGGTTGGATAAAGCGCCGGGGGCTGGCGACAAGTTCTACGTTTTAGACGACATCACTGAAGCGCGCGAGATTGCCGCTCGCAAGGCGGAATTCGAGCATCAGCAGGACATGGCGGGGACGGCTGTCAAGCACGTCACGCTGGAAGACCTGTTCAGCACGTCAGGACAGACGCTCAACATCATTCTCCGTACGGACGTCCGCGGGTCAATCGAAGCCATCAAGGCGGAAATTGCCAAGCTGGAAAATCCGGAAGTCCAGATTCGCATCCTTCAGGCGATGGTCGGTGGAATTACCGAAGCGGACGTTGCTCTGGCAGACGCGTCCAACGCGATTATCTTCGGATTCAACGTTGTTCCGGACGAAAACGCCCGCGTTCTGGCGGAACAGAAGGGCGTCCAGATTCGCCGTTACGACATCATCTACAAGATGACCGACGACATCAAGGCGGCTATGGAAGGCATGCTCAAGCCGGAAGAGAAGGAAACCGAGCTGGGAAGAATTGTCGTCCAGAAACGCTTCGTTATCAGTCACGTTGGAACGATTGCCGGCTGCCGAGTTTTGTCCGGCATGGTTCAGCGCGGCTGCCGCGTCCGTCTGATTCGAGAGAACCGAATTATCGGCGATTACGCCATCGACACGCTCAAACGCGAGAAGGACGACGTCAAGGAAGTTCAGCAGGGGTACGAATGCGGTATCAAGCTGCAAAACTTCAACGACATAAAAGAAGGCGACGTTTTTGAAGCCTACAAGATTGAAGAAGTATCAAGGAAACTGTAGTATATGTCACGAAGAACGGAAAAAGTTCAGGAAGCGATTCGGGAAACCGTTGCCATGTCGATTCTGTCTGAAGTGCAGGACCCGCGCGTGAAAAACGTTACGGTAATTTCCTGCAAAGTCAGCGGAGATTTGCGGCAGGCGAAGGTTTACGTCTCCGTTATGGGCACGGAAGCTCAACAGAACCTGTGCCTGAAAGGGCTTAAATCCTGCGCTGGTTTTCTGCAAACGAAAATCGCCCAGAGAATCAAGTCCCGATTTGTTCCTCATCTGGAATTCTACCTCGATCAGGGCGTTAAGAATTCCATTATGATTTCTCAGATGCTCAAAGAAGTTCTTCCGCCCAAGGAAGAACCCGAGGAAGAGTACGACGAAGAATTGGATGAAGAATTCGACGAAGATTTTGACGACTCCGAAGAAGTTGACGACGACGTTGACGATGCGGAATCCGAGAACGAACAATAATTCCTGATTTAATCTCAAACGAGAGTGGTTAGCTGTCATCGACAGGGGCGCGGAGAGACTTTTTCCCATTCGCCTAATATGACGACTAACCACTTTTGCATTGATTGTTTATAACCTTAACCCATTTCATACAATATGACGAACTATGACATTCTCGTTGTCGGTGGCGGTCCCGGCGGATATATTGCCGCTGTTACAGCCGCGAAATACGGATTTTCTGTTGCTTTGATCGAAAAAGAAGCTCAAGCTGGCGGCGGGCTGGGCGGAACGTGCCTCAATCGCGGCTGCATTCCGTCCAAGACGTGGCTCGACAACGCCGAGACAATCGAAAGAGTCAAACAGGCGTCCAAACGCGGGATTGACGCTCAGGTTGTCAACATTGACATGCCCGCCATGGTCAAGTTCAAAGACCGCGTTGTCAAACGGCTGTCGATGGGCGTCGGCGCGCTGCTCAAATCCTGGAACGTTGCGGTTTATAACGGGACGGCGGTCGTTCACGATTTGGACAACGTCGTTGTTACATCCGCCAAGGATAAAGAAAACGAAGTCGTTCTGGGCTGTAAACGCCTGATTCTGGCGACCGGCTCGCGTCCGGCGACGATTCCCATTCCGGGAGCAGACCTGCCGCAGGTTCTTACCAGCGACGACATTTTCAACATTCAGACCATTCCGCCGCATCTGACAATTGTCGGCGGCGGCGTTATCGGCGTTGAAATGGCTCGCATCTTTTCCGCTTTTGGATCAAAAGTAACGATTGTCGAAGCCCTGCCGCGCCTGGCGCCCAATCTGGACGAGGAAGTTGCCGACGCGCTGCTGAAGTCTCTCAAATCTGCCAAAGTTACGGTTAAAACCGGCGTCAAGGTGGAAGCGATTGAACCCGCTGACAGCGACGCAGAAGTCAACGTCGTCGTTTCCTGTAACGATGTAACAGAGCGCATTCCCGCCGAAACCGTTCTCATGGCGGTTGGACGCGCGCCCAATACGGAGGCGTTTTCTGAACTGGGTCTGGAAATGAACCGCCGCTTTGTCAAAGTCGATCCAAACACGCTTAAAACGTCTCGTCAGGACGTCTACGCCATTGGGGACATAACAGGCTTGTCGATGCTGGCTCATTCTGCGTCCGTCATGGGCGAACGCGCCGCTAAAGTCGCCGTTCAAAGCCTCAACGGTTCCGATTCCGAAGAGTTCTATCCGTTCCCGATTGACTACGCCGCCATCCCGTCCGTCGTTTACGGAGAACCGTCTGCGGCTTCTGTGGGAATGTCTCAGCAGGCGGCGGAGGAATACTGCGCCAAGAACTCTTTGACGCTCTCGATTGGCAGAACGATTTTCGGCGGCAACGGTCGAGCGGTTGCGTCCGGCATGGGCGAGGGATTCGTTAAAATTCTGGTCGCTTCCGGCGATTGTCAAACCCGAATTCTGGGAATACACATCTACGGTCCCATGGCGTCAGAACTGATTAACGAAGCGTCCGTACTGGTCAACGGCGGCGCAGATGTAAAGAGCCTCGCCAGCGTCGTTCACGCTCACCCGACGTTTGGAGAAACGCTTTCCATCGCCCTCCACGACGCCCTCGGCGGCAGCAGCCACCAGCCGCCAAAGAAATAGGGGTGAAAATTTATGATTTTTTTATAACATTTTTTGTCCCCACCTATTGAAATTTATAAAAAAGTCATAATAATAGTTGTTACACGATTGTATGTTTTGAACTTTGGGAGAGTTTATTATGTATTTCAGAATTTATCCAGACAACGAATATCCAGACAGAGAACTGATTCGTACACCGGAGCATATTGACGCAGTATTGAAAGAAATCAAAGCTAATTTCGGTACCTATTTTGACAAGTTTTTGGCTACCGAAGCGGGGACAACGCCGTCAACAGAAGATTTTCAGAATGCACAAACCATTATGGGGGTTAATGTTCAACGCAGTACAAGACCTTCACAAAAACAGAATTCAACAATGGCGTTTAGAAACATTGTTAAAGATAGCGTCAATAAGTTTGAAAAAGATCGGGAATTTTATCTCGATTTGTTGGATAAGGATTTCCTTGCTGAAGTAGCAGATGATACTTATACTTTTAAAAATACAACACTTAGAAAAGAATGTCCCTACATTCGAAGTATCCTTCACAGCCCTGCAGAAGCTCTGGATAAATTCAAAACTTGTTTTACATGTGCAAACCCGGATGACCTTTATAAGTTTTTGTTGACTTAAGTAATTTATTGACCAATTATAAAAAAGAATTTAACGATTCTGATTTATACGAAACGGTTTCTAGCGTATCAGAATTGGATTTGATTACGTTCGAAGGAATTGGTTATGCCAACGTTATTGGTTATGGAGTTTCAAGTTTTATTTTGTACAAAAATGACCCAAGACTCTTTCCAAACAGAGGCAAAGATGCGATTTGGGCGTTATGGTTTTTAACACAAAAAAAGACGTTTGGCTGTCAGGAAGATTCTGAATTTCTGATGGTTAAAATTGATGATTGCTTGACTGAACACAACTTCTATTTCCCATACTATTTGTATGCTTGGTATGCCTTTAATATCTATAAAATGTTAAAGGAAAAAGCAGAGCAGATGGATGTTTATATTGATCCGGATTACCGCTATGTGATTGTTGACGCATACATGAATTTTATTGCAAATCTTCATCGCGATACAATTGACCAATTGTCTAAACCGATTCCCAATAATGGACTGGGGTGGCGTCATGGTTGATTTGGATAAAGACTTTAAAGAACTATTTCCAAAATTGAATTTTACGCTTAAAGACTTTCAGAAGAAAGTTATTGAAAATGTGATTTTGAATGGAAATACACTTTGCGTTATGCCAACTGGCGGTGGTAAATCGGTAATTTACTGGATGGTAGCTGCTGAGTTAAAAGGAATTGCTATTGTAATTTCGCCTTTAATTGCGCTTATAGACGAACAAGCTGCAAAACTGGAAGAACAAGGTTATGAGGTATTAGTTTTACATAGCGGCATATCAGTAAAGAATCAAGTAAAACTTATGTGCGATTTCGCTAACGGAAATTTAAATCCTCAATTTATTTTTGTTAGCCCTGAAAAGTTAGCGACTGATGGCTTTTTTGAAGCTTGCGTTCGTCAACGAAAATCTGATATTAAGTTGTTGGTTATTGATGAGGTTCATTGTGTCAGTCAATGGGGAGAAAACTTTCGTCCGTTTTATAAACGTATTCCAGATTTTTTAAATCAGATTTTTGGCTCTGATAATTGGATTAAAATATTAGCATTAACCGCAACAATTAACCCGAAAGAAACCGCAGATATTTGTTCAGCATTCAATATTGAAAAGAACAATGTTATTTCTTGTCAAGAGAAATTAATTCGTAGTGATATTCAGTTGCATGTTCAGAAGTTTAGCGACGAAATTGAAAAAGAAGAAGAATTTTGGAATATCATAAATCGTCATTTATCTGAAAAGATTCTCGTTTATATTTACCGAAAAAAACATACTCGAGGTGTCGAAGATTTATGCAAAAAAGCAATTGAAAAAGGTTTAAAAGCGGAGTTTTTTCACGGAGAAATGTCTGCACAGGAACGTGCTGAAGTAGCAGGACGTTTCAAATCTGGAGAAACGCAAATTATTTTTGCCACAAATGCCTTTGGAATGGGAATGGATATTCCTGATATTCGAACGGTCATTCATTTTATGATTCCAGAATCTGTTGAGCAGTATTATCAGGAAATTGGACGTGCAGGTCGTGATGGTAATTGCGCTAACGCATACTTGTTGTATTCAAACAAAAATATTGAAGTTAAACATAAAGACTTCATAGATCAGAGTTTTCCGAGTGAAGAAAATCTCATACAGTCTTATCACAAAATTACAGGAACAAATACGGGATTTAGACCAATTTCTCTTTTTGATAATGACGAAGACATTCAAGAATGTTTTCATTATTTTCAAAGATATCCATTACTTCAAATTGAATGTAAAGGTTTCACGTCATTAAGACCATTGATTGACATACAAAACGATAAAATTCAACAATTCGTCGATAGTACTCGTAGTAAATACCTTATAAGCGTTCTTAAAAATTATCCGGATTTAACCCCAAGAGAAATAATAGAATGTATTTATCAAGCATTTATAGAGGGTTCGGTTAAATCCAAAAATCCTTTGGACCGTTGTTTGATTTTAAACATTAATCAAACTGAAATTGATCAGGTTTCAATGCAGGAAATTCTTGCGGATATTGAACAGAAAAAATCTTACAGACATTCATTGTTAGATTATTTAGTATATCTTATTGAACATTTTGAAGAATCCAATCATTTGCATCAGGACATTGCTTACTACTTAGGGGTTGATAAATTTAAACTCGGTAAAATTTATACTACCGCTGATGGAAATAGAGTTCGAAGTAAATCAGAGGTAATTATTTCGGATTTGCTTTATAAATCAGGAATTGATTATACCTATGAACAAAAACTCCATTATGGTAGCCAATCGGATCAATATCTTTTACCAGATTTCACAATTCACTTGCCTGATGGGATAGATTTATATTGGGAACATGTAGGTATGTTAGGAATTGAAGATTACGATAAGCGCTGGCAAGAAAAGCTAAAAATCTATCAATCTCAATTCCCTGATAAGTTGATAAGAACTTATGAAAGCACGGTTCTTCCGAGACAGACGGAAAATATCATTCAGAAACTAAAAAATGAATACGGATTGTAATAACATCTATTCATTTAAAAAGTAGGCACTCTAACAAAACCTGTAGATACAAATTTTATCAGAGCGCCTCGCCGCCCGCCGGTTATAGAAATGTAACCCCTTCGGGGTTAGAGCAAGCGACCAACGGGAGCGGTTATAATACGTTTCGCGCGGCAGCGCGGACTGGGAGCGGCGCCTCGCCGCCCGCCGGTTATAGAAATGTAACCCCTTCGGGGTTAGTGTGTACTTTCGCCTTCGCCGCTCAATATTCAAACCGTTTCGGCAGGTTTCTGTCGCGGCATTCTTCCGGTGTAACGACGGGACGGTAGTTCGGCTGCCCTTCAAATTTGGAATGCAGTCTGCCGAAGAACGACGGGTGGAACGGGCAGTTGTCGTCCAGCCAGTTGTTGATTGTCAGCAGTTCGTCAGGACTGAGCTTGACGGTCGGATGCCATGCTTTAAGTTGTTTGGCGTACTGTTTGACCGCGTCGTTGTTGTACGTGCAGTCCGTATCCGTCAGCCAGGCGGAAAGCGACGACGACGGCGAGCAGATCTGGTACGGCGGGATGTACTCAATTCCGTTTGACGCGGCGTCTTCGTTGCGCTCTTTGCGGTTCCCCCACAGAAGTTTGCTTTCGTTGTCCGCCAGCTTTTTCATGGAGTTGTACGAAACGCTGTACGTCCCTTCCGGCTTTCCGGTCAGGTTGAGAGCGGATTTGCCTTCGCCTGTTGTCCCGTCGTGACAAACGATGCAATGCTTGTCGAGAATCGGCTGAATTTGCCGCTCGTAGTCGAACGTCATTTCGGATCCGTTGAGATACGCGCCGCGAAGATAGCCGCTGATCTGGTTGGGCTGAGCGTTCATGACGGCAATCGGTTTTGTCATGGCGATGGGCAGTTGAATCGTCGACCGGGTCGGCGCGTTGTTGGGCGTTTCGTGACATCCAACGCAGGCGCGGGTTTCGCCTGGACGGAAATTGACGTACGTGCGTTCCGTCTGGACGGCGCGGAAGTCCTTGTCGAGCGCCTGGAATATAATCGCTCTGTCGGCGGGAACGTAGAATCGGGCGGAGCCGTCTTCCTCAACTGGAACGATTCCCAGCTGAATTCTGACCGCCAGATGCCCGGCGCCGATAGCGGAATGGGCGTGCGTCGTGCCGGCGTGGTCGTCGTAGTACGGTTTGCGGGCTGACCACGAACGCGGAATCTGTTCCAGAACTCGGAGATATTTAATTGTCCCGCGGGGAACGTTGTCCAACCCGGCGTAGACGTCTGTCATGACGACGACCGCTTTGTTCTCTTTGGCGAGCGCTTCGTTTATCAAACTTGGACGAACCGGCGGTACCGGTCGCGCGACAAGCGGATACGGCAGCCAGCAGGAAACGGAATCGTCTTTCAAAAGCGGTTCGTCCGCTCCTGTTCCATCGATAACGCACAGACCGTATCCGGTCGGGTCATTCCACGCCAGCCCTTTCGGCTTGCAGGAAACCAAAAACAGGTTCTCGTTAATCGGGTACGGGTCTTTGAACAGACGTCCCGGCGTACCGGTAGAATCCCGGTACCAGTTCCCGTTAGCGTCTTTGAAATGGAAACCGTTGTGATGAAACGCCGCAACGTCTGACGTAACGTATTTCATCGTGTCGATGGATCGGACGTTGTCTTTAACGTCGATTACGATAACCGTGCCCATGGCGTTGTTGGGACAACAGTGTGACGCGCCCAGAAAAACGATTTTGGTTGTCCCGGGAATGGGGCGGGCGTAAATCATCGTTTCCGGGAACGTGATCGTGTTGCCGTAGATTTCCGTTGAGTTCGTCCCGTCCGGGTTAACCGCCCAAAGGGCTTTGACGTTTCCCGCCGCCTTGTCGACGTATTCCCAGCGATGGTACAGAATTCTGCCGTCCGGCAAAACCGCTGGCGACTGTTCCGACAGCGCGGAGAAGGTCAGCGACTGCATGTTGGAACCGTCGCCGTTCATGCGGTACAGGTTGGAAACGGTCAGGTTGTCTCCGGAATCGCACAAAACGGAAAACAGACACCGCGTTGTAATAAACGCAATTCCGCCGTCGGGCAGGTAACACGGCTGCATGTCGTCCGTGCCGCGATGGTATCCGCTGGTCGCGAATCGTTTATGAAGCGCGTCTTCAATTTCCGGCGGGAAGGTGAGCTGTTTCAGCCCGGAGCCGTCAACGTTGATTTCGTAAATGCGGTATCCTTCTTGATTGGAACGTTTCCAGTCAAAGACGATTTTCTTCGCGTCGAAGGACACGTCAAACCGGTTAATCACGCCGCCGGCGAGAATCGGGTTGACGTCTCGAACTTTCCCGGTTTTGAGATTGAGAATCGCCAGCCCACCGCCGGGCGCCCAGCGGGAATTGACGTGGTCTGTATAAACGTGGTTGGACGTGAGCGTAACGCGGCGAATAAAGACGATTTCCTCAATGCCTTTGTCCAGCAGCCGTTTTGCGGCAGACGCATTGAACGTAAAGGGCGCCTTGTCTGCCGTCGGAACCGGTTCTAACGGAGCCGCCGGCGCGCCGGGCATGCCTTTCATGTACTTCGCTTTCGACGGGTATTCCACCGGATGGCAGTAAACCTCGAATGTAACAGTTCCGTTTTTCGCGGACTCGACCAGCCCAACGTCAGCGGTAAATCGCGCATATTTGCCGTCCAGCTTGTAATGCAGAATCGACGGCGCGTGAGCGTAAATGGCTTTTTCAAACGTCTTGCCGCAGATTTTAACGGGCTTGCCGGCGTGATCTTTATTGATGAGCATGGTTCCCCATCCCGTCTGAGAGGAGACCGGCTTGAGCGTTGTCATGTCGACGGCGTTCCCGTCAGCGTCGTACAGAGTCGGGTTGCACCACGCCGCCTGGTCGAAGTCGTAGTTGTCCGGCCCGTATGTAACAACCAGATACAGATCCGACGCTTTATTGAGTTGAACGTCCATCGCTTTTGCAGACGTTTTGACGTTCATGACGTCCGTTTTAACCGCCTCAAAACAGGGGGAATCCTGACTTCTGACGACGCCTGCAATCGCCAGAATCAAAACAACGCTAAGGAAAATGTTTCGATTTATCATGACAGTATTGTACTAAATTTAAGGGTTGATAATTTATCAGATTTTAACTTCTCTATTAATTATACCCTATAAAAGAGAAAAAGTCAATGACCAATCAAATATCAT
>CACXSS010000107.1 GCA_902770245.1 uncultured Planctomycetota bacterium | reverse complement strand
CTCAATACATTTTTTGATAATTTCTTTTACTTTCCCGGGGTCTTGAAAAGGGGTACTATAAATCATTATATCGATTTCGCCTTCGTTCAATACCCCTCCGTTGCTCATTAAATTGTCTTTAAGAATGATATAGACGGATAATCCATCGCCGGGACAATCTCTCATCAATTGGAACAATTTCGGGTCTTTAGCGATATTACATTTTTGACTAAACCACATTGCTATTTTTCAAAACTTGTTTTCCGTTGTCGTCAAATTCTACGATAATGTTAAAATAGGCAGTATTGAATAATCTGCACATTAACATATACATATACCTTTTTAAGAAAAGGTATTGCAATATCAGTCGAGAACAATAAATTGTTCTCTCCTTCATTGCAATACAGAAAAGAAAAACAAAAAAATTGTTCGCCGCACTTCATCTAGCGTTAAAAGCTCAATCGGCTTTTTGTCCGTTGTTTTGCGTTTCTTGAGCTTTCAACCATTGCCGCACGCTTTCAAAGTCAAATCGAATCATGCCGCCCAATTTCATGCTCGGCAAACCTTTCTCTCGCAGATAATCGACTTGACGCAAACTGCACTGCAAATAATCACTAAGCTGTCGTTTGTTCAGGGGTCGGTCGTTTTCCTTCAGTTCTTTCATAGAAAACAATTCCTTTCAATTTCGACAAGGATACAACCATTCATACGAACAGTTTTTTATAAATAGCGCCCAAATATCCTTGTCTAAAAAGGAAATGTTACAAATTAAAATGTTCCATTCCTGCAACCATAAGACGGTTACAAGAATCGCTATTTAGGGGATTACCAATGACTTTGGATTACAATACTTTTACTAGAGTATTACTAGGTTCTTTTTTGAACTTTTGAACGAACAAAAATTTCTTTGGTCGAGCTTGCATATTTTAATATACCCCTATTTTTTGTTTTGTCAAGCAAAATTACGATAAAATTAAAAAATTTTAGCAAAAAAACAAAATATCAAAATAGGCAAAAGGGAATTGTTACACGATGAAGTCAGGATAGAATATCCTTCAGAATCAACCAGAGCGATTCCAGAGCGAATCCGGCGACCGTACCGATAATCAGCCGGGTCTGCTCAATCGCCTGCTTTTGTTTCCCCTTCTTGCTTTTCGCTCTCTGGTTTTCGACTTGAAAAATAAGCGTCAACCCTCGCCCAATGCCCGGTTAGGTCAACTATAGCGTCTGGAAGTGATTCTGGATTACTAGCTCTTTCAATTTCTTGTCTTTGAACTCGCATTAAACGCGCTCTTTCCTTTTCCGATTCTCTCTTGCTTTGTCGTTCCAAAAACCATCGACTGACTTCAATATCGCCCGCCGCTAAAGCCCCGTAAATTGTAACTTTAGCAAGCGTTGACGGTTTAATTTGAAGGGTCTTTACATTATCTTTGAACTCTGGATTTTTCGCCAGATAATCACAAATCGCCGTTTTGGAAATTCCAACGAACGCCGCCGCCTCCCGAATTGATAACCCCATCTGAAAAGCTCCAATCAGCTTTTCGAGAACATCACTTGTAATTACGCAGGGTCTACCCTTTGTCTTTCTGGTTTGTCTTTTTTTTCGTTCCATCGTTCCATCTCCCTACTAATCTGCAAATCTGCTTTCCAATTCATTCAGAATCCCGGTCAAATCCTCTGGATTTAATCTGATTAAATAATTCAGAATTTCTTGTATTAAAGGGTATTCCGGGGGAAATTCCGGGATTACGTCAACCCCGGTTTCTTGTAACTCCTTATCCTGTAAACCACTTAAATACGATTGGTTTACTTCCTGCTGGGGATATCGTTCGCCCTTGCAATTTCTTGCAGGGGCTTTTTCTTTCTTGCAAAAGCTCTTTTATAGTTTCAAGCAGTGTTATTGGATATTGCGTGACAATTCTTTGAGTTGGGCGAGGAGTCGGCGCTTGAAACGCTTTCGGGACGACGCTTCGCGACGCTCCTCGCCTCTAATGTCTAACTCTTGGCTAACGCCGTCAGCATTTCTGCCGTTTCGAGGAAGTTCGGAAGAATCTCGTTGTACTTCTTAACGTTTTCGGGAATCGGGTTGAGGATTTCCTGCGTCTTGTGGATTTCGTCCAGACGGCTGAAGTCGCTCCACAGCCCGGTTCCGACAGCGGCAATTGCAGCGGCTCCCAACGCAGCGGCGTCCTGGTCGATATTGGTCTTTTCCACCGAACGGTTCCAGGCGTCACAGTAAATTCGTCGCCAAATTGGGCTGATAGCCCCGCCGCCAACCAAAAGCGTTGCGTGTTCAGACGCGGCGTTTTGAGCGTCTTTGACGAGAATCGAGTCCAGCGTGTCAAAAGCCTTGCGGAGGTTGAGCGCAACGCCTTCCAGCGCAGCGCGAATGACGTCCGCCCGGGTGTGACTCAGGTCAATATTGAACAGTCCGCCGCGCATTTCGCTCGACGGTTCCAGAGAAGATCCGCCGGCAAATGTCGGGTTAAGCAGCAGACCGCGGGCGCCGATTTCTGATCCCTTGTCCGCCTCGTCCATCATCAGCGCGTAGACGTTTTCTCCCGTCTTTTCAGACAGCGCCGTCAGGTCGCGGCAGAAGTTGTCCCGAATCCAGCGAAGCGTCGTTCCAGCCGAGAAAATAGCGGTTGCCGACGCGAACTGACCCGGTACGACGTGAGCGAAAACGTAGGGCAGAAATTTGTCGTCCAGCAGCGGCTGAGAGCTGGAAACAGCGATCCAGCTGGAAGACCCCAGCGAGGCGTACGACCGCCCGTCTGTGTACGCTTTGGCGCCCAAAGCCATACAGGAGTTGTCAACCCCGCCGGCGCAGACCTTGACCGTCTGCGGCAGCCCCAACTCCGTAGCCGCCTGAGCGGTTAGCGTTCCCAAAACGCCCGTTGACGGGTACAGTTCCGGGAAAATGGATCGCGGCAGCCCCGTCGATTCTATGATTTCGTCTGAATAGTTCCAGTCAGTCAGCGAATACCCGCCGCAGCCGGAAGCGTAGGAATAGTCCGTCGCCGCAACCCCGGTAAGCCAATAGTTGATATAATCCTTCGTGCCGATGAACTTGTCCATCTGCTCAAACATGTCCGGCAGATGTTCCTTGTACCACAGCAGCTTGAAAATCGTGTACAGCCCCGGGGGAAATCCCGCCCCGGTTTTCCGATACCACGACAGATAATCGTTTGTTTTGAAGTACGCTTCCGCCTGGTCGCCTGCGCGGCTGTCCGACCAGATGGGCGTGGACTCCAAGAGCAGCTTTCCGGACTTGTCCAGCGGAACGCAGCCGAGCGAATGTCCGGACAGAGCAATCGCCTCAACCTGATTCGGGTCGGCTTTCGTTTCCGCCAGCAACTTTTTCGTTGACGCGATAATCGCCTTGCGCCAGTCTTCCGGACGCTGTTCGTGCCATCCGGACTGCGGATAATACGTAGAATAAGATTCAAAAGACGCTGCCAAGAGCGTCCCGTCGTTTTCGTAAAGTGAGGCTTTCGCCCCGCCGGTTCCTAAATCGTAAGCAAGCAGCATTTTGTTAGGGTGTAGGGAATGGGGAATGGGGAATAGTGGACGCTTCGCGTCTGGAGCGTTATTCCTCAATTATACAGAATCTAATATTAATTGCAATAGGTAGAAAAATGAGAACAGAAAAAACTCACGCGCCAGGTCGCAAAGTACGCAAAGTATTAATAGATTTCTTTGGAATCTTTGCGGCTTAATAAACTTCGGCGGACTTCGTCCGCGACCCGGTAAGAATTTCGACTGCGTCACAGAACGAGTGCAGGTCATTGGACAAGGCGGCGTCAAGCCGCCGCACTCCCAGACCTTCGGCTGTGTCACAGCGCCAAAGTGGTGCAAAGAAACAACAACGCCCCAGAAACGTCTTTTTCCGGGGCGGTTACTGATTGATTTCAGGTTGACAATTTGTCGTTATTCCTTCGTTCCCATGAGGAACTTGTCGATGTCGGCGGCAGCGGCTCGACCGGCGCCCATGGCGAGAATAACGGTCGCAGCTCCGGTTACGATGTCTCCGCCCGCCCAGACGCGGTCTTTGGTCGTCTTGCCGGTTTCTTCATTGGCGATAATGTATCCGCGTTTGTTGAGTTCCATGCCGGGGGTTGCTTTTGTAACAACCGGGTTGGCGCCCGAACCGACGGCGACGATAACCGTATCGCAGTCCTGGACGAATTCCGAGCCTTCAATGGGAATCGGGCGGCGGCGTCCGGATGCGTCCGGTTCGCCCAGTTCCATCTTCTGACATTTGACCTGGCAGACCATGCCTTTCTCGTTCCCGATGTATTCAACCGGGTTAGTAAGGAACGAGAACTCGACGCCCTCTTCTTTAGCGTGATGAACTTCTTCGCCTCGGGCGGGGAGTTCGTCCTGAGATCGGCGATAAATGATTGTAACGGAATCCGCGCCGAGTCGCAAAGCGGTTCTGGCGGCGTCCATAGCGACGTTTCCACCTCCAACGACACAAACTTTCCCTCCGCGAACGATGGGCGTGTCACATTCCGGGAATTTGTACGCCTTCATGAGGTTGGATCTCGTCAGATATTCGTTGGCGGAATAGATGCCGCCGAGGTCTTCGCCCGGCGTACCCATAAAGGACGGCAGACCGGCGCCAACGCCGATATAAACAGCGTCAAAACCTTCTTCGTTAAGCAGTTCGTCAACGGTAATCGTTTTGCCGATAACTTCGTTTGTCTCGATTTTCACGCCCAGCTTTTGCAGGTATCCGACTTCCGCTTCGACAATCGCTTTGGGAAGACGGAACTCCGGAATGCCGTACATCAAAACGCCGCCGGGACGGTGAAACGCCTCGAAAATGGTAACGTCGTGTCCTTTGAGAATCAAGGAGCCGGCAACGCTCAAGCCGCTGGGACCGGAGCCGACAACGGCGACTTTTTTGCCCGTGGAGGGTTCTTTTTCGGGAATCGTAACCAGACCGTTTTCGCGTTCGTAGTCCGCGACGAAACGTTCACACCGACCGATCGCAACCGGTTCGCCTTTAATCCCTAAAATGCACTTGGATTCGCACTGTTTTTCCTGCGGGCAAACGCGGCCGCAGACGGCGGGCAGCGCGTTGGTCTTTTTAATTGCCTGAGCCGCTTCAGCAAACTTGCCTTCTTTGGTCAACGCCAAAAAAGTGGGGATTTCAACGGAAACCGGGCAGCCGGTTCGGCACATCGGCTTTTTGCAGTTCAGACAGCGGGACGCTTCCTGCATTGCCATTTCAGCGGTGTATCCCAGCGGGACTTCCTTAAAATTATGAGCGCGAACCTTGGGGTCTTGCTCCGGCATGGGGGTTCTTGTAGTTGGCATAATGTATGGGTAATGAATTGATGGATGATTAGCGTTTAGTGCATAGTACTGAGTGCATAGTGCATAGGAAATCTTCTATTGCTTACTGTCTAACGTCTCAATATACCGATTGAGCGAGCATTTTTCCTGTTCGCAGTAAATCTTCTGACGCTGCATGACGGAATTCCAGTCGATAAGGAAGGCGTCGAATTCCGGACCGTCGACGCAGGTGAACTTAACCTTGTCGCCCAGCTTGACGCGGCAGCCGCCGCACATGCCGGTGCCGTCGATCATAATCGTGTTGAGGCTGGCAATGCATTTTAAATTCGGATACTGCTGAGTAAACGGTTGAGCGGTAAGCGTTGTGAATTTCATCATAATTGCCGGACCGATCGTATAGACGCAGCCGATTTCCGAGCCGCGGGTTTCGAGAAGCTCCTTGAGCGGTTCCGTTACAAGAGCTTTGCGTCCAAAAGAGCCGTCGTCGGTAACGACAATATGTTCGTCGGAAACGGACGCCAGTTTATCCGTCCAGAAGAGCAGCTCTTTATTGCGGGCGCCCTGAATGGAAACGACCTTCACGCCGCTTTCGCGAAACGCCTTGGCAATCGGATAAATCGGAGCGGTTCCAACGCCGCCGGCGACCATGACGACCGTGCCGAAGTTTGTATCGATTTCACTTGCCTGTCCCAGCGGACCGATCATCGCGTACAGGCTTTGTCCGACTTCCAGGGCAATCACCTTACGGGACGTAACGCCGACAGCCATGATAACCATGGTAATCGTGCCTTTTTCGCGATCGAAATCGGCAATCGTCAGCGGGATTCGTTCGCCGTTTTCGTCCGGCATAACAATGAGAAACTGCCCGGCTTTGGCTTTCTGCGCCAAACGCGGGTTCTCGACGACCATTTCCCAAATATTGGGCGCCAGCAGGGTTTTGCTGATAATCTTAAACATTGTTTTGAAGTAGGTTAGCAATGACGAAAAATTTCCTCAACGGCGCGCGCCTTTGAGTTAATAGGGATTATTAACTCTCTTTATCGGCGCTTTTCGCGTTGATATATAATGAATGTCAATTATTGTCAATGGAATAAGCGTTGTTTCAACCATTTTTTCTGATTTAAACAACGCCTTTGTGATTATTCTATATTATTATCGCATAAAATCTGAAAAAGTCAAGGGAGATAGGGTAAAGTGTACAAACTGGGCTAGAAGAATTTGAGATTCTTTCAATTTAATCACCATTTTTGACCCGTCTTTTCAAGTTTTAGAAACTTGCTATAATATATAGTGTTGAATACAAAATTATCATGGATAAAATATTATTCCTTGGACATAGCGGACTTAAAGGCGGCGCGGAATACTGCTTGGACATCATACTGCGAAACATTGATTTGACGCGGTACGAGCCGGGCGTGATTTTCGGGTGTGACGGTCCCATGATAGCTACGCCGCAAAATCGCGGCATCTGGTATCAGACGCGATCGCTCAACTGGTGGATGCTTTATCAGCCCAGCTTATGGGAATGGAAAAACCGCCTCGTCAGCCCGTATCGAATCTATAAACTCGTCCAGCAAATCAAGCGGAACGACATCAAGCTGGTTTATACCAACACCGCCTGTATTTTTGAAGGCGCCGTTGCCGCCAGAATTGCGGGCGTTCCCCATATCTGGCACGTTCACGAGGTTCTCAACAAACAGTATATGCAGCCACGGTATCTGCCGATGAACTTTATCGGGAAGACCATTAACCGGCTTTCAGACCGCGTCATTTTCGAGTCGGAAGCGTCCAGAGAAATCGGTGCGAAATGGATTCCTCTGGAAAAGTCGATTGCCATTCCCAACTCCGTTCGATTTACGGATACGGAGGGTTACGAGTCCGGGTTTTGTCGAATGAAGTTCGGGATTCGCCCCAGTGAAATCGTCATTCTTTGGGCAGGACGTTTCTCTGACCGCAAGAACCCCATCGCCTTAATCGACGCCTTGGAAAAGATGAAGTACACAGACGGCGTTCGAGTTCTGTTTGTCGGCGACGGTCCGCTCAAAGGGACGATGGAAAAGGCGATTCAGGAACGGAATATGGAATCGTGGGTGCAAATTCTGCCATTCCAGGAAAACATCCGATCCGTTTTGGCTTGCGCGGATATTTTAACGCTTACGTCGGTTGAAGAATCGTTTGGGCTGGTTCTGGTTGAAGCGGGCGCGTTTAGAATTCCCGTTGTCGCGACGAAAAGCCAAGGTCCAAATGAAATCGTTATCGACGGCAAGACCGGGTTTCTGGTTCGTCAAAACGATCCTGACCATTTGGCGCAAAAGCTCGACCGGCTCGTTTCCGACTTGCCGCTTCGCTATCGGCTGGGCAAGGCAAACCATCGCCGCGTTTTGGAAGAATACAATCCTGTAACAAACACTCAAAAGATTCAAACTGAAATCGACAAGCTCCTTGCCGCCCGGCAGCCGGAGCAAAAGCCGGAATAGCAAGGAATATCCAATATTAATCTATCATGAACTACAGAACCGAACACGACAGCATGGGGAAAGTTCAGATTCCCGGCGACGTTTATTACGGAGCGCAGACGCAGCGCGCCATCGACAATTTCCCGATTTCCGGTCAGCCGATTCCCAAGGAACTCATTCACGCACTCGGGATTGTCAAAAAGGCGTGCGCCCGGGCGAACAAGTCGCTTGACGTCTTTTCAACTCTGAAAAACAAGATTACCGACCAACAGTACGACGCGATTGTAACAGCATGTCAGGAAGTTGCAGACGGCAAGTTCGACGACCAGTTCCCCATCGACATTTATCAAACCGGGTCGGGAACTTCCAGCAACATGAACGCCAACGAAGTCATTGCCAATCGGGCAATTGAACTTTCCGGCGGCGACCGGTTCGACCAGAACAAGACGATTCATCCCAACGACCACGTCAACTGCGGTCAGAGCACAAACGACATCTTCCCGACGGCGATTCACGTCGCCTGCGCTCGAGAGATTATGAACGCTCTTTTACCCGCTCTGCGAGAAGCCGCTCGCGTTTTGGCGAGCAAGGCGGACGAATGGAAAGACGTCCTGAAAATTGGGCGCACTCATCTGGCGGACGCTACGCCCATGACGCTGGGGCAGGAGTTCAGCGGGTTCGCCCGACAGCTTCAGCAGTCCTGCAAACGGGCGTCCCAGGCGGTCTATCCGCTTTTGGAACTCCCTGCTGGGGGAACGGCTGTCGGTACGGGAATCAACGCTCACAAAGAGTTTGGCAACGTTGTCGCTCAGTACATCGGGCAGGAAACCGGCTTGAACTTTACCGAAGCGGAAAACCATTTTGAAGCCAACGCTCAGCGCGACGCTCTGGTCGAAGCCCACAGCCTGCTCAAAGCGGTTGCTGTTACGCTTTTTAACGTTGCGAACAACATTCGGTTCCTCGGTTCCGGACCGCGCTGCGGGTACAACGAGATTGTTCTTCCAGACCTTCAGCCCGGCAGCTCGATCATGCCTGGCAAGATCAACCCGGTTCTTTGCGAAAGCCTCATGCAGGTTTGCGCCCGGGTGATGGGCAACGACTTTGCCATTAGCCAGGCGGGCGCCGCATGCGGACAGTTCCAGCTCAACATCGGCATGCCGTTTATGGGCGCAACGGCGCTGGAGTCGATTAAACTTCTCGCCAACGCGACGGATGTCTTTACTAAACGCTGCTTGACCGGCTTGCAAGCCAACGTCGACAAATGCTCAGACGCGATTGAGAAATCCCTCTCGATGGTAACGGGACTTAACCCGTACATCGGATACGAGAAAGCCGCCAAACTCGCCAAACAGGCGTTTGCGGAAAACAAGACGATTCGTCAGCTGTGCCAGGAACTGGAAATCCTGCCGGAAGACCAGCTTACCGCCGCCCTCGACCCCAGCCGCATGGCGGGAAAAGAATAGAGCGTCGTTTCAGATTTGGCTCTTACGCTTGATAGCTCAATCCACGGAGAATGTCTTTCATTCTCCTTTTTCTATTTAGGAATCCCTACGTTTTATTATAAAGTCATAGATTACCAGGGCAACTGTTAGAACCTGATAGCCGCCAATAAAAAATATATCGTATATACGTTTGCCTAAATCGTCAAAAGCCGCGCATAATAACGATTGAATAAAGTTGAAAACGCATATTAATAGAGCGCAATATAACACATTTTGAGCAAATCGATATTGATAATTCTCAAATGTGAATTCTCGCTTTCGATTAAACGGATACGTCATTATTTCAAGTAATACAACAAAGAACGGAACCATTAAAATAAACATCAATACGTCAAAAACGCCACCAAAGAAATTTGCAGGGCAAAGAACAGGGGCGATCGCATTATAGAGCAGCGCATTCATTTTTAATCCTTATGGTTTGAGTAAATAAATGTTATTGAGGGATTTTAGATAACGCACCGTACAGATCGTCCGGATTATCTCTTGACAAACGCCTCAATCTCCTGCTGTAACAGACGGTAAACGTTGGCAACCAGAAAGCCGTCGGCAATGGCGTGATTGAGGCGAACGGTTACCGGCATTTGAAGTCTGCCGTTTTCTTCGCGGTATCGTCCCCAGTTGATAATCGGCAGGAAGTACAAATAGCCGTCCGGCAGCTCAACATTGAGGGAATCATAGGAAAGCCACGAAATATACGACGCGTCAAACCAGTTCGGGTGATTCGCCATGTCCAAGCCGTATTCCCGGGTCTGCTTTGCCTTTTCCACGTCCGCAAAAGCGTTGGCGTAGAACGTTTCGTAATCCGCGCAGTATTCAGAATAGACGAGCGTAAACGTTTCGGTATCTTCATGGAAAACGTACTGCGTCGGATGGACGACGTCGTAACAGATTAACTCTTGCGTCTGCCAGAGATAAGCCATCTTGTAATCGTCTCGGGAGTTGAGAACCTTTGAGAGGAGATACAGGAAATTGATATAGAACTTCGTATTCGTCTTTTTGGAATGCGCGACCAAATCTGTTACATCCAGCCGCGCCGTCATCGACGTTGAGCATTTGCAGTCTTCGCTAAAATGACGAAACACGCCTTTCCGATAATACGTATCTTTATCAATAACCTTGTAGTTCATTTTTAAAATATGGTTTTTGTCCTTATGGTAAAAGATGTAATTTTAAACATGATGAAAGAAAATTAA
>CACXSS010000106.1 GCA_902770245.1 uncultured Planctomycetota bacterium | reverse complement strand
CTTTTAGATGCTTTATATGATGAATCTCCTGTCAGTAAAACGCCCTGAAGACGAGCTCTTCACCAAAAAACAATCGACCGTTCGCCAGCGTTGACAAACGGTCTGAATATATTCATTCTAAATCAATAATCCTAAATCCCCAAGCGGTCGAGAGCGCCGTAGCGTAGTTTATTCTCCCGATTCCTCTTTATCGTCTTGCTCTTCCTCTTTATCGTCTTGCTCTTCCTCTTTATCGTCTTGCTCTTCCTCTTTATCGTCTTGTTCTTCCTTTTGCTGGAGTTTCCTTTTTTCCGTCTGCCGGCGCTCCCAATCTTCCGCCTGTTGACGCTCCCATTCCTCCCACTCCTCATTTATTTGCTGATTTCTTTCCTGAATTTTCTGATTGATTTCCTCGTCCATTTCGCGTCGAACCGCTCTGAAATATTTCATTTTCTCGATGATTTTCTGTTTCAAAAACGGCGATTTTTTCCTTTTTCCTGACGGCGAATTCAATTCCGGACGTTCTGGAATAATCAGGTATTCAACTCCAAACTGGTTCGGAAAGAGTATAATTATGGCTGGAAAAGACAACGTCTGTTCAGGAGAGTACATTTCCATCCAGAAGCCAAAAGGAAGCTGCAATATAGGACTCATCGGAACGGGTCGGAAAGGAAGTACGCACAATCCCATTGGATCAAACATAATCGCATGAGCGACGGTAATATCGTTGTCTTTGTCTGGCAGTGGATTGCCTTTGGCGTCCAACACTCTCATACATAAGCAGACGCTGGCTTTTTCATCATTCGGATCGAACCAAAGAACAAGCTTTCCCTTGTTTGGGCATTCGTATTCCCAGCAACCGCTCTTCTCATTGAAAACGCACACTTCGCCTTTTCCAGACAGACTAAATCTTTCAACAGACCTTTTCTTTGCCATGCAAAAAATCCTCCCAAATTTAAAACAAAAAAAGCTCCGTCCGGAAGACGCTTTTCCGGCGGATAATTATTACATACGAATAACAAGATTGGATTATAGCAAAAAATTTGGAAATTTCCAAAAAAAGAATCAAAAAGATCAAAAAAACTGCCCGGGAGATTTTGACATCTCCCGGGATCAGCAGTTCATTCCTCCAAAACGTGTTTTATACAATCCGCTTTGGAACTCGACAGAATTCAAAGACGGTCAGGTCTTACAGAGCGCACTGACCGCCTTGCGACGCAGATTAGTACATTCCGCCCATGTCCGGCGCGGCGGGCGCAGCGGCTTCCGGCTTTGGTTTTTCTGCAATCAAAGCGTCGGAGGTGAGCAGCATGGACGCGACGGACGCAGCGTTCTGCAGAGCGGTTCGGGTAACCTTGGTCGGGTCGATAACGCCTGCGGCAACGAGGTCTTCGTAAGCGCCGGTGGCGGCGTTATAGCCGTTGTTCCCTTCGGTTTCGGAAACCTTCTCGCAGACGATTCCGCCGTCCTGACCGGCGTTGTCGGCAATTTGCGTCAACGGAGCCTTGCAGGCGCGAAGGATGATGTTGTACCCGATCTTTTCGTCGTCGGTCATTTTCTTGTCCGGCGAGCAGGCTTTAGCGGCTCGAACCAGAGCGACGCCGCCGCCGGGCAGGATGCCTTCTTCGACAGCTGCGCGGGTTGCGTTGAGGGCGTCTTCGACGCGCATCTTCTTCTGTTTCATTTCGGACTCGGTTGTCGCGCCGACGTTTACTTTAGCAACGCCGCCGACCAGTTTCGCCAGTCGTTCTTCGAGCTTTTCCTTGTCGTAGTCAGAAGTCGCCTTTTCGATTTCGCGGCGAAGCTGTTCGACTCTCGCCTTGATGTCAGCCGACTTGCCAGCGCCGTCGATGATGGTCGTGTTGTCTTTATCGACGGTAATCTTCTTGGCGCGACCCAGGTCAGCCAGAGTAACGTTTTCCAGCGTCTTGCCGAGGCTTTCAAAAATAGCCGTTCCGCCGGTCAGGATAGCGATGTCTTCCAGCATCGCCTTGCGGCGATCGCCGTAGCCGGGCGCCTTAACGGCGCAGACCTTGAACGTGCCGCGCAGACGGTTGATAACCAGCGTCGCCAACGCTTCGCCGTCGATGTCTTCAGCAATAATCATCAACGGTTTGCCGGACTGAACGACAGCTTCCAGAACGGGAAGCATGTCTTTGATGTTGCTGATCTTCTTTTCGTAAATCAGAACGTAGGCGTCTTCCAGTTCGCAGACCATCTTCTGAGGATCGGAAACGAAGTACGGAGACAAGTATCCGCGATCGAACTGCATGCCTTCGACCCATTCGACGTCCATTTTGAGGGACTTGCCTTCATCGACGGTAATAACGCCGTCTTTGCCGACTTTTTCCATGGCGTCTGCCAGCAGGTCGCCGATTTCCTTGTCGTTATTGGCGGCAATGGATCCAACCTGCGACATTTCTTTTTTCGTCTTGATGGCAATGGACATGTCGGACAGCTTGGCGACAACGTCATCAACAGCCTTGTCTAACCCGCGTTTGAGCTGCAGCGGATTGACGCCGGAAACAACGGCTTTAAGTCCTTCGTTGAAAATGGCTTCCGCCAGAATGGTAGCGGTGGTCGTGCCGTCGCCGGCAACGTCGTTGGTTTTAGAAGCGACTTCGCGAACCATCTTCGCGCCCATGTTTTCGTAGACGTCTTCCAGATCAATTTCCTTGGCGACGGTAACGCCGTCTTTGGTTACCAGCGGAGCGCCGAAGCTCTTCTGAATAATAACGTTTCGACCGCGCGGTCCCAAAGTTACCTTGACCGCTTTAGCCAGCTTTTCAACGCCGCGGCGCATCGCATCGCGCGCTTCCTGATTGAACGCAATCATCTTTGCCATTGTATATAATCTCCTGTTGTGTTGTTGTTAAAATTGGGGAAGTAATAACGCCTTTGGACGTCAGTTTATTCGATTACCGCCAGAACGTCTGACTCGAACATGATCAGCAGGTCGCGATCGTAGCCCTTGACGTCGATGCCGGCGTACGAGGTGAACAGAACGCGGTCGCCCGGCTTAACCTGGAACGTGGAACGAGAGCCATCCTTGAGCAATTTGCCGTTTCCAACCGCCAGAACGACGCCGCGAGACGGTTTTTCTTTAGCGGAATCCGGCAGAACGATGCCGCCGGCGGTTACCGTGTTGCTGTCTTCGCGTTCGACAAGAATATGTTCTCCGAGAGGCTGAAGGTCGATGGATTTTACCGCTGCTTTTTTAGCCATGTCTAAAACTCCTTTACAGACTTGCGTTAAATGGGTTATGTAATATATTGGTTTACTGTTGGAATTGGCGTTATTTATTGTACGGGGGAAATCAACATTTCGCCCCAGCGCCAATCTGGCGCCAAAAATAACGTCAAATGCATAATGTGCAAATTCTATGCCAATCGGGATTCGACATTAAAAAAGACCCAATCCCAACGTATATTAAAGCAAACCCAATATTAACAGCAATCTTAGACTTTTCCCCTCTGCCAATTTGGCAGAAGAGAAGCAATTTAACTCAGGATTTGCCGATTGATTGGAAGGCGGTAATGGAGAGAGCGAAGCGAACGGAATTACGCATTCGCCGACAGGCGAACAAAATAGAGCGCCCATTAAAACCTCACGCAAAGTTCGCGAAGTTCGCAAAGTAATGGAAGGCGGTAATGGAGTTCGCGAAGCGAACGGAATTACGCATTCGCCGACAGGCGAACAAAACGTTTGTCCTGCATATGAACAACGTGGAGTCGGCTCGCGGCAGTCCCCTGCCGCAGAAAAAAATTAGCCGCAAAGAACGCAAAGATCGCAAAGAAATGAAAGGCGGTAACGGAGAGAGCGCAGCGAACGTAGTTACGCTTTGTTTGAAGTGTGCAACCCCAACCGACGCAGCCGAAAACCTACTCTGGATGTAGCCCGTCCTCGGGCTACTTAGTCAGAACAAGAAATAACCTCTTTCGCAGGAATGCCCGCCCGAACCCCCGGCACGCGGCAGTCCCCTGCCGCAGAAGAAATCTCACGCGGAGCCGCGGAGATGCGGAGAATGTTCGCGAAGTATTAAATATTTCTTTGCGCTCTTTGCGTTCTTTGCGGCTTAAAAAACTTCTTTGGTATGGAAAATATAAGCGACCAACGGGAGCGGTTATAATACGTCTCGCGCGGCAGCGCGGACTGGGAGCGGCGCCTCGCCGCACTACTGCCTACTGTCTATTGCCTCTTATAAGGCATTACCAGAGTCTGCTCTTCGATCTTCTTCAGGTACGCTTCCATGGCTTGAGCGTCCATTTTCGCGCCGCCCCAACTGGGTTTCAAGTACGTGTCAACGTACGGAACAAAGGTCGCTTCGGACCCGGTCAGATGAGCGACGGCGTAGCCCAGGTCGCCCCATGGTCCGGTTGCGGCAAACCCCAGGCTGGGAAGCCCTTTAACGTTTTCGACCATCCATTTATGAGCGTGTCCATGAAGGTAACCGGGACAGCAGGGGCATTCCAGCAGAATATCCGTCAAGTTGGTTTCGTTGAGCAGATGATGGCACCCGACGAAAACCGGCTTCGTCGCGACTTTATATTCCTTGAGCTTGTCAATAAGCCAGTCTCTCTGATCCCGACGAATCTCTCCACGAACCTGCCCTTCCATATAGGAATCCAGGAGAATAAAGTCTGCCCGGTGCGTGCGGACAATATGAACGTATCTGTTCTTAACCCGCGGCTTCCTCTCTTTTCGTTCCGGGAACGCCTCGTAGAAATTATTGAGCCGATCGTGGTTGCCCATCGTCGTTTCCCATTTAATGCCCGCCTTTTCAATCGGGGCGAGAATCTTTTTGAACAGCGCGTACTCTTCCGGAACTCCGGCGTTGAACGCCATGTCGCCGTAACAGAGCAGGTTTGCCGGACGCGGGTTCATGTTCAAAACCGCCTTGACGCACTTGAGAAGACGCTGCGGCTCTGGCTGCGTTTCTGGAACGCGAATGTGCGTATCGGAAAAGAACGCGACAATATCCTGATCCAGCGGAACGGAATTATCCGTCGATTCCAGCAAATCCGACAGTTCGTCCGCAAAACTTATTGACCATGGCGACGCAGCCGCGGCAAACATCGCCGCCGCTGTCATACGTAAAAAATCTCGACGTTTCATTGAGTCATATCTCCTTTGGTAAATACAGTGGTTTATTGAGTTAGGAGTGAGGAGGGAGAAGGGAGGAGTTGACGCAAGCGCCTACTCCATTACCATTTTTTATTTCTTTGCGTCCTTTGCGTTCTTTGCGGCTTAAAAAACTTTTGCACGGAAAGAGCAAAGCGACCATCGGGAGCGGCGTCTCGCCGCTTGAAAAAACTTTCGGTCGCCAGCAAGCTGGCTCCCTTTTAGGGAAGTTTTTTCAAGCCTTAAGAGGGGAAAACCTTTTTTGAAAAAAAGGTTCTTCCCCTCAAACTCCCCTTTCCAAAAAACTTTAGCAAGGGATTATCTTAGTATTAGCTAACGTAAGCGACCAACGGGAGCGATTATTGGCAGGCGCACGGCAGCGCGACTGGGAGCGGCGTCTCGCCGCCGGCGAAAATCCGCCTAATCCGTAAAATCCGTGTGCGGACTGACCTGCGAATAACCCTCTTACTTGCGCTTTCGCCAGTACATCAATCCAACAACGCCAAGCGCCAACAGCGCCCACGTCGACGGTTCCGGGACGCCGGTTTCGGGAGACGCCGCGGCGATCAGGTACAAGCCGTCCGCCCTACCCTGCAGACTGAACAGGTCTGTGAGCGTCGGCGTCAGCCAGGAGGTGTAATCTTTACCGTCTTCAAACGCGCCGTTTTTCACCAGCAGATAATCTACGCCCGCAGACGCCCAGTCCGAAGCATCGTCGTTTGCAAAGTCCAGCAGAACAACGCCTGCTTCGTCGTTGGCATTAAACAAACTGCTGGCGCTGAGAACTAAAAGATCGTGATTTTCGTCCGCGCCGGTAAAGTCGCCGAATTCAAAGTAGGCAAAGCCGTTTGAATCGGCGGTATCGGTTATAAACGCGATGTTGCCGGTAATGTTGGCTTCTCCGACGGAATTGCCGGGAGAGAAGAACGCGCCGTTGATGACTTCGAGATCGCCTTCGTAATAGCCTTTGAAGTCCAGCTCGCTTTCGGAAACCGTAAACGTGTCAGCGACAACTTTGTTTTGCTCGTCTGCATAAATTTTCAGCGTGCCATATCCGGTCTTTAGAATTGATTGCGCTTTAATCGACCCGACGAACTTTGTCATGACAGCGTTGTCAATCGTCAGCTCCTGACCAGACGCGTCAATAGCGGCGGCAACGGCAACGCTGCCGTCGTCATTAACGCTTCCGCCGGTAAGATTGTACAGCGTTCCGCCCTGAGCAAGAGTCATCGTTCCTTTTTCAATCGCGGTTGCGCCGGTATACGCCGGAGCTTGCGCGAGAGTGAAAGTCCCTTCTCCGTCGAGAATCAAGCCGCCGTCGCCCGACAGCGCGCCGTTCCATTCAATCGAATTGCCAGCCGCCGGAGCGAACGTAACGCGAGTATCGGCGTCGTCAGTTTTAGCGCCCGTCAAAGTAGCATTGAGATTGGTTGACCAGCTGCCGCGCTGATCTTCCGCTAACGCTTCCGCACCGGCTGTTACTGTACCGCCCGCCAGCTGGATGCTTCCAGAAGCGTCTCCGGTAATTCCATTTTTACCCAGGTTGAGCGTTCCGCCTGTCATGACAAACGCGCCGGTGTTGTTTAACTCGCCCAGGTTTACCGTACCGCCGGCAATGCGGAACGTTGAACCGGGATACGTCAAAACGGCGTTAGCCGACATAACCGCGTCAGTACCGGAAATCTCGTAACTGGACTCATTTTGTCCAAATTGGACATTTTTATAAATCGCATTTCCGCCGATCTGTTTAACGTTGGCATACCCTGTAGATGTAGTAGTATCTTTGCGACCGACAAAGAAATGTTCAGCTTCAACCTGCAGAGTTCCGCCCTTAATATCCAGCAAAGAACCCGCAGCTTCTTTGCACCAGCCCATGCCGGAAAAGCCCGGGCTTTTATTGCCTGCTACGACGGTAGCGTTGTCTTCAATGGTAAGGTGAATTTTGCCCGCCATCCCCATCCAGAACTCTTGAGCGCTGAAATAGCTGTTGCCGCTAAAGGTCATTTCAAAATTGAAATCTTTGCCTGGCATTAACGCTGGGACGTTGCCGTCGAGATCGTTGGAACCGCCCCAGGCGTTGTTGGAAATAATCGCTCTGGCGTTATCCGTCATGGTAAACGAGGCGTACGACGTTCCCTTGTGGTTGCGGTCGTTGTTGCCCTGGAACGCTCTGAAGTTCGCCGCTTCAAGGAGCGAATTCCCGGACATTGTAACATAAGTCTCAACGTTGTCGCCGTTGTCATAGTTATACGCAATATTGAACGTATCCGCTTTCAAATGCGAATTGTCCGTCATGGTCAGATTGGTGTTGCCGTGCTGGCTTAAACGCAGGTCTTTTGCCTGAAGATAGGCGTCGCCAGACATCGCAATGTCAGCTGTGCGACCTCTTTGATCTGTTACGTACAATTGAGCGCCGTTGGCGTAGAACTTTCCGCCAGACAGATTGACGTCGGCATCTCCATGATAAGAGAAGAACGTTAAGCCGGTAACATTGACCGTTCCATCCGTTTGATTGAAAACAGCGGGAGCGTTTGCGTCGTTTCCATCGCCGATTCTCAAATAACTGCCGTCGTTGAACGTTCCTCCATTAATTAATAGGGAGCCTTTAACAGTTGCGTCGTTATACTGAGCAGTTCCGCCGGCAAGAACAATCGCCGCGTCAGCGGGAGTTTCACCGCTGAACGTATTCGTTCCGCCAACGACAACCGTCTTGCCGGTAATATTGGTCATAGAGTTCGTTCCAGCGAAAACGTATCCCGTTGGATTGTTGACGTCGCCGTCCCAGTTGGAAGCGTCGCTCATGCTGCCGGAGGCGTCTTCTTTCCAGACTTTAAAATCGCCAGCGGGAGCGGAACCGTAATTGACGACAACCGCGTCTTTGCCGTTGACAGTGGTAGCAGACGCTTGCCAGCCTTCCGGAGCGGCTGTCTTGCCGGCGACGCTGTTAGCCGTTGCAGCGTCGGCAAACAGACCGACCAGCATCTGATCTCCGTTATTATACGTTACATTGCCCGGAACGGTAAGATTGATTGCTCCGCCGGTTGCGTTGAACGTTCCCTCTGTTGACGTAATCAAACCGTATGAACTCAGATTAACGCTGCCGTTAGCAAGTGTAACCGATCCTGTATTGTTCAAAGCAGAAGCGTTTACCGTACCTCCGTCGATATTAAATTCCGATTCCGGACCGATAGTAATTGTTGTCGCAGTCAAAGTTGACGCACCGTTGACGTTGGTCTGCGATTTCGATCCCGCCGTTGCGGTATAAGCTGTTGTTTCAAAAATGCTGCTTCCGTTGAGATTAACGACTCCAGAGTAAGTCTTTCCGTCAAGAATCCCGGTTGCCGCGCCCTTTCCGATAAGCGTATCGTTGGCAACGATAATCGCAGCGCTATCGTTGAGCGTCAAAGAGCCGTACGCCGCGCCGTTGTTGTTCATTCCAAAGAAATACAGATTGTTCGCCGTTATCGTGGAAGAATCGCCCATCGTAACAACGGTCTCAACGTTGTCGCCAACAGAGTAGTTATACGCAACATTAAAGTCGTTGACCTTAATTTGAGAGTTTTCCGTCATGGTCAGATTGGTGTGACCATGCTGGCTCAATCGAAGGTCTTTTGCCTGAAGATAGGCGACGCCAGACATATTGATATTAGCTATACAATCTTTTTGATCTGTTACGTAAAGCTGATTGCCGTTAGCGTAGAATTCGCCGCCGGACAGATTGACGGTCGCGTCTTTGTGATATGAGAAAAACGTATTGGTGGCAACGGTAACCTTTCCGCCTGTCTGATTGAAAACCGCCCCGCCGTTTGAACCTGCGTTTACATCGCCGATTTTCAACTGAGCGCCGAAAGCAAGCTGGGCGTTGTCGCTCACCGTAATCGCGCCGTCCCGGTCTAACGCTGCGTCTTTAGCTACTGTGAGTTTGGCGTTGTCGTTAGCGGTCAAAACGGATTGATTGTCCAGCTTAAACATATTGTTTACCGTAATGGCGGAATTGCCGCTTAGGCTTATATTTCCGGTATTGCTGACCATTAAATTATTTGAAGCGTTTACCGTAGAATCGCCCGAAAGAGCTAAAGCGCCCGCAGAGCTGATATTAATATCGGTTGCAGACAGTTTGGCTTTGTCAGACAGATTAACCTGTGCTTGTCCGCTGGTAATATTCAATATTTTAGATGTTACGGTAGAATTATCGTACATATTGAGTTTCGTTCCATCGCCGCGAAAATCCAGATTGTTTGAACTTACTGAAAGCGCTGCGTTATCGGTCATGTCGATAACGGAACCGAAAGAGGAATCGTCCCAGCCCAAACCGGAATAACTGCCGCCTCGAGACGTTACAGACGCATTGTCCGAAATAAGAATCTTCGTTTTGGCGGTCATGCCCGTCCACCATTCGTTGCAGGAAAAGACGCTGTCGCCGGTGTAATACTGATACAGGATATATTCTTTTCCGCCCAGGTCGTACGCTCTGTTAGCGTCATTCGTTCCGCCCCAGAAATTACCGCTGACGTACACGTTGGCGTTGTCCTGCAATCGCATTGTAACAGACGCCGTCTGACCGCTGGGAAGATTCCCCAACGGAACGAACGCCTTGTTCATGTTCGTTTGCGAATTTTTGCCAAACGTCAGATCAATCGTCTGACCCGCCGTTCCCGGTTTGAAATCGTCTGTAACGGTAATCGTTTGAGCGGTTTCAGAGCCGGAGAAATCGATAAATCCGGGATTGCCCTCCGTTACCGGCGCGCCGTTAGACCAGTTGTCTGCATTGAGCAGATCGCTGACCGTTGCCGGCGTTTCCGCCGACCAAAACGTATCCGCCTGAACGGAAGCGCTGACCAAAGCGCCGCAAATCGCAGCCGCCATCAACAAGCGAGAAATATGATTCATTTGAAACTCCTTAAAATCAAAAAAGTTGAAATCCTTCAACTGTTATTCAATATGGTTAATTTGTTAATCAACAAAAACGGTTTATAAATACCAAAGGCTCCAAAACTCTCTGGAACGATTCGATATTAATATACTACTATATATTTATTTATTATAACATCTTTTTTAAGATTTATAGCGTCTCTAAACAAAATTCTTTCGATTTTTTAAAAAAAACTCTAAGTTTCTACTGCTTAACACTTCCACTCTTTCCTATATAACCCAACTTGCCATTTGAAATTTTCTTCTATTAGCTGTAAAAATATTTGAAAAATTTCTTGTCAGCGCTTGATTTGAGACAAAACTCATAGTATATTATTGAGATAAACAGAGGAAACGCTTCTCTGGATTCTCTCCTGATTCAGGAGCAAAATAATGAAAACAACGCTCAATTGAGTTTCCCATGAATATAATCAAATTCGCTATCGACAACCCGGTTAAAGTCTGCGTCGGCGTGATT
>CACXSS010000105.1 GCA_902770245.1 uncultured Planctomycetota bacterium | reverse complement strand
AAAACAACCTGTGACACGGAAGTCATCGCTCCGCTGTATCGGGAATACGGTCTGGATTTCGTCCAAAAGCTTCTGGGCATGTACGCCATCGCCATCTGGGACAAGGCAAACCGAAAGCTCATTTTGGCGCGAGACCCAATTGGCAAAAAGCCGCTTTATTACGCTCTGGAAGAGTCGAGAGTCATTTTTGCCTCGGAACTCAAAGCGGTTGCCGCGGCTGACGAAACGCTCAAATCGGAACTCGACCCGGTTGCTGTTGACGAGTATTTCACGCTGCAATATCTTCCCGCTCCGAGAACAATTTACAAACGGGTTAAAAAGCTCTGCGCCGGACAGGTTCTGGAGATTTCTGTAACAGAAAACAAATTAGCCGTCAATTCCGTTTATCCCAATACGGTTCGAGACTGGATAGCTTCCGGCAGAAAGAGTTTTGCTGAAAGAAACGAATCTTACGAGCAATCCAAACAACGCTTGAACGACGTCTTGACTCAGGCGGTTTCAGACCGCATGATTTCCGACGTTCCCTTGGGCGCGTTTCTTTCCGGCGGAATAGATTCGACGATTGTCGTCGGGATTATGCAGTCCCTTTCCAGCCGACCGATTCAGACGTTTTCCATCGGTTTTGACGACCCGGCTTTTGACGAAACGTCCTACGCTCAGGAAGCGGCTCAATTCCTCAAAACCGACCATACCCAGCTTCGCGTTACGCCGGACTCTACCGCCATGATTGCCGAGCTGGTTTCGTACTACGACGAACCGTTTGCGGACTCCTCCGCCCTGCCGACGTGGTACGTATGCAACCTGTCCCGGAAAAGCGTAACAGTCGCCCTCAACGGCGACGGCGGCGACGAACTGTTCCTCGGCTACGACCGTTACAAGGCGGTTAAAATCGCCTCTCGCGTCGATCGTATTTGCCCGGCGTTCATGCGTTCCATTTTAGGCAAAAGCGTCTGCGCCGTTCTTCCGCCCAATCTGCGCCAGGGTTCTCTGTTAAGAAAAGCCCGCCGTTTTGCGGAATGTCTGCAAATGAACCCTGTCGAACGCTATTTGGACTGGGTGAGCTTCTATAACGCTCAGCGAAGAAAGAGCCTTTTCAGCGCCGATTTCCAAAAACTCATTGAACAGTCTGCTCCCGTTCCCGGTCAGCCCCCTGCTCTGACGTACTTAAAAGACTTTTTCGACCCGTCGATTTCCTCCCAGCCGTCTCGCCAGATTTCGTTGATGGACTTGCAGACGTATATGCCGGAATGTCTTTTGGTCAAAGTCGACCGCGCCGCTATGGCAAACTCGCTCGAAGGGCGCAGCCCAATTCTTGACCGCCGCGTTATTGAACTGGCGTCGTCGTTCCCGCAAGAATGGGGTCTGAAAAACGGCAAGACGAAACAGATGTTTATCGATACGTTCTCCCGGTTCCTGCCCAAAGACATTCAGACGAGAAAAAAGCAGGGCTTTGGCGTTCCGCTGTACAAATGGTTCAAGTCCGGACCGCTCCACGACTTGGCGGCAGACGCATTTTCGTCTCAGCAGTTTAAGAACAGCGGCATCTTCCAGCCGAACGCAGGAATGACGCTTCTAAACGAACACGTCAGCGGACGATTCGATCACTCGCATCGACTCTGGGCGCTGCTGTTCTTCGCCATGTGGGCGAAAAATCGGGGATAGAATAAAAGACGCCAATTCCCGAATTAGCCCATCGGCTGACCGTCGTTGTCGGGTTCGGGAATTTTATCTTTCGGGAACGCCTTATGCCACAAATGCGGAATGAGCAGATTGAGCGGCATTCGTCCGTAATGGGAACGCGCGTACAGGAAGAACGAAGACGCTCTTGCAGAGAACGGACGCAGCCCAAACGTTGGCGGGGCGAGGGCGCGAAACACCGTTGCGTCCATAAACGAACGGGCGAACAGCCCGGGACCCATTTTTCTAATCGGCTTGACCATCTCGTCAGGAATGAGCGTGTCGAGAATCTCGTGTGCGTAATGAATCGCGTAGAACAGCGGGCGAGTTTGTCCTAACTGTTTGGCGCGATCCAAAAGTCTTTCCCAGAAGTCCGCCGACGTTTCGCTAAATTGGCGCAGAAGCCCGTCAATATCGACGATGTCACGAAGCGAACCGTCAATCTCCCCTTCCTGGAAGGCGTGAACGGCGGCGTGAATAACCATGTCTGCGTCTTGCAGAGATCGCCAGCCTGAAACGGTCGGCGCCCATGGATTCTCTTTTTGAACGCTTTCTGGAACGGTCAGCGCAACCGCCGAATCAAACAGCGGGGCGGCGTCCAAATGGCGGCGCGACGTCTCCGGCAGAATATTGTGGTGCATGTCGATTGTCATCCCGCGCTGAAGGTTGATCATTGGGGGGATTTCATGCATCCACTGACGATAATACCGCTGGTCGTAAGGGTCGTATTTGCCTGACTCCCAGCCGTTGTCCAAAAGCGTCTTTTCCGCCTCTTGAATAGCGCTTTTCGGAACCAGAACGTCGAGATCGGAAACGAGCCGCCCCTGAGCGAATTCCATTTCCTGATAGATGTACGACGCGCCTTTGAGAAGAATCTTGACGCAGTCGAGGTTATGGAGGACCCTCTCAACCTGACGAATTTCCCACATCAGCGCCCGCTGATGATGTTCGGAATATGTCCACGCTGCGTCCAGCGCCATTTGAGCCGTTTCCGGAATCTGATCAAAGCTTTCCTGCTGCGCCAGCCGGTACGCCCATTGCCCAGCCAGACGAGTACTGCGCGCCTGACGCAAAAACAGCTCCCACTCAGGAACAGTGTAATGACAAACTCTGTCCGGTTCATTCCAGTATTTCAGCAGGACGCTATTGCGTACAGGATTCATGTTATTCATCAAACAGTTCTTCCAGCTGCGGAACGAGATCGTCCAGGTCGGAGTAAACGACTTCGTACATTTTCGATTGTGACACAATATGTTTCACCGCCATAAAGCCGGTCGAGCCGAGCGTCTGAAAATTAAACGACTGTTCCGCCAGAAGCATAATCGCTTCCGACTGCGGCAGTTCCGCCCATTCGGTTTTGGCTCCCTGCCGATATTGCGGCAGAAGAATCATGTGGGGCGTTGACGGCTCGTTCATACGATTGAGGCTTTCCATCGGAACGCGAACATGAGCGATAGTTCCCTTGGCGGTATTATAATTCTTTTTGCCGATAAAGGCGTCTGGATGTCGTTGGGCGACGATGTCGATCGCCGCGTTTTTCAAGCAAATCGGACGGCACAGCGGCAAGACGTCAAAGGAATCTTTTCGGACAATGGTCAGTTCGTCGGTCAGCAGCCGCCATGGATTTTGCTTCAAAGCGAGTTCGGCGCAAAGCGTGCTCTTCCCGCTGCCGGGCTTTCCCGCCATAAAAATGCACTTGCCGTTGCGTTCCAAACACGCGGCATGAAAAAGCAGGTACTGATTCGCCCCGGTAAACAACGTCCAGTTCAAACCCCATTCCATCATCGCAATGGCAGCCGCGGCAGGATAGGGTTTATAGGGAATATAGCCGTCAATTTCAAATATTACCTGTGGTCGATACCAGCGGCGCAACCCTCGCGGGTAATCGACCAAAACACTGTAATCCGCCATGCGACCGTCGGCGAGGGGATAATCGCGGTACAGGTTTTCCATGTTCCATGCAATGTCAGCCATCGACGAGCGAATGCAGATCACAAACGGTCCCATTGCAACGCGCAAACCGTCTGAACGCAGACGCTGGCGTAATTCAGCAGACGTCAAAGAACCGACGGTAGGAATTGTTTGGGAAGGCATTACTGCGGGGGGCTGGTCAAATTGGCAATTTGCTGGTATAATGGAGGGAAAATTGAGTGGGAGGCATTCGCGATTATGGGTTGTCAAACTACTGCCTACTGCCTCTTGCCTACTGCCTTATATTATACACATATTTCGAACTTAAACAATATGAGCCAGCAAGAAAAAAACACTGTCGACGAAAAAACGTCCAAATTTGTATCAATTATATGGAATCCCGTTACCCGATTTTTGGGTTCTCTGCCCTTTGGGTTGACGATTCTGATTCTTCTTACAGCGTCGATGGCGTGGGCGACTCGAATTGACGCCCTGTACGGGTCGCAGTGTTCTGCATGGGGATTTTATCGCGCCGGCTGGTTTATCGTTCTGCTGGCGGCTCTGGCGGTAAGCGCGTTTTGCGCCGCTCTCAATCCCAAACGGTGGACGAAACGCAAAACCGGGTTTATGATTATCCACTCCGGCGTGCTGGTCTTGCTGGCAGGATGTGCGATTAGTCTCATCTGGGGTTGGGAAGCTGACTTGACCGTCTACGAGGGCTGTAAAAGAAGTAAAGCCGTTTCTACGGGACACGTTTTGAATATTCGCATCTTCCCCAAAGACCCTGCCAACGATTTCCAGAAAAGTAACGACGCCTTTGAACAGAACAAAAAGCAGCCGAGCATTATTGGTCCGCAAATCGCCAGTCCGATTGCGCCGGGACCGATTTCGTGGTCGCAGTACAAAAAGCTGAGCTGGTTCCCGTGGGGGATGGTCAAACCGGAACCGGATCTGATTTACTCCGGTCAGGGTTCCGGTTTGAATATCAAAGTTCGCATGCTGGATTTCCGAAAACCGTATCGGGAACTGACAGTTGACCAAACGCTCACGCTGGCGGTTCGTCCAGCGCAGAAAAATGAAACGGCTAAGAACGTTTCCGCCTCTGGCGATTGGACAGAAATCACGCTTCAGGCGTCGAGAAACATTCAGGAAGGGCTTGTCGGGAGAAGCCGGCTAACCGGCGGACAGCAGGTTTCGTATCGTCGTCTGACGTCGGACGCACAAAAGCAGTCGTTCCTCAACGCGCCTAAAAACGCTGTCGACAAAGACGTCTTTACATTCGTTCACGCTGGAAAGACGTATCAGTATACGCTTCAGGATTTCATGCCCGAGGGCAAGACGATTGAAGATCTTCGCCGCGGCGACGACGCCCCGCTGCCCAAAGTTCCGCTGGGAGACGACGTCGCTTTGACGATGATTAACATGGAAGACGCCATGGGCGCCGCTGTCTTTGACGTTTACAAGAAAGACGCCTCCGGTCAGTATGAGGTTTCCGGCTCGATGACGCTGTTGTGCCTGCTGTCGGAATTCAACCGGAACGACCCGGCGAACGACGTCTATGGGGAATATTTCCGCCCGGAAACGTCGGAACAGAAGTCTGATTCAACCGAAGAAAATCCCATGGCGTCGATGAGAGCCAAACTGCTCGGACCGCGTCTGGAACTGGCGATGGATTCTTCCCGGACGATGTACTATCGAACCGTCATTGGGAAGACTGTTACAACCGGCGAGTTCCCGTATACAACCCCTACGCTCGTTTTCGAGGGGACGCCGTACGCTGCGGTAGTTCAGCCGCGCATGGACGCTCCCGGCATTCGGTACATGGAAACGCCGCTGGAAGAGCAAAAACCGTCGGAAAACGATTCCGCCGCGGCGCTGCTGAGCGTTGAATGTAACGGACAGACGGCTCAACGCTGGGTTACGCTGGGCGTGAACAACCCCATGTCCCCGCCGGAATGGTATCGAGACAGCGACTCCTGGACGATTCCCGTCAAAAACGACAAGGGGGAATCCCGTTGGCTGACGCTGACCATGCCGCGAAAGACCGTCGAGCTGGGGTTCAATCTTTTGCTGGAACGCTTTAATCGACGCCTTGATCCCGGGACGAGCATGCCGAGCCATTACTCTTCCGATGTAACAGCGTTGTATCCCGCTAATAAAGGCGATTCAAAAAAGTATGAACATATCAATATCCAGCTCAATCAGCCGGTCAACTTCGTCAACCCGAACAACGGGCAATCGTACCGGCTGTATCAGTCCTCGTTTAACGGACCGATTGACAAAAACGGACAACTGGCAAATTGGATCGTTAAAAATCAGACGGTAAAAACCAACGCGTCTGCTCCGCTGTACTCGTCAACGTTTACCGTCAATTACGATCCCGGCCGCGGCTTGCTGTACCTGGGCTGTTTGATGATCTGCGCTGGAATTGGAGCGCTGTACTATCTTAATAAGACAGCAGGCAAGAAGCAGGAGGTAAAAGGAAAGAGCGAGGAACGCAAAGCGTCTGCTGCCAACTGTCTATTGCCAATTGTCTTACTAATGCTATTGTCGTCAAACGCTATGGCAGACGATTATTCTTCGCTGGCAACGCTGCCGGTTCTGGATTCCGGGCGCGTTGAGCCGCTGTCAACTGCCGCCATTGAAGCAGTAAAGAGCATTTGCGGGTCGGATTCCCCGCGGTTTTCGTTGGATTCGGCGCAATTGACCGGGGAGCTGTCAGCGGAATCGGCGGCGAGAATCACCCGATACTTTACCGACGGAGGAAAGACCAGGAAATTCTCCGCGTTGGAACTGTACATGCTTTGGCAGATGGAACCGGAGGTTTGGGAGCATATCCCGTTTATCGAGTGTAAAAATCCCGACTTGCGGCGTCTGCTGGGCGTCCCGCTGGTTGACAAAAACGGCAAGGCTTTGAAGTTCGTCTCGCCGCGGCAGGCATCCAAGTCTACGATTCTCCCGGACTACCGTTACAACCTCGAATTGCAGATTCAGGCGGAACAGCGGGCGGGAATTCAGCATCAGCAATCCAAGCTGGAAAAGTCCATTATAAAGCTATTTGACGCGGTTGAACAGTATCGAAAGATCACGTTCTACCCGCCGGCGTCACAGAATCCGCGCATGGCGTGCGCCCCCATCGTCGCCCGACTTCTGCAAGATCAGCTTGCCGGCTGGGGAATGCAATTGCAAGCTGCTTTGTCAGCGTCTGAAGACGATGCTGTAAAGCAAATTCCTCAATCGCTTTCCCAGTACGGGGAGACGCTGAGAATGATTTTCCTGGCGGACGAGAACGACCAGAACTCGCAGCGCTTGGACAGATCTTTGGGGACGATTACTCACCTGATTGACCTGTATTCGTCAACCCTCGACAAAGCAATTGGAGCGCTTGAAAAGAACGCGCCGCTTGTTACACAACTTCAAAAGACGAAAACGGATTTGGCGCTGATTCGCTACCATCTCTACGACGAAGGCGGGCTGCCAGGTCTGGTTCCGTCGCTCAACCCGGACGCCGTCGATTTATGGCGAACCCCGGAAGACCGCTTGCCCGTCTGGCTGCCGATATCCGTCTTGCTTTACGGGGACAAAACCGTCCTCAACGGCTATCCGGAAACGAAAATTGAATCATTCCGCAAGGCGTGGGACAAAGCGGTTAAGGCGACGTCGTCCAGCAACGCCAAAGATCAAGCCGCCGCGTTTGCAGAAATCCGTTCTGCTCTGAAAGACCTCGGGCGTTACGCCGATTCCAAACGCGACGCCCTGCTTCCGAAAGACCGTTTGGACGCTAAAGTTCTGAGCGCGTCGCGGTATCCAACAACGCCCAAAGCAGAGAAACTGCTTCAGTGGGAACAGACGTACTATAAAACCAAACCGTTTAACTGGTCGCTGATTTTCTCGACGCTGGCGACGCTCGCCTGTCTGGCGCTGGCGTTCTTCCCGAAACGAAACAAATTTGCCTTTGCCGTTCCTGTAACGCTTCTGGCGATAGCGGTGATTTATTCCGGTTTCGGGCTGGGCTTGCGCGGGTACATCATGAGCCGATCGCCGGTTGCGAACATGTTTGAAACGATTATGTTCGTCTCGTTCATGTCTGGTTTGCTGGGATTGATTCTGCCTTTGGCGCTGGCGTATCCAGAAAGAATGCGTCAGGCGTGGAACGACTCGCGATTGCAATTCGCCTGCCCGTTGAAACGATATTGGCTGTTACAGACAATCCGCTGGATTTTCGCTGGGATTCTGTTTTACATGATGGTCTTCGTTTCCTACGGAGCGGGACAGGGTTACGCCGCCGTCAGCCTTCTGCCGCGTCTGGCTTACGGAGCGGCGCTGCCGTGCGTTTCCGACCTGCTTGTCTGGCTGTCGTCGCTGGCTTTGCTGGGACTTGTCGTCGTTTACGTTCCGCGAACAATCATCTTCCCCTTTATGATGTCGCGAACGTGTAATAACGAATCCAACGCCAACGAAAAGCCGCAGATTTCGATTGTTCCCCTGCTCTGCGCTTCCGCGCTGACGACGCTTTTAACGGCGGCTGCTTTGCACGCGCCCATGTTCAACGACAGTTTGAAGAACCTCATGCCGATTCTCCGTGACAACTTCTGGCTTGGCGTCCACGTTATCAGCATCGTCGGCGGGTACGGAACCGCCATGCTCGCCTGGGCGCTGGGCGCTGCGGCTCTGTTTGCGTTTACCGTTGGAAAGTACGCAACAGACGAGTCCGGCGCAGTCGTTCCGCCGGCGATTACGTCAACGCTTTCCAGGCTGATGTATATGTGCATTCCCGCCACGATTTGGCTTTTGGCAATCGGGATTATTCTCGGCGGTCTTTGGGCGGACGTCTCCTGGGGACGGTTCTGGTCGTGGGACAGAAAAGAAGTTTGGGCGCTCATTTCGATGTTCGTCTACCTGATTTTCGTTCACGCGCGACATTGGGGCTGGTTCAAACGCAATCGTGACATGACCATGGCTCTGACGTCCGTTTTCGGCGCGCTGGCAATTCTCATGGCGTGGTACGGCGTCAACTACCTGCTCGGCAGCGCAATGCACGGATACGCTTCCGGCTCCGGCGGACTCGTTCCCGCTCTCGCCTTTGCCGGAGCCAACGTTGTCCTGACCGTCATGGCGCTTATAAGATACGGTATTGTTGGGAAATCGGAGCGTTAAAGAGTTAGGAGTTAGGGGTTAGGAGTGAGGAGTTGATATAACGCTTTGCGTAACTCCTCCCTCCTCACTCCTCATTCCTAACTACTCTACCCTTGGAGTTCTTCCAATCATAATAGTAGCACAGAAACATGTCGGTTGCGACCATAGAAGCGTCGATGATGTACAACGCTACAACCCAGTCCCAGGAATGCAGATATTTGTGAATAATCCCGGCGATATAGCCAATCACGACAAGCCACAAAAAGAAATAACTTTTCGTGCCGGAGGTCTTGAATCTGTACGTTTTGGCGATCGCGAAAGGCCATGACGCGCCAAAACAGATCAGCATGATGATTTCAAATACGCTCATTTGATTATCGGGCGGTTAGCCGTCGCGCCGTAAATCCGTCAGCCAGAGGGCAGCCATACGAACCGCCAGACCGTTGGTAACCTGGTCGATAATGGCGGACTGCGGACCGTCGGCGACTTCCGCCGTTACTTCTACCCCGCGGTTAATCGGACCGGGAGCAATAATCAAGACGTCTTTTTTCGCTTTTGCCAGCCGGCGAGCGTTCATCGTATAGAGAAGCTCGTACTCTCGAACGGACGGGAACGGTCTGGACTGCTGACGTTCAAACTGGATTCTCAGCAGGTTGAGCACGTCAACGTAGGGGAGAATATCGTCAAGAGAGTAGCTGTACTCAACGCCGATTTTAGCCCATTCAGAGGACACCAGCGTTGACGGTCCGCAAAGAATAACGTTCGCACCGAGCTTTTTCAGCCCCCAGATATTAGATCGAGCAACGCGGCTGTGAGCGATGTCGCCAACCAGCGCGATCGTCTTGCCTTCCAGACTCCCCAAACGCTGACGAATCGTTAGGATGTCCAACAGGGCTTGAGTCGGGTGAGCGTGCGCGCCGTCTCCGGCGTTGAGAACGCATCCGCTGGCGTTTTCGCTGATGAGTTTTGGCGCGCCGGGCATGTTGTGCCGAACGACAAACGAGTCGACGCCCATCGCTTCAATGTTGCGTGCCGTATCAACGACGGTTTCCCCTTTCGACATGGAACTGGTGCCTGCTGCAAACGCCAGCACAGACGCCCCAAGCCGCTGAGCGGCAAGCGTAAAGCTGCTTCGCGTTCGGGTGGAATTCTCGAAAAACAGCGTACAGACCGTTTTGCCGGAAAGAAGATTGAGCTTGTTTTTAGCGGACTTGCAGATCGTTCGGAATCGGTCGGCGACGTCCAATAAAAGAGTGATGTCCTCGGCAGAAAGGGATTCCAGACCGAGCAAATGTTTGTGCCGCCAGCTGTCGACGCACGGCAATGTGGAAATGAAGTCGTCCATGAATGCAATTAGCAATTAGTAATTAGCAATTAGTAATTTCGCAAGCGCGCTTCAATAAATCTCGCAACTCGTCATATTAAATATTATATCAAAGTTTTGATTTTGTGCAAGAGAAGGCAAGAGACGAATCAGGAACGTGGGGGCACGCATATATTTCCGGCAATTGCACATGGTTGAGCCCGGTTCGCGGGCGTATCGCCCGCCGAAGAATTCTCACGCGAAGTTCGCAAAGTTTTAAAAACTATGCGTTCTTTGCGTTCTTTGCGGCTTAAAAAATCGACGGCTGAGACAGTCGAGAACTAGCAGGTCTGAGCGGTTTTTCTGCGAAAAAAGTTTTTTCTAATACCCAGAGACTGCCGCGAGCCGGCTGGTCGCAGCAGGCTTCCACGTTCCAGCAATTTTCATCGCTCCTGTCAGAGATGCACTACCTCAACTCGACAATCTTATCTATTTTTGCAACCCAAAATTTATCGCACCCGACAGAAGCGCGAAGCGCTTCCGCCAACTCCTCACTCCTCATTCCTAACTCCTAACTAATTTTTCTCCCCTCCCCCTTGCAAAAATAGAGAATCGTTGTATAATCTGCCCTAATGTTTTATATGGCGGAGTCCCGGTTCTGCCCGTTCAGCCTCTGAAATGCATAAATTTCAGATTGTGAGAGCCGCCGTAGTATAAAGCCCCAGGTTGTTAGAAGTTTAGGGGAAAAACGACTTTCAGCCGGCGTCTGCGGAATCGTTTCCAGACGTTTGTGTATATTATATTTCATTTTAACAATTATTCAAGGTACAGTTCAATGAACGCATCAATGAATAAAACTTATTGGGCGAAACCTCTTGAGGTTGAGCATAAATGGGTCGTAACCGACGCGACTGACAAAGTCGTTGGTCGTTTGGCTCGCGATATTGCTGTCCGGCTGATGGGCAAGCACAAACCCACTTTCACCCCGGGCGTCGACACTGGCGAATACGTTGTTGTCGTCAATGTTGAAAAGGTTAAGTTCTCCGGCAAAAAATGGGAACAGAAACGCTACACATGGTACACGGGCTACCCGCGCCTCCGCAGCGTTAACGCCGCCACTCGTCTGGAACAGCACCCCACGCAAATTCTGTACGACGCTGTTCGACGCATGCTTCCGAAAAACAAGCTCGGTCGTAAAATGCTCGAAAAGCTGAAGTTATACGTTGGTCCGGAACATCCGCATCAGGCGCAGAATCCGGAATTGGTTAATCTGGGAGCCAAATAACGCTCTGTTACTTTTAATAACATATACGAAAGGTTAAATAATTATGGCTGATAGAGTAGTTATCGAAGGCAACGGACTCAACGACGCTCTGGGAACCGGACGCCGCAAGTCCTCCATCGCCCGCGCCCGCGTTCGCGCCGGTAAAGGTCAGATCTCCATCAACAAACGTTCACTCAACGACTTCTTCAAAATTGAACAGCACGTCAACGCCGTCATGGCTCCCTTGCTGGCAACCGAAAAAGCCGAATCCGTTGACGTCATCATTCGCGTCGAAGGCGGCGGAATCACCGGTCAGGCAGACGCCTGCAAGTTGGCTATCGCCCGCGCCCTGAAAGCGTTCGATCCGGAAACCGAACAGGTTCTCCGCGAAAAGAGCCTTCTCACCCGAGACGGTCGAGAAAAGGAAAGAAAGAAGTACGGTCTGCGAAAAGCCCGTCGTGCGACTCAGTTCTCCAAGCGTTAATTTTTCATTTTACGCTCGTCGAGACTGCGGTTTGACGTCATAAAACGGGAAGTGTGAAGCGAGAATACTTATAACAAGGCGCCTCTCGCTTTTCACTTTCCGTTTTATTGTTTATCAATTTACTCTTTTTGACTTTTACGAACATGAACACAATTGAACGCTTTGATCGTTACGTCATTCCAAACTACACGCGATACCCGGTAACGCTGGTTCGCGGCGAAGGCTCGTACATTTGGTCGGACGAAGGCAAGCGTTATATCGACTTCTTCCCCGGCTGGGGCTGCGACATGCTCGGGCACTGCCCGCCGAAAGTCGTCAAGGCGATTCAGGATCAGCTGGAAAAGCTCGTACACGTTCCCAACTCCTGGTACATGGAACAGCAGGGAATCTGGGCAGAAATGCTGTCTGAACGCTCGTTTGGCGGGAAAGCCTTCTTCTGCAACTCCGGCGCGGAAGCGAACGAAGCGGCGATAAAGTTTATCCGTCTTCACCAGGTTCCCAAAGGACGCTATAAAATCATCACGTTTGAAGGCTCGTTCCACGGCAGAACGCTGGCGACGACAACCGCGACAGCTCAGGCGAAGTACCAAGCCGGGCTGGGACCGCTGGTTCCCGGGTTCATGTACGCCAAGTTCGGCGACCTCGATTCCGTTCGAGAGCTGGTTGACGAAGAAACCGCCGCGATTTTCATCGAACCGATTCAGGGCGAAGGCGGAATCCGCATTCCTCCGGAGGGGTTCCTTCAGGGACTGCGTCAGATTTGCGACGAAAACGACCTCCTGCTTCACTTCGACGAAGTTCAAACCGGCTGCGGCCGAACGGGCTATTGGTTCGCATACCAGAAGTTCGGCGTAACGCCCGATTCCATGTCCCTCGCCAAAGCGATTTCCGGCGGAGCTGCCGCTGGCGCGTTCCTGGCGCGAGCTGACATCGCCCACGACCTCAAACGCGGAATGCACGCTTCCACCTTTGGCGGAAACCCCATCGCCGCAGCGGGCGGTATTGCCACAATCCAGATGATTGAAGAAGAACATCTGCTCGAAAACGCCAAAAAGATCGAGAATTACTTCCGTCAGAGAGCGGAGCAGATGCAGCAGAAGTGCAGTCTGATTAAGGACATACGCTGCGCCGGAACCATGATCGGCATTGAACTCAACGTCGAAGGCGCGTTTGCCGTCAAAGAGTGCATGGATCGCGATACACTGCACGAACTGCA
>CACXSS010000104.1 GCA_902770245.1 uncultured Planctomycetota bacterium | reverse complement strand
GCCATCGCACTCACCTGCAAAGCTGTTCTTCTATTCATTTGGATTTAAGTCTTATATTTGAAAAAAGAAAAAAGCGTCAATCGGGTACACAAACGCCTCAATTCCGTCGTTTCTCCCAATCGTTATTGCTATATATCAGGTTTTATTATACATAAAATCTGAAGGAAATGCAAGGGAGGCATTCTTGCCGATTATTTTCATTGAAATCATAAATTCTCTGATTTTATAGAAATTTTTATCGATTTTGGTTACTTTCTTTTCGGAAATTCGTTTAAACCTATTGAAAAACTTAAAACAGGCTGTAAAATATAGTTACACAGGGTTTGTTTTTCGCCAACAAATTAGCAAAAGAAAGAGAAGTGAAGTTATGTTGTCGATTTTTTTAGGTTTTCGGCGCCTGATGGAAAAACTGGGATTTTGGAAAAATCCAACAGACCAAAAAATTCAGGAGGTTACCGCCAACATTAAAAAATGTGAAGACAAGCTTAAGTCCCAACAGGATAAGCTCAAAGACCTCAAACGAACCATTGAGGACGCCCAGGAAGAGATTCTGCTCAAAGAAAAAGAACGAGATTCTCAAACCGGGAAGATTCGTGAAATTACAGAAATGGAGATTCTTTCGCTCTTCAAGACGTTTGAATCAACGTCAGGAATGCGCGATTTGATTTTCCGAAATATCAGTTCTCTCCAAACTGTTATCAGTAAATACAAAGAATACCGAACAGCTCTTGAATCGGATCTGGATTCTGAGCAATTGGAAACTTTGACAATGGATTTATTAGATAACGTCAAGGAACTTCAACTTCAAGATCGCGAGCTGAAACGTTTGGAAAACGTTGGATATTCTTTGCCCGAAAAGGAACAAAACGTCGATTTGAGTCAGAAGCTGGCGCAGCTTCACGGTGAAACGGCTCCTGTAACGCCGGAAAAGACGCCTGAACCGGTCTTGCCGCAGACGGAAGCTCCGAAAAAGATTGAAACGCCTTCAAACGAAGAAGTCAGCGCCCTGGAAGCGCAGCTCAAAGCGCTTCATAAAGAAATCGAGCCGGAACAAAAAGAAGAGCCGGTCGAGTCCAAGCCGGAACAGCTGGAAGAGTAGTCCTGTCCGGCTGCGCCCAATCATTAACATGTCCCCCTCAAATTCAAGGAGAATTCCACAATGGGAATAAGTGAATCATTCAGCAATCTGTTCAAAACCAAACAGGAACGCGAAAAAGAAATCCGGCGCCGTCAGCGCCGCGCCTTCACCAAGGCGGAAGACGCTGTCGACACAGTCAATTCGGCGATTAATGAACTGACCAAAGACAAACTCAAGGCGTGGGATAACGCCAAAAAATCGGCGGCTATCGGTCAAAAGGCGGCGGCTATGCTGTCCCTGCAAAAGTATCGCGCTCTTGAAGTTCAGATTTACCAGCTCGAAAAGCGGAAATGGGTTTTCCAGAATTACCTCACCCGCTTGAAAATGCTCGACGTCAACAACGTTTTTGCCGAAGCCATGGAAGCGATCAATCAGGTTGTAACCGTCGACGTGGACGCCATTGCCGACGCCATGGAGAACATCGACGATAAGCTTCTCGACGGCGCCGAGCTGGATCGGATGTGGGAAAAGAATTTCGAGAAAAACCTCAACGGAATGTCCGTCAAAGAAACCGACATCATTCCAGACGTAGATTCCCTGTTCAATTCCCTTCAGGGAGAAGTCGCGCTGGATATCGGCGGAGCCAAAGACGTTACAACCAAAACCAAAGCCTCCATCAACGACGTGCAGGCAAAAATGGACGCCATTCTTAACGAATCCTCGGAGAAGTAAATGAGTTTCCTGTCAGACAAAAAGAAAGAGCACGAAGACGCCGCTGTTGCCGCGCTGGATAAACGCGACTACGCCATGGCGTTCGCTCACACCGTCAAGGCGGCAGAATACGGGCTGCAGCTGGCGCGTCAGACGGAAGGCGAAGTTTCAGACGCCTACGTCGAAGACGCCAACAGTTTGCTCAACACCGCTAAAAGCATCAAAAAGCAGATCGGCAAAGCCGCGACTGTTACAGCAGACGGGAAATCCGATTCCGCCGATTCCGAAAACGGCTCCACGTTGGGCGAAGAATGGCTCGTTCGAGACAAACCCAACGTCAAGCTGGACGACGTTGCCGGTCTGGAAGACGTCAAACAGGCTTTGCGGGAAGACATCGGCAACGCGATCAAACATCCGGAACTGTACAAAACGTTTGGAATTGCCGCCGGCGGCGGAATTCTGCTTTTCGGCCCTCCGGGCACCGGAAAAACATTTATCGCCAAGGCGGTTGCCGGAGAACTGGACGCGGCGTTTTTCGCTGTAAGCGGTTCTCAGATAAAAGACAAATACGTTGGCGAAACCGAAAAGAATATGCGGCGTCTGTTTGAAGCGGCGGACGAACACAAATGTTCCGTCATTTTCATCGACGAAGCGGAATCGATTTTGAAGAAGCGCTCTGCCGACGACAAAGTCAGCCCTGTTACAGACTTCCTGATTCTTGCCGACGGCTTGAAGGAACGCAAAAACACGCTTCTGCTTTTGGGCGGAACAAACAACCCGTGGGACATCGACCCGGCGGTTTTGCGTCCTGGTCGATTTGGCAAACGCATTTACGTTGGACTTCCGGACGAGGGCGCCCGACTGGCGATTTTCAAGCTCAACCTCAAAGGCGTGCCATTAGACCCGTATATCAAGCTTGAAGAATTTGCCCAAAAATCAGATGGCTATTCCGGCGCCGACATCAAAGGCATTTGCGAACGCGCCAAAAAGAAAGCCATCAGCCGCCTTATCGACGATCCCAAACAGACGCAGACGCTTCTGTTCAGCGACTTGAACGAGTCGTTCAAGTCCACGCCGCCGAGCGTTACAAAAGCTCAGGTTCAGAAATACCTCGATTGGCAAAAGGAAACCAATGAATAGTTACGACATCTCCAGCCCCCAATTCGACGTTTACTTAACAGAATTGAAGTCAGAGACGGTTGACGCTTACGACGGGCGAATTCTCGCTCCCGGTCAAACCGTTATCCGTTCTCCGCTCAATGAATCGCTCGTTTCCGCCGATTCGCCAGACCATCGGCGCAAATTTGCGGAACTGGGTTACGTCTGGGACGAACCAACCAGAATACGCCGAGTTAAAATCGAGGTCGACAAACGGGCAGGACACAAGACATTCGGCAACATCCGGTCGGTTGACGTCGCCAACGAACTGAAAATGAGCGTTGCACAGGTCGAAGATATTTTCAATGCGCTGGTTCAGACGTCAGACTATTATTTTGAAAAAGACGCCGTTGACTCCACCGGCGCGTCGTGCCTTGTTATCGTCAAGCGAAAATAGAATCTGATTTGAAATTTGTATAACACTTAAATTAATTGTGAGGGAACAATCATGGCAGACAATCCTGTTACAGTCAACGTGAACGGTTTCGGACGTCGTCGTTCTTTACTCGCAACCGTTATAGGCGTTGTTGCAATCGGCTATCTGGCGGCTTTGGGCTGGACGAAATACGGTCCCGCCCGTCCGACGCTCGACGCGTCCTTCGCCCGCTGGGTTGACAACGCCGCCGCGCCGATAGTTTCCGACATTTACGAACACAAAGGCGACGTTACATCCGTTGCAATCGCCCGTTTCAGTAATGATCCGTCCGGATACATTTCAGAAGCGATTCGCAAACAGGCAAACGACGGCGTCTACGTCATGGATAAAAGCGCGCTGGAAAAAGTCAGCGACGCGCTCAATCTGCCGCTGAGTTCAAAAGCGGAGGACATCAACGCCGACAAAGCCGTCAAGCTGGGCAAGTACGCCAAAGCCAGAGGCGCCCAGGCTGTCATTTGGGGTTCTGCCAATTTTGAAAAACATGCCGGCATTGTCAGCGGCGAAATCAAGTATTACCTTGTCGGGCAGGACGGATCGATTCTGTATCAAAACGTCTGCAACAACGCTTCTTTGAAAAAGGAAAACGTTGCGGAAGTAACGGAATCGTCTCTGGACTGGTTCCGGAATCTCGATTGGCCTCACAGACTGCTGATCTGGGTTCTGGCGGTTTTGATATTCCCGATTGTTACAATCGGATTCCTCAAGGCGACCGCCGCCAAGCGATCCAACAAATCCAACGCCTTTACGCTCGTGCTGTATACGGTCATCGGCGCAATCGCCTTATATTTTCTCATGCCGCCGAACTTCGCAAACATAACGTCGACGCTGATTTTCGTCGGTTTGATTGTCGCTGACGGCGTCTATAATCTCCTGATTTTAGACTTCGCCCGAAAGCTCGAAGAAGAATAAAACGCATTTGTACTATACGTTATTCGCAGACCGGACGCGGTCTGTTACACAATCATTTGCTGTTATGGTTTCCATTTCAAAAAAACTGACGCTGCCCAGCTTTGGCTTAATCGGTCTGATTTGCAAACGCCCCAAAATTTTGGCTGACTATCTTTCCGATTCCGAAAATAACTGGTTTATTCTGGAAGAAGAAATTCCAGACTCGCCCAGCAAGCTGACTCTTTTGTCAAAGCAGGACGCAAAAATCGCTCTCAAAGATGGGGAAACCGTATGCAAGCTGACAAAAACGTCTTTTGGGGTCAACCTTCATTTTGAAGAACTGACGCTTGCCGACGGGAATACGCTAACCCTCAACGTCAGAATTCTGGTCAGGATTACAGATCCGCTGCGTTTTTACAGACGTCACGCCGTTCGCTTGAGTCAGGACGTCGAGCTGACAGACGACAATCTGTGCGATCTGTGGGAAGCGCCGTTCTATAACGTCCTTCAGGTTGAAGCCCACAAGTTCAATCTGGACAACTGGAAAATCGGTCTGACGGAAACGACGATTTCAAACGCAATCAAGCGCTACTATTTCGCTCCCATGGCGGCTGACTACGTCGATGGAACCAATCTGGAAATCGTTGAGTCTGCAGAAGGAAACTCGCCGTCAGAAGAAAAGCGTCTTCAGGAAGAACTCGCAAAACAAAACGCTCTTTTAGAACAAAAACAGCGTGAAATCACGCTTGCTGAAAACCAGAAAAAGCATGAAGCGGAACTGGAAATCATGCGAGAGCAAATTCGTCTCCAGGAGCTGGAAATCAAAGCCAAACAGGAAGAGCGCATCGCTCAGGACGCGGCTTATCAAAGACGAAAAGACGAAGAAGAACGAAAAGCCCAGCTGCGGCGTCAGCAATTGGAACATGAGCAGCGCCTTGCTTTGATGCAGTCCGATAAATGGCGGGATCTTTCTGTTTCAGAAAGGATCACTGCCGTTCTTTTCAGCGAACTGATTAAAAGACAGGAAGAAGTCAGTCCCGTCGAAATGACAAACGCCTCTCTGAAAACCAAAGAGATTAAAATCAAAGGCGCGCTGGCAAAATGGAATACGCTTCAAAAGGGAGATTCGTTGGGATTCTCGTTTACCGCTTCAAAATCCGGTTACGTTACGATTCTCAATTTGGGAACCAGCGGCAAAATGACGGTTTTGGTTCCCAATGCAATGACAGGTTCCGATTCAAGCTGGGTTAAAATAGAGCAGGGCGTTCGATATGATTTCCCAAAATCTTTTATGCCTGATCTTGACGAGGATTCCTTTATAGAAGATTCGTCGTCCGGGCTGGAAGGAATTTATACTATCGTTTCCCCGCAGCCTTTATTGTCTTATAAACAAACCGGACAGCTTACCGGGCTGCCTGAGCTTTCGTATTCAGAAGTAGAAAAAATCATTGAGACGTTAAAAAAGTCGCCGCCTGAATCATGGAGCGGCGGCTGTCTGGAATTTCAGACGCTGAATTAAAGCTCAGACAAATTCACAGCATAATTGAAATCAACGTCCCATAAATAATACAGGCGAACCGCTCAAAACAGCGATTCGCCTTGTTTTTTTGTGAATAGTAAAGGATGATGCAGTTCTCAAATTATCATCCGTTCATTCACTTTACAGCCCAATGGAAATTCCAAGGTTCGGACTGCTGTAATAAATGCCAGTTCTGGGATAGTAATATCCCGGCGTGTACAACGGCGCGGGCGCAGGCAGCGGAACGACAACCGGACGCGGCGGGGGCGGCGGAAGCGGGCGCGGAGGCGGAGGCAATGGGCGATAATATCGCGGAGGCGGCGGGGCAGGGCGATGATGATACGCTGGCGGCGGAGCCGGGCGATACCCATGATGCGGCGGGGGACCAGGACGGTGTCCCTGAGCCATGGCAGAGCTGCAAATAGCAACGCAGACCATGACTGCAATCAATGCAACAAGAATTTTTTTCATAGTTAGGTCTCCTTGTATCGATAGTTGGAATGATTATAGTAAAATGATTAATTGTCGATGATTTCAAATCTGGTTAAAACGGCCAGTCGGCGCCCAGGGCGTCTTTCTGAATTTGGGTCAGTTCTCGACATCCTTTTTCCGCAAGGTTAAGCAGATCGTTGAGCTGACTTCGATCAAACAAGGCGTGTTCGCCCGTCCCTTGAACCTCGATGAACTTGCCGGAACCCGTCATGGCGACGTTCATGTCGACTTCCGCCCGAACGTCTTCCTGATAGCACAAGTCCAACATCGGAACAGAGTCAATCAGACCAACGCTCACCGCGGAAACGGAATCCGTCAGAGGATAAGACGTCAAGTCTGGAATTGCAGCCAAGGCGTCAATCAGAGCAATCATTGCCCCGGTTATGGAAAGGGTTCTGGTGCCGCCGTCCGCCTGAAGGACGTCGCAATCCAGCGTTATCAGCCGAGGCCCCAAAGCGACCCGGTCAAGCGTTGCACGGAGCGAACGACCGATAAGACGCTGAATTTCGGCGCTGCGACCGTCTAAATGACCGTCGCGATCGCGCTTTTTCCGGGTTGGAGTACTGCCGGGAAGCATATTGTACTCAGCCGTAATCCAGCCCTTGCCCTCCTCTGGCTTAATCCAGCCCGGCAACTCCGTTGCTATACTGGCTGTACACAGGACCACCGTGTCCCCCGCGCTAATCAACACGCTGCCAGCTGACGTCTTTGTAAACCGGCGAACTACCTTCACCGACCGAAGCTCGTCAACCTTTCTGTTATCAATACGCATGGATCGCAAATTTGTTCTAAAAACAAACTATTATTTTTCTGAAATTATTAAATAATCAAACTTATTTTTCGGAAATGGCTGAATTTTGAGCGTCGTTCTCGACGGCGTCCTCTTTTTTAACGCCGTTCTGACAGGATTTATCGTCTTCTGTTTTTGGGTTTTCTATCAGTTTTGGACAAAAAATCGTTGCAATAAACAGCAATGAAACGCCTACGACCAGCAGAGAATCTGCAATGTTGAAGTTGGGCCAGGGCCAGTCGCCAATCATGACCAGAATCCAGTCTCGAACGGCGTAAACCGGTTGACCGACTTCGTGCAGTTCGCCGGGATAGTTCCAAATCAAGTGATGAAGCCCAAGTCGGTCGTACAGGTTGCCCAGAATTCCCGCTGTCATCATACCAGCAATAACCGTAATAAATCGGGATTGGGCGCCGCGGAACCACGTCAGCCATATAATAAGGAACCCTATCGCCAAAAACGACATGACGGTAAACAGAGGAATCATCCCCTGTCCCATGCCGAATAACGCGCCCTCGTTGAGGCTGGTTTGGAATCCAAAAAGGTTGTCCGCCAGCCACCAGACAGACGTCATTTTGGACGTCGTCGGCGCGGTTGGAACGTATTCTCCCGGCATTCCCAGCTTGGCGAATACCAGCCATTTGGAATACAGATCCGCCGCCAGCCCGCCTGCCGCCACGGCGGCAAAAAGCGCGTATCTCGACAGCGGAATCCGCGAGGACGCCAGAATTTGTTTTTCGGAACTCATATATACAGCGATACTTCTCGGTTCGTTTAATTCAACTTTTGCGTAATATACACCATATCGATTTATTATGCAATAGCGTTTTCGAGAAATATCGGCTAATGGATTCCCACAATTTGAAGCCCCGGTTCTTCTCTCCTATTGATCCTTTCCAAGGTCTTTGTATAATACAATAAAGACAGAATTAGATAAAATGTAATTTTGCTAAAAGAATTGAGGTTATTATGGACTCTCCCCAAAATCCCCCTGTTCCGACAAAGTTTTCCTATAAAGTTACCGACCAGCTTTATGCGTCGGAATACCCGATTATGGTCTACGACGTCGATTCCAGCGAAAAGCTGGCGGCTATGATTGAGTTTGGAATTACCGACTTCATCGACCTGACCGAGCCGGGAGAGCTGCACCCGTACGAGCAGTTTCTGCCAGACGGCGTTCGTCGATGGTCGTTCCCCATTCGCGATATGAATCCTCCGCCGAGTTCGGAATACATGGACAACATTCTCGCCAAGATTAACGAACTGTTGGCAGAGGGGCGCGTCGTTTGCGTCCACTGCTGGGGAGGAATGGGGCGAACCGGCTCGGTTATCACCTGCTGGCTGGGCAAGACAAATCAATGGGACTTCGCCCAGACCCGTAAATATCAGCTAAATCTCTGGAGAACGAACCCTAAATCCCTAAGGACGCCGCAGTTAATGAACGAAACTCAAGTTAACTTCCTGCGTCAATATCTGGACGGCAAAAACGATTAGCAAGAATCCGTTCTTTTTTGGTTGCACAAACGTTAAAAAAAGAACGCAGAATACGCAGAAAATCCGCAGAATACGCAGACGGGCTGGGAATGTGGCGACGACGCCAACTGCGTTGGCTACGCCACGATTCCCGCCCGATTATTTAATTTTTTAAAAACGCAAGCGGACATCGTGTCATAGCCCGAGAATCGGGCGTAGATGACACATGTCTGCTTGCTTCTGCGTTGTCTGCGAGGAGTCTGCGTCCTCTGCGTTCTAAATAAAAAGGCTTATTTTCGCAATCCAATTTCGATTACACTCATTAGCAGCCGCTCTACAGCGCTGTTACAAGAATATGAATCGCCGTAATAAGGTTGAGCGTTAGAATCAGCGGGATAAAAAACTTTTCCGGGATAAGCAGGAACAAGCGCCGACCAATTAACGCGCCCAGCGCCAGCCCCGGCAGAAAAATCAGCGTCAGCCAGAACGTTGTCGGGGTGATAATCTGCGCCTGCGCCGCCTCAAATCCCATGAGCGTCTTAATCGCCGTGGCGGCAATGAGCAGCGGGATTTTCGTTATGTTCATGCACAACGTAAACACGGACGACGTCCCCATGAACTTCTGTTTGTCCAAATCTTGAGAGGCGAAAAACGCGGAGACAACAGGTCCCGCGGCGTTGCCCAGCATGGTCGTCAGACCTGCCATGATTCCGCAGAACCAGCCGAAAAGACGCGTCTTGGAAATCGTCGTCCAGCCGAAACGTTTTCGGGCGAATTCAAACAACAAAATGCTCACCGCCAAAACGCCTACTGTCAGCTTGAACTGCGAGTTCTCCATGACGCACAAAACGCCCATTCCGAGAACCAGTCCAACGCCCAGCGGAGGGAAGATTTTGTGGAGAATCCCCCGCTGACGATTTCGACCGTAGTACCAGCAAGCCGCCAGGTCGCCGATTATCAACAGCGGCACAACCGCCCCGGAGGCGAACATCTCGTAGCCCTTAAACGTCGAAATCATCAACAGCGACCCAAACATGCCCAGCCCGGGAACGCCTGTTTTGGCGATTCCCAGCAGCATGGCGGCTATCGACCCCAGCAGAATTATCGTAAACGTCAATTCCATTTTAATACTATTCAATACATCATAATCTCTATTTAAAATTTGACAACGGGGGCAGGGCAGGGGAACGCTTGAGAACAATTCTGCATTCTCTCCCCCCCATTCCATTCTTCTAACGAAAGCGCTAAGATAGAAGTAAAAGACGTCCGCGATGCCGTTCGCGTCAATTCTAATTATTCCCCATTCCCTACTCCCTACCCCCCATGAAACAGAAATCATTGCTACTGCTGACGCTTGGACTTGCTTGTATTATGTCATCCTCCTCTCTGTCACAAAATTTTACGCTCTCGCCGGGCAAGACGCCGGAACAGGTTCGAGACGAAGTTCGGGCGTGGCGGCGGCAGTCGAGTCCGGACAACGCGGCGACACCCGCCGTTGTCGTTGTGGAATCGGGCGAATATTTTCTCCCGCAGCCGTTGGAGCTGACGGCGGACGATTCCAACGTCGTTTGGAAAGCGGCGCCGAACGCTCTGCCTACGTTTACCCGCGGGCGAAAAATCGTCGGCTGGACGGTCAACGAAAAAGGCTGGTTTGTAACAAAATTGAACGAATCGGATCTGAACAAGCGCCGCTATGAATCTCTGTTCGTCAACGGTCAGCGGGCGGTTCGTGCCCGGACGCCAAACGAAAACGCGCCGGACGGGAGCCGATATTTCTACGTCTCGGAGTCGGGCGAGGAACAGCCCAACCGCTCGTTCTATCCCAAGGCGCAGCAGGCGGAACTGTTCAAGGAAATCGGCGCGCTGTCAGACCCGACAGACGTTCAGATTCGGTTTTATCATTCCTGGGAAACGTCGTTCCATCGGGTAAAAAGCGTCAATGAGGAAACGGGGCTTGTTGAACTGACAGGCGACGCTCCCTGGTCATTAAG
>CACXSS010000103.1 GCA_902770245.1 uncultured Planctomycetota bacterium | reverse complement strand
GGGGAGTTTGAGGGGAAGAACCTTTTTTTCAAAAAAGGTTTTCCCCTCTTAATTAAACTTGAAAAAACTTCTCTAAAAGGGAGCCAGCTTGCTGGCGACCGAAAGTTTTTTCAAGGGCGGCGAAGCGCCGATGTACTTTTCGAAAAATCGTAACAATTCATTTAACCTTGACTTAACCATGCGAAATATACTCCTTTCCCTGTTTTTAGCCCTCAGTTCCGTCGTCTGCGCGGCGGACTATCAATGCGTTAAAACGGACAACGGCGCCAAGCTTGTCAACGGCGGCGCGGTCGTTTGGGAGCTGGTTGTCAAAACGCCGGAAGGCAAGCCGTATATTCATCCGGTTGCGCTGCCGGACGGACATGTCATTTCCGAGCTTCGTCCAAAAGACCACCGATGGCATACCGGGCTTTGGTTTAGCTGGAAGTTTATCAACGGCGTCAATTACTGGGAACCGTCCAACGGAAAGACCGAGGTTGAATCGTGGGACGCCGTTATTGACGGCTTGTCCGCAACTGTTACAATCAAGCTGCGCTATTTTGACGATCGCAATCCGGACGTTACAATCTTAATGGAAGACAGAACAGTCGTCTTTTCCGCGCCGGACGAAAAAGGGAGCTATTCGATTTCGTTCAAACATCATTTCACCGCCGGGAACGCAGACCTTGTCTTTGACCGCACGCCGCTAAATATACCCTGGGGCGGATACGCGGGCTTGTCTTTGCGAATGAACCAGTCGGTCAAGGGATTCAAGCTGACTTGCGAAAACGGCGGCAATACAAAACATGCCGTCCGAGCCAAACCGGCGTCGTGGTGCGATTTCCGTGACGAAAAGACCGGGTTGGGCGTTCGGTTTATTATCATTAAGGGAACAGAGCAAACGCGATTCTATTTACTCGATGGCGGACATTACTGCATCATCCCCAGCCCTGTTCACGATGGTCCGATTACCTGTAAAGCCGGGGAATCGTTCGATTTGGAATACCTTCTTAAAGTCGGATACGATAAATAAACCTGTTTCCGTTGGTCGGCGGCGTTTTTGTAGCATAGTCCGTACACGGATTTTACGGATTAAACGGATTCTCGCCGATTGATTTACGACGTTATTACTTTATTTTCTCCCCTTACTAAAGTTTTTTGGAAAGGGGATTTTGAGGGGAAGAACCTTTTTTTCAAAAAAGGTTTTCCCCTCACGGCGAGGCGCCGTTCCCAGTCCGCGCTGCCGCGCGAGACGTATTATCCCCGCTCCCGTTGGTCGCTTACGCTTTCCTAACATAAATTTTGAAAAAACTTCTCTAAAAGGGAGCCAGCTTGCTGGCGACCAAAAGTTTTTTCAAGCCCCCAATGGCTAGGGAGCCAGTCCACGCTGCCGCGCGCCTGCCAAAATCCGCTTCCGTTGGTAGCTTGCTCTTTCCTTACAATCGTTTTTAAGCCGCAAAGAACGCAAAGATTTTAAAACTTTGCGAACTTTGCGTGAGTTTTCTTTTGCGGCAGGGGACTGCCGCGAGCCGACTCATCGGTGTACGTGGGCAGGACGAACGTTTGGTTCGCCGCTACGTTCGCTAACGCTCACGCCCGGGAACTAACGTTCCCGGCTCGCCAACATATGTTTACACCCGTGGCTCGCCTAAGCGTAATTCCGTTCGCTTCGCGAACTCCATTACCGCCTTTCATTAAGCGACTGTCGTTTCTCCTCAAAATCGCTCTCGACTTTCAATTTTCAACATTGTTGATTTTTGTAAATTATATCCCTTGCAATTCGATTTCTAATAGGGTACAATTAGAGATGTAAAGGGGTTGAAACCTCCTAAGAGCGAGGCGTTCTATTTCCTGTTCGCCTGACGGCGAATGCGTAATTCCGTTCGCTGCGCTCACTCCATTACCGCCTTCCAATGTTTCCTACTTCCCAATCATGAAACGGCGACAATTTTTAAAATGGACGGCTCTTTCCAGCGCGCTGGCGTTCGGAGCGCCGCTGCTGGCTCAAGAGTCTAAAAAGAAAGTCCTGTACTACGATTACAGTTCCGGGTACATTCACGACCCAACTCGCGACGTCGACGGCAAACCCGGTAAATGCGGGTCGTTTTTCAAAACCGTTGGCGAGAAGAACGGCTTGGACGTCGTTTGCACCAAAGACGGGAACGTCTTTGCGGAAGACCTGACGCAGTACAGCGCGATTATTTTGTATACCAGCGGAGATTTGTATGTCCGCAACCCGCGCTGTCCCGGGAATCCGGTTCCGGCGGGGACGCAGGAAAAGCTGGTCGACGCCGTTCGCGCCGGCGTAGGGTTGCTGTCGCTGCACCCGACGACCGATTCGTGGCGCTGTAACGGAACGGCATACGTCAGCAAACCGACAGAAGAAACCTACGCCAACGACCCGGTGGAAATTGTTACTCCGTTTACCAAACTGGTAGGCGGGCAGTTTATCATCCACGGACCGCAGCAGGAAGCGGAGGTTGTCTTTGCCGACCCGGTCGAGCTGCCGTGTTTGAAAGCCATTCCGGAAAAGAAGTATCGAGTATTTGAAGAATGGTATTGTCTGAAAAACCTCAACCCGGACATGCACGTTTATTTGACGCTCAATACACAGGGGATGAAGGGCGACTGTTACAACCGTCCGCCGTACCCGGTCGTCTGGGCGCGAAAAGAAGGCAAGGGCGTTTCCGCCTATTCCGCTTTTGGACATGGACCGCAGCAATGGGACAACCCGTTTATTCAGAACGTATCCAGCGATCTGCTCCTGCTTGTAACAGGCAAGATTTCCACGGACTTAACCCCCAACATGAAAACCGCCTGTCCGAACGCGGCTATCGCGCACTTTTAGCGGCGAGGCGCGAGACTGCGTAAGCGTCTCACACATAAACAGACTGTAAGCCAGAAACAGTAGGAAACTAATTGCCTTTGCGACTAATAGAAAGACCTCACGCAAAGTTCGCGAAGTTCGCAAAGTTTTAAAAATAAAATTCCTTCGCGTCCTTTGCGTCCTTTGCGTGAGATAAATCCTCGCCACTAAAGGCATTCAGTTTCCAGATGAGTCTAATTTGTTAAATCCTTAACCCTTTAACCAAGAATTATCAATCATGAAACGACGAGATTTTGTTAAGTTCCTGACCGCCGCTGGCGTCAGTTCCCCGTTTTTAGTTCCCTCTTCCTGCCTCGGAAACGACGAAAAGGCAGCGGCTTCCGAACGCGTTCTGGTTGGCGCCATCGGCGTTGGCGGACGCGGCGGGCAGGTGTTCCGCAGCGTGCTGGGCTGTTCCAACGCTCAGGTGGTTGCAGTCGCGGACTGCTTCAAAAGCCGTCGGGAACGCTCTGCAAAGGTCTGCGGCGGGAAAGCGTATTTTGACTTCCAGGACATTCTGGCGGACGAGTCTATTGACGCCGTTACCGTCTGCACGCCTGACCACTGGCACGTCCCGATTGCTCTTTACGCCGCCCGGGCGAAGAAGTCCTGCTATGTTGAAAAGCCGCTCGGTTTAACGCTGGAACAGGTTCTCTCCTGCGAAAAAGTCTTTGCGGAAAACAAGGTTCATTTCCAGTACGGAACTCAGCAGCGATCTCAGACCAACTGTCTTATCGGCTGCGAAATGGTTCGTAAGGGAAGAATCGGCAAGATCAAGGAGATTGAAGTTTATTCACCCAACGGCGGAACGGGCGGGAACCCGACCCCATGCCCGATTCCGGAAGACCTGGGCGAAGACGGGTACGATCGCTGGCTCGGTCCGGCTCCGAAAGTTCCGTACTGCGCCGACCGCTGCCGCCCCAACGGGACGTACTGGATTTACGATCAGTCTATCGGATACCTCGGCGGCTGGGGCGCTCACCCGCTCGACATCATGGTTTGGGGAAGCGACGCGGACCTTTCCGGCTTGGTTACCGTTGAGGGTACTGGTAAAATCGGCGGACCGTTGTATAATACCGTTTACGACTGGGACATGAACATCATGCTCGGCGACGTCAAAGTCAGGTTCATTGCCACGAATCGAGACTCGACCAAGTTCATCGGCGAAAACGGCGACTGGATTGACGTCTACCGCGCCGGTTTGAAAGCGAGTTCTCCTGACCTGATTTCCAATCCGAACTTGAAAGAATCGTATCTGACCGTCAGTACTCACCATGCCCAAAACTTTATTGACGCTGTTCGATTCGACCGAACCCCGGTTTCCTGTCTCAAAGACGCCGTCCGAAGCGATACGATTTCGCACCTGTGCGACATCGCCGTCCGAACGAAGAGTAAAGTCGTTTGGGATCCGGCTAAACGCGAACTGGTCAACCCGACGCCGGAACAGACGGCTATGGTTTCACGACCGATGAGAGAGCCGTGGACGCTATAGAATTAGTTGCGAGTGGCGAGTAGCGAGTAGCGAGAAACGCTACGCGCCTCAATAAATCATCTCGCAACTCGTAACTCGCAACTCGCAACTCAAGAGGCAACCCTTATGAACATTAAATCATTTTTGGAAAAGAAGAAAAGCGGCGAGCCGCTTACCATGCTCACCGCTTACGATTACATTCAGACTCTTTGGTGCTGCGCGGCGGGCATCGACTCGATTCTCGTCGGCGATTCCCTCGGGAACGTCGTACAGGGCAAAGGGACGACGCTGAACGTTTCTCTTGACGAAATGATTTATCATACGGAAATTGTCGCGAGAATCGCCCGGCAGAAATGCGACGAGAAATCCCGTCCGGTTATCGTTGCCGACATGCCGTTTCCGTTTGGTCATACCGGCATAGAAGTCGCAGTCGCTCAGGCGGCGCGAGTTATTAAAGACACAGGTTGCGACGCCGTCAAGGTGGAAACCAGCTGGGAGGACGCCTCGCTGGTCAGCGCTCTGGTCAAAGCGGGGATCCCGGTTATGGCGCATATTGGTCTGCGACCCCAGCAAATTCTCAACCTGGGCAAATTCTCCATTCAAAAGGCGGAAAAAGCTCTGCTCAAAGACGCTGAGGCGGTTACTGACGCCGGCGCGTTTTCCGTCGTTCTGGAATGCGTCGATGCAGACTTGGCAGGGAAGATTACCCGTCAAGTCGCCATTCCGACTATTGGAATCGGTTCCGGCGTCGGCTGCGACGGGCAGATTCTGGTTATTACCGACGTGCTGGGCATGAATCCGGAATTCGTCCCGAAACACGCCCGGCAGTACGCCCATCTGGCTCAAACGGCAATTGGCGCCATAAAAGAATACGTCTCAGACGTCAAAGAGCGAAAATTCCCATAAGAAATTTGGCGAGCCGGGGTGCGTTAGCCCCCGGAAAAAAGCTCACGCGAAGTTCGCAAAGTTCGCAAAGTTTTAAAAACTATGCGCTCTTTACGTTCTTTGCGGCTTAATTTATGGGACGAGTAGCTGAAGATGTTATTTTAACACGTAAAACACAAAAAGAACGAAAAAAACGAAAGGATTATTTTATAATCTTACATTTTCGTAAATTTCGCTTATTTCGTGTTTTTCGTGTTTAAAAAATACTTCGCAGGCGTCAAATTATCGAATGAGCCAAAATTTCTTGAATTTTTCTGATTTTCTGCAATTATTTTGCCTTGAGCGTTGTTCTAGTAGTATAATGATAGCAATGGGGCGGTAAATCCAAGCCGAAATGACAGATTTAGAGGCGAAAAACGAGCAGATAACGACGTGGACAGCCCAATACGGCGGTCTGGTTCGCGGGTACCTGATGAGCATGGTTCGTCGCGCCGACGTGGCGGACGACTTGTCTCAAGAGGTGTTTCTGCGCGCCTGGAAAGGTCTGGATTTGTATGCAGAACAGGGCGAAGCGAAGGCGTATTTGATGAAAATCGCCTATCGGGTCGTCTGCAACGCCAAACGGCGCAAGTCTATGGAAGTTAACGTTGACGACGAAACCTGGACGGCGGTTGAACCGATCGACGCCAAAGCCGACCCCGCTCGAAACGTTCATCAAACCGAACTCAACGCGACGTTGAGCGCTGTTCTTGACCAGCTTTCCGAAGCGGAAAAGAAAGTCCTCACACTGCGTTATTTCGGTGAAATGAAGTTCAATGAAATTGCCGATTTAATAGAAATGCCGCTCAACACGGTACTCAGTCACGCTCGCCGCGGATTGGCGAGAATGCGCGACATTATGCAGAAGAACAATACACCATGACTACCGCCAATGATTCTCCTGTCGAATTGACTCAACAGCAGCTGGAATGGGCAACTCAAAAGCCCTCTGGTCAGCCATGCCCCGGCGACGCGTCCGAAAGCCAGATGGCGGAGCTGGAGTCGCTGGAACAGACCTGGGAATGGTTTGGTTCGCTGATAGAAAACGCAAAAGACGAAGACTATCTGCCAGCCAGCGCCAATTCCAAGCCGTCGCCCGCCGTTGAGCCTGCGATTGAGCAGAAACCCCGCCGTTCCCGGCTTTCCTACTATTTAGCGCTCGGAACGGTCAGCGCGGCGCTGTTGCTCGTCTGCGGATTCTGGTCGCTGCGTCTGTTTGATTCCTCGTCTACAATTACAAATAATCAAACAAACAACCAAGTTACTCAAAATACAAACGTTACAGATACAAACGCTGAAGTTCCAACCGTTGCGCCATCGACGGAACCGGAACAGCCTCAAACGACCGTTGCGGCGGCGGAACCGACTGTTACAGACGACGAATTCGCCTGGGACGAAGACGACGCCTACGATACGCAGCTGACGTCGTTGTCAAATTCCATTCTCAGCGCGGAATCCGGCGACCGCTGGGAACTGTCCGCCATGGCGGAATATACAACCGTCGGATACGAGATGTCGCAGATTAACGAATTGGACAACTTTTAAGTTGTGAGAGACGAGTTGCGAGTTGCGAGAAAACGCAAGCGCTGTACATAATCCTCTCGCCACTCGTTACTCGCAACTCGCAACTAACAATTGGAGATTATATCATGAAAACAAAACCTTTTCTGACGCTGTCGATTGTAACAGCTTCGTTTTTTGCATTGACTCTTTTAGTCAGTTCCGTTTCAAACGCTCAAGAAAACGCTCCTGAAGACGCCGCCGTCGCGGCGGAAGAAACGGCGGACGACGTTTCCTGGGACGACAACGCAGGACCCGGACCGAAACGTTTTGGCGATCGTCCTGAAGGTCGTCCGCCGATGCGAGGGGACAGACCTCAAATGCGTCCTCTCAGAGATGGCGATCGCCCGACCATGGATCGTCCGCCGATGCGAGGGGACAGACCGCAAATGCGTCCTCCCAGAGAAGGCGATCGCCCCGCCATGGATCGTCCGCCAATGCCCGGTTCTCGGGAAGGATTTAGACAACCGGATTTCGGACGTCCGGAAGGACCGAATCATGGCAACATGATGCTGCCGCCTCCGCCGGCAGGTCCGTTCCAGAATTGGGATCAGATGGAAAAGTCCGATCCGGAATTTTTCAAGCTGCTTAAACAGGACGCGGAACTGGAACTCACTACGCGTCAGTTGACGATGCAGTATCGTCAAACGACTGACGAAAACGCCAAGGCGGAAATCGGCGCCCAGCTGGCGGAAACGGTCGCCAAACATTTTGACGTCCGACAGAAACGCCGTGCCTTAGAGCTGGAACGTCTGGAAAAAGAACTCAACCGCATGAAGGATCTGTTTGAAAAACGCAACACGTCCCGCGACAAGATTATCGAACAGCGTTTGAAGGAACTGAAGGGAGAAGAAGAGTCTTTGTTCTAGTTTTTGAACAGAGATTTTTGGAAGAAAGGCAATAGGCAGTAGGCAGTAGAGATAATCAAAACTACTGCCTATTGCCTATTGCCTACTGCCTTGCTGCGTTCCCCGTCTCTCAAACTCCGCCTCTAAATCCAGGAGAATTCCAGAGGAATCTGAACACCAGTCCGGGGCGACCAGATACGGATCAGGAACGGACGCGGAAATCCGGTCGATAACAACGTTTTCCGGCATGCGTTCGATGAAGTCCGCCGCCCAGGAAATGTAATCTTTGCGTGACGGCGGCGTAAACTGACCGCTCTTGTACCACTGTTCTAAAACAGTATTTCGGGCAACATAAATGTTGTGAATCTTAACTGCGTCGATGGGCGTTTGCGCCAGCCGGTCTGCTGTCTGGTTCATCATTTCCGGCGTCTCACCAGGCAATCCCAAAATAATATGCGTTCCGACGTGCAGTTTGTCAACGCGTTTCGCCCGGTCAATCGCGTCCAGAGCGCAGGCGGAATCGTGCCCGCGATTGATAATCTCAAGCGTTGAATCGTGAAGAGACTGCACCCCCAGTTCCAAAGACGTCCATTTTTTCTGAGCCAACTCTCCCAACGCGTTTAAAACGTCTTCCCCAACGCAGTCTGGTCTTGTTCCGATAATCAGTCCAACTACTTTGGGGTGAGAAATCGCCGTTTCCCACATTGCTTTGAGCCGAGTTAAATCTCCGTATGTATTTGTACTGGGCTGAAAATAGGCGATAAACTGCTGCGCCTTGTATCGCTTTTGAAGCTGCTCGATTCCCGTTTCAATCTGAGCGAAAATATCGCCCGCCTCAATTCTCCGCGACGGGCTAAAAGCGACGGAATCGCAAAATATACAGCCGGAGTAGGCAGTAGGCAGCGTTTGCGAGTGAGGAGTGAGGAGTGAGGAGTGAGGAGTTGGCGCAAGCGGCTTCCAGTTTGGACATTGGCATCCCGCGTCAACGCTGACTTTCCAGGTAGAGCGTCCGAAAAGCTGCTTGTAAAAGCAATTTAGTCGATAGTATTTTAATCCCTGCTGTTTCCAGACAGGGAGAGCGTCTTCATTCATAAATGCGGAACTCAATGGGGGTAGTAGTTAGGAGTGAGGAGTTAGGAGCTAATTTCGCCGAAGGCGAAATACTCTTGCCTACTGCCTCTTGCCTATTGCCTAATTATACTCATAAACTTCAAAAATAAAAGGGCTTCTTGCCTTGCCGGGGTTGACGTTCGTTTTACGTTCCGATATACTGTATGAAGTTAGAGTTTTGTGAGTGGAGCGCTTTGCGTCAACTCCTCACTCCTCACTCCTAATTCCTAACTCTAAAAACCATAGCCATTCCCCATGAAATCCTCGAACCATTACGAAGCCGCCTTTGAAAGCTTTCTGCAAAGTCAGGCGATTCCGTACATGTCGACGCGAGAAACCAGGCGTTCTTTTGCCGGTCAGGAAGAATACGGCTCGCTGAAAAACATTGATTTTCTGGTTATGAACCGTTCGTCCGTCGACGCTGTTCAGCCCAACCGGCAGAGCAGGGCGCTGGAGGCGTCGTCGTGGTTAATCGACATCAAGGGGCGTCGGTTCCCGTCCGGGACGGCTCATCCTCAGTACTGGCGCAACTGGGTTTCGGAAGACGATTTGCTGTCGCTGTCGCGCTGGGAAACGATTTTTGGCAAAGGATTTCAAGGGCTGATTGTTTTCGCCTACGACGTCGTTGGAGAACGCAGCCCGGTCGATCGTTCCCGACTGTTTGAATTCCAAAACCGTCAGTACGCGTTTTTAGGAATTCCGCTGTCGGTTTATTATCGGGAATGCCGCCCGCTTTCCCCCCGCTGGCGAACCGTTTCCATGCCGAACGCGATATTTCGCCAGTCCGTCGTTCCGCTGGACGAGCTGTTGTGATAAGTTGCTAGTTGCGAGTAGCGAGAAGAATTAATTAGGCGAGCCACGGGTGTTAACCCGTGGGTGCGAACGCAGTGAGCGGAATTACGCAGTTCGCCGTTAGGCGAACCGAAATGTTTGTCTCGCGCATGTACATGGATGAGCCTGGATCGCGGCTGACACGTTCAGGAGCTTTTTGGAAGCTTCCGCATTTTCTTGACGGCGAAGCCGTCAAGTTGGACTCCGAGGGCGGAGTCCATCCGGTGGAGGTTTTGGGCTTCGTCGATTTGGGATGCACACTTCTCAACGTTTTGTTCGCCGTTCCACACATAGAACGTTATTTTTAAAACTTCGCGAACTTTGCGGACTTCGCGTGAGGTTATTCCGGGAACTTATAACAACCCGGCGGCGCCTTAATCGTTTCAGTTCCTTTTCCTTCCGCCCAAGGAACGTTTTCTGTAACGATGCCGTGTTCAGGACAGGAAACTCGTCTCATAAAGTATACCAGGAATATCGGAATGCCCCACAGCATTCGAAAGTCAAAAAAACGCTCAACGCGGCTGGCATCGTAAGTTGGGCAAGGACGACCGCAATGAGGGTAAATGCCTTGGCAATTTTTGCGTGGACGCATCCAAAATCGCAATTGCTGGATGCCTTTTCCATATATTTTTTCGCAATTTTTAGCCACAAACCCCTTGTAATAAGTCGTTGAATGGGATATACTAACCATTGGACAACGATTCCTGTTGCTGTCAAAAAAAGCATTATATAGCAATATGAAAAAATGTCCACCCTTTTTTTGCTTTTTGTGGATTTTTACCCACAGATTTTGTTAGAGAGCCATTATAATAAAAGGAAAGGTTCAACTTAGATTGATGTGCTGAATGCTTTACCCACAAAAATCCCTGAAGGACCAAAACCTTAACATTGCTTTAGGAGAATGAACATGAGAAAAACAATTTGGATGGCGTTGATCTTGCTGTCCGCGGTAACCGTTTCCGCCGCTGAGCAGCCGAAATTCACTCAGAAGGAACTGGCGTACATGCCGGCG
>CACXSS010000102.1:21493-31560 GCA_902770245.1 uncultured Planctomycetota bacterium | reverse complement strand
ATATTTCTGTTTCGTCGAATTCGTTTTTCGAAACCGGGAAGGCGAAGTCCAGCGCGATCGGCACGGATCCCATCATGGGAACCGTAATTCTGAAACCGAACCCGACAGACGCTCTGTAACGATCTTTCCACGACCCAAAATTGTAGTCTGACGTACCGGTGTCGCAGAAAATAACGCCTTTAACCATATCGTCTGCCGTAATCGGGAACAGGTATTCGGCGCACGCCAAAACCTGCGTATAACCGCCGACAGGAACGCCCATGTCGCGAACCGTCGCTTTTCTGTAACGGAACCCGCGAATGGTGGAAATGCCGCCGGTGAAATAATGTTCGTAAATAGGCGTGTCTACGTCCGTCCAATCGACTGACGTTTTGAGCGATAAAACGTGACGTCCGGAACCGTCAGGCCGTTCGTAAAGCGGAATAAACTTTTTGACGCTAAACGCCGCGCGAGGATACGTGTAGGAACCGAAAACCTGTTCGACTTCTGCCGACATAAACCAACCCTCGGTTGCCATATAGGGGCTGTCGCGCTTATCGTAAACCAGCTTGGCGCCCAGACCGTACAGAGCGTTTGATCCCAAAGCGTCTGCCAGTTCCGGAGGCGTTGGCGTTATCGGATGATACAAATGAATATTGTACCCTCTAAACGTCAGGTAACCAACCAAATCTTTATGGAATCGATATCCAAGACTCGTCTGACCGCCCAGTCGTTTTTCGTACCATTCGTCATAAAATCGTTCGTAATACACGCCGCTGATATCCCAGGAAATATCTGTATTTAACAAATAAGGTTCGCCAAAGCTGATGCTGTATCGTTGAACGTTTGTACCAGGCGAGGCTTCGATTCGGAAATGTTGACCTCGACCGCGGAACGCAACGCCGTTGTACCAGTCCCGGCAGGAACGCGGCCAACGCGTCCAGTCAAAGTTCTGTTCTTCAATAACAACCGAACCTAACAAACCGGACTCGCTGCTGATGCCAACGGAGAACATCATTCGTCCGGTTCGCGTTTCTTCCAGCGTAGCAGCAATCGGAATTGTATTCGGACCGTCCATCGGCGGCTGGAAATAGTAGTTTCCAGAATAGGATTGATCAAACGACTGCGCTGCCGGATAAGGGCTTCCCGATTGTCCTGTCGGGCTGTTGGGCGCCGGAATTCCAGGCTGCATGGGCAGGTTGTCGCTGTAAATGTTCTGTCCCACTGCGCCGGAATACGGAGCAATCTGAGCTGTAGTCGGAGCCGAATCCAAGCCCTGAGCGGAGCCATTATAATTGCTGGCAGGCGCCCAGCCGTTTTGTACGACTGCCGTTCTGTTCGCGCTTGCTGGAGTATACGTTTGCGTTGTCGGAGCGGCGTAAGCCGGCTGATTGTATACCGACTGCTGAAGCGTCTGGTTTGAAGCGTTGGACGCCGTAACCGCCTGATTGACTTCCGCTCGCGTTGACGGAACGGACGGCTGACCAAACGGGTCAAATCCGTACGTTGTTTGATAGCCGCTCTGTCCTAAAAAATGAGGCTGGCTGCGGCGTTGTTCATCTTCTTTGGCGTATTCCTGCTGAACGCTGTTTTTGTTGTATTCTTCAAAGGATTCTGCATACAGCTGCGAGCTGCGAGTTGTTTGGTAATCCGTCTGTTCATTGCTGCCAACTGCATCTTGTCTATTGTCTTCTATAAGGATTTCCCGCTTTGCGCCGTCGCTGGAATTCATTTCAACGTTTTGCCATTCGACGTTCTGCTGACTTTCGTTCCACGTTCCATAATAATTGACGTCAACCGTCTTCTGATTAGACGTCGGTGCGGACGGAGTAAATCTGGCAACGTGCCGATACTCGTCTTCGGAACTCTGACCACGGAAAGAATTGGAGTTTTCCGGTCGGGTAATAGGTTCCGCCATTCTCTCACCGTCGCGTTTTTCCATGTCTTTGATTTCCGGCGGCGAATAGACGATGCTGGGAGAAACGCCTTTCTGCGGGTCGTTGGCAAACAGCTGAGACGCCTTGAGTCGTCTTTCGGACGCGCGGATTTTGTTCGTATCCATGATGTCGCCCGGCTTGACGGTCATGCGGTTAAGAACCGTGTCGATTTGCGTCTGCGGGTAATCTCCTGCGATAAGAACGTTGACTCGCCCAACGCGATAGACGTCGCCTTCTTTAATGCTGACGACAACGTCGCACTGTCCCGGCGTTTCGAGGTAACGGATGTCCGGCTTGACGTCGGCGAAAACTCTGCCAATCGTACCGTACCGTCCCTGAATTCTGTTCATGGCGCGGGCAAGCTTGGGTTTGTTAAGATAATCGCCTTTGTCGATTTCCATCAGCTCTTTGAGCTGTTCCGGCGTGAAACTGTTGGCGCCAGCAATAACAATATCTCGAATTTTGTAACGTTTTCCTTCATAGATGTAAAAGACTACGTCCGCCCATTCTTCTGACGAATTAAATTTGACTTCTCTTCCAATACGAACGTCGAGGAACCCGAGATTTTTATAGTAGTCTTCCAGCGTCCGGATATCGGCGTCGAGTTTTTCGTAGTCCAGTTCTCCGGCAAAAATCCACAGGAATCCGTGTTTGGACTGAACCTGAGTTCGCAGTCGAGCGTCGGAAACAATCGTATTGCCTTCAAAACTGGTCCAATGAACTTTCTGTTTTGGTCCCTCGTTAATCTGGAAAATGACGCCGGGGTCTGACATCTTCAAACCCTGAACGACCATTACCGTGGCGCGGGAAAATCCTTTGGAGCGATAGAATCCCTCCAGACGCTCTTTGGCTGACGCGACTTCCGAGGGGTCAATTGCCCCGCCGACGCGAAGGAGAGCTTCCTTTTCCAGGGTCTTCTTCCGAATTTTTTCGTTGCCAACATAACGAATATACTGAATCGTTCGTCGTTCCGATACGCGAAACTTCACTTCCAGAGAAACTGCGGCTCCGTTATTAACTTCTTTAAATAACGTCTCTACGTTGACAAACATTCGACTGTAAATCAAACGTCGAACGTCGTCTTCGAGAATCTTTTTGCTGAACGGACGACCAGGCCGCGTTTTCAAATACGGGACGATTTTCTCAAACGAATACTGATGATTGCCCTCGATTTTAACGTCTGAAATCATCATGCCTTCGTATCGTTCGGCGCTTGAAGAACTGCCCGGAGCGTTATAAAGGTTAAGAATCGAAGAATGTTCTTCCTTTGCAGCGCTGGACGGCAAAACGTTGGACATCGAATTGACGTTGCCGTCATACGTTGGAACTGGCGGGAGGTTAGGCATTTCTGACCCGACTGTTGTGGGATTGACCGACAACGCTTTTTCCGGCATGATTCCTGGCGGATACTGCGGATCTGGCGTTCCGACGTTATCATACTCACCCGGAAGAGCTTCCGAAAGAGCAACTTTTGACGAACCTGTCGTTCCGTCAGAACGCATGTATTCCTGACCGTACACAACCGTTCCGCTTAACAGTATAAATAATGTGCATACAACAAGCGCCGCCATCCGGCGTTGTGCCCTGTTTTGTAAGGGCATAAAACCGAGAATCGCTCTTGTCTTGCATTCGGTATGTATATTCATCGCATTCATGGATTTTCCCTAATGGTACGCTAAAAAAATTCAGCTATACGGTTGAATACACATTTTTTAAAAATATTGCAAGAGCGATTTTTTAATTCGCAATTGAGTCAGCAGACAGTATTCAACAGGCAGCAGAGCGGTATAAACAACGACCTCAAATCTTATCAGTTTTAATTATTTTTGAAATTTTATCTTTTTTACCTAAACTTTTCTCTTTTACATTCCGATAGAAAAATAGGGAATTTGGAAATTCTCTATATACCGTTATATTTCCATCTTAATTTACGAGAAAGGTTTTATTATGTTAAACACACTGTACAACATTGCTGGCGGAATCGCTCTGGCGGTTGGGGCTCTTGGAGCATCAGACGATTTTGACGGCGCACAACTGGCTCAAAACGCCTTCTTTGGTCCGGAAGACGAAATCGAAGCTATTGATGAACAGGAAACGTCAAACGAAGTAGTTTTGACGGTAAATGACGTCCTGGAATGGGACGAAACCGCTTCCAAAGCTATGGAAATGTCGTTGACTGGATCAGACGAATTGACCGACGATGAAAAACTGGAAATTACCGTCTTGACTGGAGAAACTCCGGCTGACGTTTCTGAAAACCAGGCAGAAGTTCCTCAAATTGAAGAGAATTCTCAGTCGGAGGGGTTGTCAGAAGAAGAATTTTATTGTATGCTTGAACAACAGTTCAATGATGCCATTTCGATGCTTGAATCGGAAGAAGTAATTGCCGACAGCGAACCGTTGGTGATTGAAGCGGTTCAAGAAGATTTGGCTGCTGTTGAACTCCAACCGGAAGACGACGTCAATGCGGAAAAGGCTCTGGAAGAAGCTCAGACAAACGTCGAATCCAAGCTCGAAGACGCTGAAGAAGTCGCTCAGGTCAAAGAGATTTCGGAAGAAAGCTTCAAAGAAATGGAACCGTGGGTTGTCGTTCACGGATTGCCGGACATTCCTGAAGAAGACATGAGCGCTTTGATGGATCAAACGACAAAAAATGAACAGCCCGTTAAAACAGAACAGATTGACGTTGAAAACGTTGACGTTCAGGAAATCCCTGTTGTTGATTCCATCCTTGTTGACGTTCCAGAAGTAGAAGCTCCTGAACTCGACATTATTGAAGAACCGCTGTTCGACGAAGCCGAAGCCGAAGAAGCTGAAGCTGAAGCTGAAGAAGTCGAAGAAGCTAAAGCTGAAGAAGTCGAAGAAGCGAAAGCTGAAGAAGTCGAAGAAGCGAAAGCCGAAGAAGCAGAAGAAACCGAAGTCGAAGCTGGCGACGACATTTTAATCGTCGAACCGTTGGAAATCGAAGAAACCGAAGCGGAATCAAAAGACGAAGCGCTGCTTATTCCGTCGTTAGAGATTCCCCCGGCTGTCCTTACAGAAGAACAGCGAGCGAAAATCAGCGAAGAAGTTGACGCGATTGTCGATCAGAGCGACAATTTCGACAGCTGGATTCCTCGTCAGATTCCAGTTTCCGGTTCCGTAGAAGAAATCCAGCCGCAAACAAAACCGGAAGATGATTTTATTCAGAATTTTTCCAGAAAGAATGTCAAAGAATCCATTCTGGAAAATAATGGAATTGACCTTAAATGATTAAAAAACAAACCAAAGAGTTGCGAGTTGCGAGTTGCGAGTTGCGAGAAAATGTAACAGCAGCTCTAACTCGCAACGCCTTTATTGTCGGCATCGATTTGGGTACAACAAATTCGGCTGTAATGAGTATTGATCTGTCAGCCGGGGTGGGAGAAATCGAGTCGTTTCCTTTGTTCCAGAAGACGGCGCCCGGCGAAAGCGATAATCGCCTGACGCTGCCTTCTTTTCTGTTTATAGAACCCTCGGGAGACGTTGAAGTCGGGACGTACGCACGGGACTTCGGCGCGCTTCAGCCGGGACGTCTGATCTGGTCGGCGAAGTCGTGGCTTTGTCACTCTCAGGTTGACCGAACAGCGGCGTTTCTGCCGTGGAAAGCGTCTGACGACGTCAAAAAGATGTCGCCTGTCGACGCTCAGTCTCAGTATTTGAAGTTCATTGCCGACCGATGGAACGACGCTCATCCGAACGCTCCGTTAGACAAGCAGGACATTGTAATCACGCTGCCCGCCTCGTTTGACGAAACAGCGCGTCAACTTACCATTCGCGCAGCCGCCAAAGCGGGGCTGAATAAAGTCGTTCTTATCGAAGAACCGCAAGCGGCATTCTACGCGTGGATCTACAAGATATTAGGCAAGAGACAAGAGGCAAGAGACAAGAGTGAAGACTCTCCTATTGCCTACTGTCTACTGCCTACTGCCTCACAAACAGTTCTCGTCATCGACGTTGGCGGGGGAACGTCAGACTTTTCTCTCATTCGAATCGTACAAGAGAATCAGAGCGATTCCGAAAACAGCGATGAACGTCACGCTGTCTCGTTTCATCGAATAGCTGTCGGCGACCATCTTTTACTCGGCGGAGACAACCTCGACCTGGCGCTGGCTCGGCTTCTGGAATCGAAGTTTGCTCAACAGGGCGTTAAGCTGACTGACCGTCAATGGCAGACGCTTGTACGTCAGTCGCGAATTGTCAAAGAAACTCTTTTGGGAGAGAACGCGCCGGAAACGTGTACAGCGTCCATTCCCGCCGCAGGAAGCAAACTCATGGCGAAAAGTCTCTATCTGACTGTTACAAAAGAGGAAGTCGTCAGCGCTCTTTTAGAGGGTTTTTTCCCCTTTGTCGATTTAACGGCAAAGCCCGACCGGCGGCGAAGCGGATTCCAGGAATTTGGGCTTCCGTTCACGTCCGACCCGGCAATTACGCGATACCTGGCGGCGTTCCTGACAAACGCCAATTGCAGTCGTCCGGACGCGGTTCTGTTTAACGGCGGCATGTTTGAATCCCCGCTGACCAAGCAGCGCATCCTTGACCAGTTGTCGCGATGGTTCTCCCCGACAGAAGGCGAACCATGGCGTCCAGTCGTACTGGACAATGACGCTCTGGATTTAGCCGTCGCTCGCGGAGCCGCCTATTTTGGACTGATAAGATATATTGAAAAGCTGCAAGTTGCAAGTGGATTGAAAGGCGGTAATGAAGCGACCAACGGGAGCGGAATTACGCATTCGCCGACAGGCGAACTTTTACTTCCGAGTGACAAATTGCGAGAAGGATTAAAACGTTCCATTCCGTCTCTTTTCCGAATTCACGCAACCTTGGCGAGAAGTTACTATATCGGTCTGGAACACGACGGCAAACTTCGAGCCATGTGCATCGCTCCCGCCGACATTCAGGAAGGACAGACGCTGGAAATCCAGAACGATCAGCTACGCCTTCAGACGAACGCGCCGGTTGTATTCCCGCTGTTTGTTTCCAGCTCTCGAACGACGGACAAACCCGGCGAGATTATCGACCTGGACGAGAACCAAATGCGCGCCTTGGCTCCGCTGAGAACGGTGATTAAGCTCCGCGGCAAAACAATAAACAGTAGTGATGATTTAACGCAAGCGACCAACGGGAGCGATTCTTGCCAATCGCGCGGCAGCGCGGACTGGGAACGGCGCCTCGCCGCCGATTCCCTTCGCGTTAACATTCAAACTCACCTCACAGACAGCGGCGCGCTGGAACTGTATCTGGCTTCCAGCGAAGGTTCTGGCAGATGGCGTCTGAACTTCGATATTCGTTCTGCGGTTGAGACGGACGTGCAAAGCGTCGAAACAACGGCGGAGTCGGAAGGGATTATTGACGAGAACAAAATCGAGCAGTCCAAAGACGTATTAAAAGCCTGTTTTGAACGGTTTGAGATTAAGCCGTCGGAAGTCGTCAAACGCATTACCGGGATAATCGGTCAGAGTCGGGAAACCCTGCCGGCGCCGGCATTGCGTTCGCTGTTTGACGCTTTGATGGAGCTGGAACCCGGTCGCAAAAAGTCGGCGGCTCACGAGGCGCGATGGCTCAATCTGGCTGGATTCTTTCTCCGTCCGGGAATAGGGGCGTCGATGGACGACTGGCGAATTGAGCAGATCTGGAAAAGCGTCTTTGGAAAGCTCCGATTCCCTCAGCCGGACAACCGACTTCAACTTTGGATTCTCTGGCGGCGCGTTGCAGCAGGGCTGTCCTCCGGGCGTCAAATCCAGCTTATGGAACCGATTCTGCGACAGCTGCGTTCGCTGTGTAACAGTCTCAATCCCGGAAGCCGTCCAAAGGCAAAAGGCAGAAATGAGTGGTTCTATACGCCTCACGAGTCGGCAGAATTGTTCCGTCTTTTTGGCGCGATGGAAAAGCTGCCGGTCAACGCCAAACAGGAAACCGGCGACTTGCTTCTCAATCTTCTCAGCGCGAAGGAAACGCCCGGATCAACAGCTGCGATTCTCTGGAGCGTCGGACGATTGGGCGCCAGAGCGTCGTCCATTACAACCATGGAAACGATTCTCTCTCCAGACGCCGTCGAACCATGGGTGAGAAAACTCATCGGAATTACCAGCCGTAAAACAGAGTTTATTATTCCGGAATCTGAACGAACAGACGCCATTTCCGCCGCGGCGTTTGCCGTCGTTTTGACTACGCATAAAACCGGCGACCGATACCGCGACGTTTCCGACTCGCTCCGAATAGACGCATTGAGGTTCCTGGAATCCGTTCCCGACGTCAAACCGCGATGGCTTACCCTCGTTCGCGACGGCGGTTCGTTACAGGACGACGACCGCGCCGAAGAATTCGGGGAATCGCTGCCGACGGGACTGAGGATTATTAATTCGGAATTATGAATTCGGAATTAGGAATTACGCAAGCGCAGCGCTCAAAGATAATTCCGCATTCCGCATTACGAATTCCGAATTATACAAACAATTCCCTCCGGCGTTACATGGAACCCGCGGCGGCGGTCTTCGTCGGCGTCGAATCCCACTTTTAATCCCGTCGGAATAACAACGCCCCGGTCGATTATGCAGCGGCGAATTCTCGCGCCCCGTCCGACAACGACGTCGTCAAAGAGAATCGAGTCCTCTACGGTCGCGTAACTGTTGACACGAACGGAACGTCCCAAAATCGAATGGTTTACCTGTCCGCCGGAAATAATACTTCCCTGTCCTATCGCGCTGTTAATTGCCTGTCCCTGCCTTTCTGGTTCAGAAAAGACGAATTTCGCCGGCGGCAGGTCGGGATTGTACGTTCTAATAGCCCAGGCGGGATCGTACAGATTGAGTTCCGGCTCGATGGCGATTAAATCCATATTCGCTTCGTAGTAAGAAGAAATCGTTCCGACGTCTCGCCAGTACGGACGCTGACCAAAACTCTGATTCTGCGTCTGAGCGCCGCTCTGTTCTGAAAACAGATAGGCAAACACGCGGTTTCTCTCAATCGCCTCCGGAATGACGTCCAGCCCAAAATCGCGGCGGCTTTCCAGCCGGTTGGCGTCCTGACAGAGCTTTTCAAAAAGAAATCGAGCTGTAAAAACGTAAATTCCCATCGACGCCAGACAGAACTCCGGACGTCCCGGCATGGGTTTGGGAACAGCAGGCTTTTCTTCAAAGCCGACAATTCTGCTTTCCGCGTCCGTTTCCATTACCCCAAACGCCCCGGCGGCTTGTTCGCACGGGACGGCTTTAGCCGCAACGGTAACGTCGGCGCCCGATTCTATGTGCTGACGAATCATGAGCCGATAGTCCATCTTGTAGACGTGGTCGCCCGCCAGTATGACAACGTATTCCGGCTTTTCCTTTTCGATTTCGTAAATGTTCTGGTACACAGCGTCGGCGGAACCCTGATACCAGTTGTCGACGATTCTCTGCTGAGGGGGAACGACGTCGATGAACTCGCCCAGTTCCTGGCAGAAATATCGTCGCCAGCCATTGTTGACGTGTCTGTCCAGACTCATGCCCTTGTACTGCGTCAAGACGTGTATTTTCCGGAGATTGGAGTTCAAACAGTTCGACAGCACAAAGTCGATGATTCTGTACGTCCCGCCGAACGGAACCGCCGGTTTAGCGCGTTCTCTGGTCAACGGGTCTAATCGCGACCCTTTCCCGCCGGCGAGAACCACCGCGGACGTCTTATGTCGAAGAATATAAAGCAGTTGGGATTCTGAGAGCGTTGTCATTGGTAGTGAGGAGGCTGAAGGAATTAGCAATTGTCAATGAGCAATTAGCAATTGACGCAAAGCTCTTCAATTGTTTATTGTTAATGTATTATAGAGGGGCTGTCCAGAAAAGATACTTAAAATACAGAGAAGACGCCGATTAAATCGAATACCGAGGATTTTTTTGAGAAAAAATGGCTTTTTTGACTCTATTAATGTAAAGTCTGGTTAAAAATAGGATATAATCGAATAAGTTAGGAGTTAGGAATTAGGAGTGAGGAGTTTTGATACGATTGCGTTAACTCCTCACTCCTCACTCCTAACTCCTCACTAACAACTACTCTGAACGAACCATTAATCCCATGAGCTACAGAACCCTTCGCGAATGTGTTGACGATTTACAGAAATCCAACCAGTTAATCCGTATCGAACAGACGGTTGACCCGTAC
>CACXSS010000102.1:10836-21474 GCA_902770245.1 uncultured Planctomycetota bacterium | reverse complement strand
AGACGGTTGACCCGTACCTGGAGGCATCGGCTATTGTTCGTCGCGTCTTTGCCGCAGGCGGACCGGCGGTGTATTTCGCCTCGGTTAAGGGCTGCAAGTTCCCGATGGTCGCCAACCTCTTCGGGACGGCAAAACGCCTGGAATACATCTTCCGAGACACCGCGCCAGTCGTCGAACGGTTTGTTAAAATGGGGCTTGACCCGTTGGCAATCGCTCGAAACCTGTTCAGCTACGTCAACCCGTCGGCGATTTTTGCCGCGTATCACGCCAAGCCGAAATACGTCGGTTCCGGAGCTGTTACAAAGAATTCCACGTCAATCTCCGATTTGCCCCAGCTTGTCGGCTGGCAAAAAGACGGCGGAGCGTATATAACCCTGCCGTGCGTCTATTCGGAAGACCCGGACAGCCCCGGTCTGCTCCACTCCAACCTGGGCTTTTACCGAATCCAGATTTCCGGCGGTCAGTACCAGCAGGGCGGACAGGTCGGCATGCATTACCATCTTCATCGCGGCATCGGGCTTCATCACCTCAAAGCGATTCGCCGCAAGGAAAAGCTGCCGGTTAACGTATTTATCGGCGGAGCGCCGTCAATGGCGATTGCCGCTATGGCGCCGCTGCCGGAAGGCGTATCTGAACTCTCTCTGGCAGGCATGCTTTCTGGACGCCGCATTCCGATGATTCGTCAGAAAGAAGGTCCTGCCATCTACGCCGATGCAGACTTCGTTCTTAAAGGATACATCGAACCGAAAATCATGCTGCCGGAAGGTCCATTTGGCGACCGCTTGGGCATGTATACGGAAGCAGAACAGTTCCCGGTTATGCGGGTGGAATGCGTCTACCATCGCCCGCGCCCAATCTGGCCCTTTACCGCCGTTGGACGTCCGCCGCAGGAAAATGTTGTATTGAGAAAGTACATCCGCGAGCTTATCGGACCGTCCGTCGCCCAGATGATTCCCGGCGTTAAAGCCGTTCAGCCGGTAGACGAAGCTGGAGGCGAGCCGCTTTTGCTGGCAATTGGCCGAGAAAGCTTCATGCCCTATTTCGGAGAGCGTCAGCCGATGGAACTGCTCACGCTTGCCAACGCGATTTTGGGAAACAATCAGCTTTCGGCGGCAAAGTATCTGCTTATCGCCGCTCAGGAAGACGACCCGACTCTGACCTTAAACGACGTCCGGGAATTCCTTCGTCACATTCTGGAACGAATCGACCTCAAACGCGACCTCCATTTCCAGACCCGCGCCAGTTTCGACAAAATCGACTTCGGCGCCGTCGGCGGACTCAACAACGGTTCAAAATTGATTATTGCCGCTGCCGGTAAACCGGTTCGAAAACTCCCCATGGGCATCGTTACCGGCATGAACCTTCACGAAGGGCTGGGATTTACCAATCCTCGCGTCTTCCTGCCGGGCATTCTTCTGGTCGACGGTCCCGCCTACCAAAAAGACGCCACAGGAAAAGACAATTCCGTAGAAAGGTTCTGCCAGTCGTTCCAGAGAAGCGAGCCGATCAACCAGTACCCGCTTATTGTCATTGTCGACAAAGGCTCGTCAGTCGGCGCGAACATGAGAAACTTCCTTTGGGCGGCGTTTACCAAAACCGATCCCGCCAATGACGTTTACGGAATTGAATCGTTTATCAACGGAAAACGCTGGGGCTGCAACGGCTCGCTGGTTATCGATGCTCGAGACAAACCGTATTACGCCGAACCGCTGGAAGAATCCCCCGAAGTTGTCAAGGCTGTTGAAGCCCTTGCTGTCAAAGGCGGACCGCTTTATGGGATTATTTAATAATTAATAATTAGTAATTAGTAATTAGTAATTAGTAATTGACGCAAAGCGCTCCCCTCACTATGCACTATACACTAATTCCTAATTCCTAATTATTTCTGCCCTTGACGTAATTTGATTCAATAATATAATAGCAAAAGTAAGTAGCGAGTTGCGCGAAATAATTTTAACACGAAAAACACAAAGATGTCGAAAAATACGAACATTTAAAGATCTTTCGTCTTTTTCGTTTCATTCGTGTTTTTTGTGTTTTAAAAACTTCGGCGCATCGCGCCGTCTAATTACTAATTACTCATTACTAATTACTAATTAACCACCATGGCATACGAAGTAACATTGATTCGCGGGGACGGAACCGGTCCGGAACTGGCGGAAGCGGCAAGACGCTGCGTCGACGCAACAGGCGTTAAGATTAATTGGGACGTTCAGGAAGCGGGCATCGACATTATGGAAAAGTGCGGGACGCCCTTGCCGGAATCCGTTATGGAATCCGTCAAGCGAACGAAATGCGCCCTCAAAGCCCCCATCACAACCCCCGTTGGGACCGGGTTCCGATCGATTAACGTCCATCTGCGACAGGCGCTCGGGCTGTACTGCTGTCTGCGTCCGTGCAAGTATTATCCCGGCGTGAGAAGCTATTTCTCGTCCGTTCCGGTTGACCTGGTTATCGTTCGAGAAAATACGGAAGACCTCTACGCCGGCGTCGAATTCGAACAGGGAACGGAGGAGTGCGAAAAGGTTTTCGATTTCGTCAACCAGATGTCGCCCAATCGCCCGATTCGTTCTGGTCGCGAAGAAACCGGCATTTCCATCAAGCCGATTTCCATCTCAGGAACGGAACGGATTATCAAATACGCATTCGATTACGCTGTTTCTCACAACCGAAAAAAGGTAACGGCAGTTCACAAAGCCAACATCATGAAGTTCAGCGACGGCTTGTGGCTGGCGACGTGCCGAAAGGTGGCGGAACAATACCCGCAAATCGAATTTGAAGACCGCATCGTCGACAACATGTGCATGCAGCTGGTTCAGAAACCGGAACTGTACGACGTTGTCTGCCTGCCTAACCTTTATGGGGATATTTTATCCGACCTCGCCGCCGGTCTGGTTGGCGGTTTGGGCGTAGCGCCCGGCGCGAACATCGGCGACGACGGAGCCGTCTTTGAGGCGACTCACGGCTCCGCTCCCAAGTACAAGGGACTCAATAAAGTCAATCCGACTGCGTTGATTCTTTCCGGCATGCTCATGCTTCGCTATCTGGGAGAAAACGCTGCTGCCGACAAACTCGAAAATGCGGTTGCTGCGGTTATTAAGGAAGGCAAAGACGTTACCTACGACCTCAAACCTGATCGTAACGACCCCACCGTTGTCGGAACGCAGGAAATGGCAGACGCCATTTGTAAAGCAATGAATTAATTCGGGAAAGGCAGTTGGCTTATTAGTTAGGAGTTAGGAGTGAGGAGTTGTCGCAAGCGCTCTTCTCACTTACTACTAACCACTAACTACTGCCTACTGTCTCTCTTTTCCCTACTCCCTATTCCCTATTCCCTCCCATGACTACCCGTCGATCATTCCTGAAAACTGCCGCTATTTCCACGCTGTCAGCCAGCGCTCTTTCCGCTCAAGTCAACGGAGAGGAAACAGAAAAGAAAGAAGAACCAACTCCAAGACCCGACGGCTTTTACGTTGGAGCCGCTTCAGTCGATATTACTCCTGACCGTCCTGTTACACTTCCGGGACAGCATTTTACTCGCGTTTCAAACGGCGTCCGAACCCCCGTCGAGGCGAATATTGTCGCGATGGAATCCGTCAAAGACGGCGTCAGCACGCCTGTGATTTACATCAGTTTCGATGCGGTCGGCGTTTCGTACGCTTTGTGCCGGGCGTTTCGAGAAGAACTCAAAAAAGTCCTTCCTGAAATCAACCCGGAACACGTAAATTTGAGCTGCACGCACACGCACACTGGCGCGAATTACTACAACGACCCGAAAGACGCTGGAGACGTTCCGAATCTCATGAAAGTTCCAGAGATTCGTGAGTTCACACTTTCCCGCCTTATTCCCGCAGTTAAAAAGGCGTGGGATTCCCGCGTTCCCGCCCGTTACGGGTTCGGGTTGAGCTTCGCAACGCTCGCTTTTTGCCGCGGCTGCGTATTCTCAGACGGAACCACGGTAAACAATGCGGATTCAAGCGTTCCCACCTTCCGCGGTCTTGAAACTCAGTCTGACCCCGACGTAAACATTTTGTGCTTCTGGAACGAAAAAGACGAGCTGATTTCTATGCTTATCAATGTCGCTTGCCCGTCTCAGTGCAACGAAATCACGTCCAAAATTGACGCTGACTTCTGGGGCGACCTGCGTCCTCAGCTCAAGGAAAAGTACGGTAAAGACGTTGTAATTTTGGGCTTCTGCGGCGCTGCGGGAGATCAAACGCCGGGCATCCGATACAGAAAAGAAGCGGAACTCCGAATGGAAAAAATGCGAGGGCTTGATCGCGCCGGGGAAATGGCGCGCCGGCTGCTCAAGGCGGTAGACGACGTTTACGACCTCATCGCATCCGACAAGAAGTCCAATCCGATTGTTACATTTGAGTACATTCCGCTTGAACTGCCCGGTCGAAAAATTACAGACGAAGAACACGAAAAAGACCTCAAAAGCCTTGCTGAGTTCCAGGAAAAGTACGAGAAAACGCACATCCCGCGCTTCAAGGGAAGAGTTGATTGGCTTCAGCTAGGGATTAATCGATGGGAACGACAGCAAAAAAATGGCGTTCCAACCCACAAAACGTTTATCTCCGTTATGCGTCTGGGAGAACTGGCGTTCTGTACGAACACGTTCGAGCTGTACGTCGATTACGGAATTCAGATTAAAGGACGTTCCAAAGCCATGCAGACGTTTATTTTCCAGCTGACAATGAGTCCGTGGGAATATTCCGGCTACCTGCCAACGGCAAAAGGAGTCAAAGGCGGCGCTTACGGCGCAGTTCCTTCCAGCAACTACGTTGGTCCGGAAGGCGGACAAATTCTCGTAGACGAAACGGTCGCGGCTATCGACCGCGCGTTTAATAGTAAATAGGGAATAGAGAACAGGGAATAGGGAATAGAATTTCGCCTGCGGCGAATTTTAAACTACCGCCTACTCTCTACTGCCTACTGCCTAATTCACCCCTAACCCCCATAGATATTGAAATGAAACGAAATATTATTTTGCTGTTGTTTTCGGTTGCCGTGTTAATTGGCGCAGCCGGCTGTTTCGATGAAAAAGAACCGGAACAAATTCAGGAACCGTTCGTTCCGGTTGAACCGGGGGTTCGTTTGGAACGTCATTGTGACATTCTGTGTCTTAATACAGAAGACGGAAGCTTGACGCCCCTGGAACAACTTCAGGAAAAACTCGGCAAGGAATCGCTCGACAAGCTGGCAAAAGCCGCCAAAGATAAAATGCTCGACGTCTCCGCTAAAAAAGAAGTTCTTCCTGAACCGGTAGAACGGTTTATGCTTCTTAACAAGAGCGTTCCGGGGCAGGTTTTGGAAGCGATGAGAAACGCCAACATCAGAAACCTGTCAGTCTTTTTGATCAAGGTCGATACAAACTACTACGCAATCAGAACGTTTGAATACATCGGTCAGAATTACGAACTGGACTGGCTCGACCTGACCAGAAATCAGGACTATATTGAATGGAACAACGCCTGTGAAGAATGTCAAATCCCGGTTACAGGAAAAACCGGAGAAGGCGGACTGATTCAATGGTCGCTCTCCGGCGACGAAATTATGTATCTGCCGTTAGAAAAACGCGACGGAGAAGAGAAGGAAGACGAGGCAGTAGGCAGTAGGCTGTAGTTTAAATAGTTAGGAGTGAGGAATTAGGAGTGAGGAGTTGACGCAAAGCGCCTCAATAACTCCTCACTCCTCACTTCTCACTCCTAACTAACAAACAATAGATCTATTCTGAATTCTTTTGCCTACTTTACCTTGCAGCGGTTGCGGTACTTCTGGGGTGGGTCGCCGAAAATCTTTTTGAACGAGCGAACAAAATATTCAACCCGGTCGAATCCTGTTTTTGCCGCAACTTCGTTGACGGAAAAATCGGTTTCTCGAAGCAGTTTTTCCGCCAGCGCAATGCGGAGACGATAAATTTCTTTTTCGACAGAATGTCCGATCAACGAGCGGAACAGGCGGTCCAGCGTACTGCGGGAAACGCCAACTTCACTGGCAATCCATTTAGCGGACACGTCTTTATGATAATGCTCCCGAATCAACTGAAGCGCTTTGGCGCATTCTTTGTTGTCGATAGCAATCATGTCAGTTGACATACGAGTAACAATGCCAGTCGGCTTGATTTTAATGGGAGAGAACTGTCTGTTTTTGGTAATCGACATGGAAATCTTCCCTGTCTTTTCGAATTCCTGAATTCTCTGTTCCAGAAGTCTGGCAGCCTCGAATCCGACTTCTTCTCCGTTAATGTCGAGACTGGACAGATTCGGCGTTGACATATTGCACAAAAGAGCGTCGTTACCTGTGCCAAGAATTGCAACCTGATCTGGAATGGAAAGCCCCAATTCCTGACAGGTTTGGGTCAATTTAAGAGCCTGAATATCAGCCGCACACCAGATTCCAACCGGTTTCGGAAGCGACATGAGCCAATCAGACATTGATTTTCGATACCCCTCTTTCCATCGCGGGTACGACAAATCCGTCTGCTTTGCTCCCAGACAATCGGGACAGACGCTGCAGCTCAAGTTCATTTCGAGCGCCTGACGAACAAATAAATCGCGGCGAACAGTAATCCACCATGGGGTTCCGTAGGCATAAAAGGCTAAATGTTTTATGCCGCGGCTGCGAAAATGCTCCGCCGCCATTTTAGCCGAAACTTCTTCATCAGTGCAAACTTCCGGAAAGAGGGAAATCTGGTCGCCAAAGAGTTCCACAATAGGCTTTTTCTTTTTGAGAAGCCTTTTATACATCTCCGAAGAAACGGATCGTGAAAGAATCCCGTCCCCTTTCCAAGAATCGAAATCGACTGGAAGTTCATCGGTCAAACCGCGATCTTCAAAATTAATCCGCCAGGGAATAGCGCCATCTATTTGTTCCTGTCTCTGAACAAAATGCTGAATCCCCCGTAAAACATCACAGCCAAAAGCTCGAGACGTTTCTGACAAAACCAAAATTTGTCTATATGGTTTTTTCATTTGTGTAACCCCCGAAAGTTTAATTCTTTACCAGAAAACATAATACACTAAGTAATTTTTCATATTCTCTGATAACTTTCCAGATTGTTATACATCGAAATTTTCAAATTCGAAACGGCATAACCCTTCATACGCTTGAGCAAAACCGCACTAAAACTGCGTAAACAAGGATTTCTTGCATTTGAATTCTCAAAAATCCTGACATTAAACGTTTATAAAAAATTATAGTACACTACAATACATTGAAACACGTTACCATTAGTATACCATTTAAAAAAATATTGTCAACAGGGATTTTAAAAAATGTTAAAATATTTTCAATAAAAATCGTTAAAATCAGACTATTCCTGCTTAATTGCTCTTTGAAGCTGGTCAATCGACTCTAACGGGACAGCGCCCAATTTCTCAATTGTTTCACAGTCAAGATTGGAAAGCCAGAAAATGCGATGGCGGTCAACCAAACGCAGCCATCGAAGAGCCAAAAAAGAGTCGGGAAAGTTCTCTCTATACAACGTTGACGCAACGGCAGAAATAGTTCCAGCCAACAGATCGGAACCTGCCATGACAACCTTAAATCCAGAGCCGACAGGCTGGGAAATATCGGCGCATAAAAACAATGTACAATTGTCCGTTCCCTTTTCTGCCGACGCTTCCAGCGATTCAATAACGTTAAGCCACGTTTGACGCCTTTCATCTCCGCCAACGGCGCAAAGAATCTGCTTCGGTTTTCTGGAAAACTTCAGCTTGCCAATTCCAGAAACAACGTTTTTATCAAATTCCTTGACGCAAGCGGAATGAATTCGCTCCACTTCTTTCTCGACGCAGTCAGGAGTTCCAAAAACTATGTTTGCCACCCCATCCCCAGCGCCCGGAATGATTTCCATAAGTAAAACAACGCCCAGTTCCCACCCAGCCTGCTGAGCTTCTTCCGCCAGTTTTTTACGAGCCATAACGGACTTTTCGCGGTTGCTGATATCGTCTTCACTATCAGTTCTGTCGTTGAACGTCCGGCGTTCTTCCCGACTCCGAGTCAACTCGCCTTCTTCCCACTGAATTCGAGCCATTTCTTCCAGATCGTCAATTTCGTCCTGAGCGGTTCTGCGTTTATTCGAGATGTTGTCTCGAACTTCATCCGGCACGTCTTGAGATTGGTCTGGAGCGTCCAAGCCAAAGGCAGACGGATGTTCAAAACGCTCATGCGCCTCTTTCATCGAAAAGCGGGGATAAACGCTCGAAAAGACGCCCAAACGAGACGACCAGGGAGAAGCGCTTGCAACCGGGTCAGCAACGCCAACGGGAATAACGACGTCCGCTTCAACTATCGGCCGAACGAACACCAACGGCTCGCCGGAGTCCATGGCGGATACTATCGTGTACGCCTGCGGCTGGTCTGTATAGTGAACGTGAACGTTATATTTCCGCAACGGGGAATCAGAAGAAAAGGGGTTGAATTCTCCAGAGATGACGTCATCCTGAGTTTTGCCGCCAAAAACGACAAGCGTTATATTTTCCTTCTTAATGCCGTTGAGCAAAAGCTGGTCAATCAAAACCGGGAGGATTTCGTCTGGATGAACAACGCCTTCTCCCAACGCTATAGCAACGGCGTCGTCTGCAGTAAAACAGTTTGCCAATCCTGGAAGACCAAGCGGGTGAGCAACCGCCTCTTGAGCAAGCTGCTCAATGCTCTGTTCGCTTCCAACCGGATTGGAAACAACCAGACAAGTCGAAGGGACGTCAAGAGAAACCGATTTATTTTTTCCGTAAAGTATTTGCATGGCGATTAAAGGGGTTGGGGAATAGGGAATGGGGAATAGGGGATTCGCCTGCGGCGAATTAAAAAAACTACTCCCTATTCCCTACTCCCTCCCCTATATTGTCTCTATTTTTAAAAAAAGTCAATAATCCGTCTTTACATAAAATAGAAAATAATTCATAATATATTATATATAGAGATCGAAGTCCAGGCGCAGCCAGCAGGAAATCAGGGATTTCAGTAAAATGGCTTTTTTCAGGCGCGCTGCGAACGCTCTCCATTTACAGAAAGAAATAATCATGAAGATAATACAATATTCCACTGCATTTGTTTTGACGGTTCTGAGCGTTTTGCTATGCGGCTGTCCAGGAAGTAAACCTGTCGAGCCAAACCCGGCAGCTAATTCAGGCTCTGCACAAAACGCGCCCCAAAAAGACGAACAAAACAACCTGAATTTGGTAATTCAAGACGAAGCGCCGCTCCCGGCGTCGGCATTAAGCCAGCTTCCGAGCGTTCAAGAAACGCTTGAAAAGATGTTAGGAGCTTATAAAAATCTCAATTCCTATTCAGATCAGGCATTCTGTCAGGTAAGCATTCGACGGGGAAAAGAAATTACTAACGAGTCGTCGCCGTTTTTTTTCAGTTTCATCAAACCGAATAAAATGCGTTACGTTTCCCGAACGTGCGAGATTCGCGCAGACGGTAAAACAATTTCCGTTTTTATTTCATCGCTGCCAGGAGTGATTCTTCAAAAGCCGTGTCCGGCTGAACTCCATCTTGAAGACATTCTTTTTGACCAGGCAATTGATGAAGCGGTCTTTCTATCACAGCCCAGTCTGTTTTCCGTTCTTCCTTTGCAATGGATTATGTTCTTTGCAGACGACCCGCTCAAAACGCTGACTTTTGGACAGAAAGAAATTCGCGCTCTTGCCCCTCAGGAAATTAATGGGCGCGCCTGCTATCGACTTCGATTTGACAGAGAAGACGGCACGGCAATTTTATGGATTGATCAGGAAACCGGGCTTATTCTTCGCGCGCAGCTTCCACCGCAGCTGTTGGTCGACGCAGAGGGCGCCAGCGCCAACGACTGTTCGGTGACAATTGAATTTAGCAATCCTCAAATCAACGCTTCCATTCCGGATACTGCGTTTTCAATAGAAATTCCTGTTGGAACAAACGTTACTGACAATTACGTTCCTCCAACAACCAGGCTTCTGGGGACAAAACTGCCCGACTTCCAATTCAACAAACTGGATAACGGCGGAACTGTCAACAACAGCGTTTTGAATGGCAAAATCGCAATCATAAACTTTTGGGCGACGTGGTCAAAACTGGAACCGTCTGTTCAGCCGCAGCTCAATCAACTTCGTCAAAAATACCAAAATGACGAGGAAGTAACCTTCCTGTCCGTTTCCAATGACGAGTATTCCGTTTCAGACGCGGTAATCAGGGACGCTTTAAAGCATTGGAAATCTCCTCTGGACAGCGTCCGCGACGATAACGGTTTTTTGTCACAGGTATTGAAAATCAAATCTGTTCCCGCTGTATTGGTTCTCAATAAAGACGGCGTAATCGAAGCTGTTGAAATGGGATTCACCCCGCTTCTTGTCAATGAAATCTCTGATTGCATTGATCAAATTAAAAAGGGAGAATCGCCTTATAAGCAAACGCTCGAAAACAGAATGAGTGAAATGAAGCAGTATGAGCAACATCGTAAAGAATGGCTCAAACGCGGCATTTTTGTTGACGCTGACGTTATCGAACTGGCGGGAATTCCTGAAACCATCGCGGCTCCTCCAAGCCAGCCTCGGCAATTTGAACTCAAACATCTTTGGACGGCAGAAGGCATTCAAAATCCTGGAGGGCTGCTGGCTGAAGATTCTCATGCCTCCGAAAAAGCCGCTTTGG
>CACXSS010000102.1:0-10812 GCA_902770245.1 uncultured Planctomycetota bacterium | reverse complement strand
CCGCGTCCAGACAGGAACCGACCTTGTCGGCGCCGGTCGCGTCTGGGTTATCGAAAACGGCAAAAAGATCGTTCAGATTGATTCCACCGGACATATAGAATCCCGCATTGATTTGGATCTCAATTCTAAAGAGATTTGTTCGTTTATTCGGAAAAGTACATCCGCAAAACCGTCTGAATCCCGATTTCTCGCCTTCGCCCCCGGACAGCAAAGAATTCACGTCTACGACCAAAACTGGAAGAATTTGTTTCATTATCCGGACAACGCTTTGGAACATCCGCACGATGGCATTCAGGACGCTTGTTTTGGCGATTTAACAAAAGACAACAACGAAAAAATCTATATCGGATATTTGGGCACGCGAGGGGTTCAATGCGTCGACCTTAAAGGTCAGCAAATATGGAGCAACAGAACCTTGGGAACGGTTTTTTCTGTCGCTCCGTACCATAGTCAAAATGATAATATGCTTTTATGCTGCGCCGGCTCAAGCGGAATGATTACCGTATTAAAAGCCAACGGAAAGACTCTGGGAGATAAAAACAATATCGGCGTTATCGGTCTGAAAGACAATCTGGCGGCTATGGTTTATTCCGCAAAAATGAAAAAGGAATCAGATCAGCCAGACGCGCCCATTAACGACTCTCTGTGCGCTTTGTGCGCCAATCAGAGCTCTTATTTGCTCGTTGGGTTCAATATGCGTTCTGAAATACTTTGGACGTACGAACTGCCCCAGGGAATCCCAAAACGTCCTATTGATTACCTTACCACCGCAGACGTCATGCCGAATGGCGTTTCCGTCTGGATTGCCCTGGGATCAGACGGTTCCATTCATTTTATTGATGAAGATGGAATGCTTATCGACAGCTTTAATCACGGTCAATTCGTTTATGGACTGACAGTCGCCAACTGGAATGGACAACGCATTCTGATTCTCTCTGACGATCAGGGCGTAAAAGCTTATCAAATTATATGGAAGTAATTCTGAGCAATACTTCTAAAATAAAAAAGCGAAGACGTTGTCTTAACGTCTTCGCTTAATATCTTAAACAGCTTTAAGGAGGGGCGTTCTGTCAGAACGTCATAAGCTATTCGATTTTCTTTTACTTAGTTTTCTTCAGTCGTCGCTGCTGCAGCCGGCGCCGGTTGAGTTACTTCAACGGCAGGAGCCGGAGTCGGTTCGGTAACGGTATTGACGCAGGGAACCATACGGCAAACCTTAACCGGGACCTGGGTGCAAACTACTTTCGGAACGCAAACGGTAGTCGTGTACGGAACCTTTTCGCAAATGACCTTCTTGCAGTGAACGGTCTTTTGGGTCTGGCAGGGAACCATTACCGTGTAAGGAACCTGACGAGTAACGGTTTCCGGAACGCATTTGCGGACGGTGTAATTGACAACTCTCTGACGGGTTTCCGGAACCATCTTGCAGACGCGGAAGCAAACCTGACGAGTTACCTGGCACGGAACCATCTTGCAGACGTTGTAGCAGCGAGTGGCGGTCTTGACAACCGGGACTCTCTTGCATACGCGGTAGGTGCAAGTACGAACTTCAGGAACCTGTTTGCAGACTTTGTAGCAAACGGTGCGGACGCGCTGTTCAGGAACCATGCGGCAGACTTTGTAGCAAACGGTGCGAACGCGCTGTTCAGGAACCATACGGCAAACCTGATACGTGCATGTTCTCTGCTGAGGAACCATTACGCAAACGTTGTATGTGCATGTGCGGGTTTCCGGAACCATCTTGCAGACTTTGTAGCAAACGGTGCGGACGCGCTGTTCAGGAACCATGCGGCAGACGCGATAGTTGACGGTTCTGACGCACTGTTCGCGAACCATGCGGCAAACGCGATAGTTGACGGTCTTGTAGCAGGTTTCAGGAACCATGCGTGTAATCGTGTAGTTGCACGTGCAGGTTTCAGGAACCATTCTGCGGACGCAGTAATTAACCGTCTTAACGCAAGTCTGGGGAACCATGCGGGTAACCGTGTACGGAATTCGCTTTTCGCAAACCTGGGTCTTCCATGTGGTAACCTGATAAGGAACCTGCTTGCAGGTCGTTTCCGGGACGAGTTTGCAAACCGTGTAAGGAACGGTCTTCTGGACGCATTCCGGTTTGTAGGTTGTGCAGGTGATTTCCTTTTGAGTTACACAGGGAACCCAAACTCGGCACATTGTACGGCAAATCTGTCCGGTGCAGGGATCGCAGGTTTCTTTGCAAACCGTTTCCCAGCGTCCGCCGCACTGATTGACTGTGCGAGTGGTGGTAACCGGCTTGTATTCAACGCAGCTGACAACGCGCTGGCATTCTTCCTGAACTCTCTTGTAAGTTGTGCAGGTAACGGTGCGATAGCGGGTTTCACAAACGGGGACGCAAACCGTATAACGGCAAACGCGTTCGCGGGTTTCGCAAACCGGCTTGCAGACGGTGTACTGAATTTCCTTGGTGCGGGTTTCGTAAACCGGCTTGCAAACGGTATAAGTGCGAGTGCGATGTTCGGTAACCGGCTTGCAGACCGTGTACGGAATCTGCTTGGTGCAGGTTTCATAAACCGGACGGCAAACTGTGTACGGAATCTGCTTGGTGCAGGTTTCGTAAACCGGCTTGCAAACTGTGTACGGAATCTGCTTGGTGCAGGTTTCGTAAACCGGCTTGCAAACTGTGTAAGTGCGAGTACGCTGCTGAGTTGTCGGGACGCAAACCGTGTACGTGCGCTGACGGGTTTCCGTTACTGGACGGCAAACAGTGTACTGAATCTGGCGGGTTCTTTCTTCCCAAACCGGCTTGCAGACGGTATAGGGAACCTGACGAGTGCAAGTTTCCCAAACCGGTTTCATGACCGTGTACTCACGAGTGCGGGTTTCCCAAACCGGCTGATATTCAGTATAATTGTAGGTGCAGGTTCGAGTCTCGGTAGTCGGCTTCATGACCGTGCAGGTAATGTTCTTCGTACATGTTTCCCAAACCGGCTTGCAGACGGTATAGTTGATCGTCTTGCAGCGATTTTCGCACACGGTTCTGTTTACAGTGTAGCTGCAGTCGCGATAACGAACTTCCGGCCTCATTGTGGTGCAGGTAATCGTCTTCGGTTCGATAACCGTTTTAAAACATGTGCGATAACGTGTTTGACACTGCTGTTCATAAACAACCTTGCGGCAAGTTCGCATAACAGTGTCTTCCTGCATAACATAATTGCAGCAGGGGGTGCAGCATGCCGCGCGACAAAGTCCGCAATAACGGGCTTCTGCAACGCCGCTGATTGCAAATGCAAAAAGAGCGGCTACCAACGGCAATAACAAAAACTTCTTCATTTCTTACGCCTCCTTAACGTACAGGTTAATCAAAACAGGAATTGGTTTAATATGTCGCCCGACATGAGGTGGGATAATTCCCGTTTGATTCCTTATTAATTAATCGTGTCTATACGACTACGATAATTGCAAATTAAATAGCAATTCATTTTTTATATCGGTAAATCAAACGGATAACTACAATTCCTGCGTCTAATTTTATAAAAAAATAAAATCGTTCAATTATAATAACGCAGTCAAATCAATTATTCCGATTATGAAAATGCGATAATCTTGCTTATCGTTTACCTATTTTACTTATATTATTCTTTTTGTCAATGAGTCTCAAGCAACTTATTGACTAATTAAATAATATAAATATGCTTAGGTATTGTACGTAAAAGAACATAAAAATATTCTTTGCGTACTTTATATTATAATACAAAAATAGATAAACAAGGTAAGTTTTATGCTAATTTCGATGAATTTTAGAGAACTAAGGCGTGAATTATCGTTAAAATCGGAATTATTGAATTATTTGAACTTTTTTTCTCGAAATTTGTTTACATTCCCTTTGCAAAAAAAAAGAAATGATGTATAATTAAAAAAACTGTATGAACAGATTTCGGCATTTTTACGGTGAGAGTAATTAATGCTTGGCTTTACCATTTTCAGATTTTCCAATTTCATCATCCCTTTTTAGGATAATGATGTTTTACAGTCCAGAATCTGAACAAATGTATTATTGCTCGCATTGTTAGCCTTGTATTTGAAAAGGAGTATTAAAATATGAAACAATTCATTACCCGCGCGATCATTTCGCTGTTCGTTTTGAGTGGAGTTTTGTTTATTGCTCAAACATGCTTTGCCGCCGTTCCAGTGTATTATGCAAATCAGCCCGTCCAAAGATCTGCATACGTTTACCCTGCATACGGAACACAAGTCCAAATGCATCCCGTTACTCCAACCCAAATGAGAACGGGATATACCCGCAAGGAAATTCGTTCCATGCCGATGATTGCCCGACCCAGTCGACCTGGTCACTTCATTGGCAACACGGTCCGTCGTCGCGCTGGCGTTGGATACTAATATATTGTTTTTCCCCCTTTTGAACGCAAAGTACATCTTGTATTTTGCGTTTTTTTTGCTCATTCAACAACAAAAGAAACGCTTCTGCTTCATTCTCATTATCCTCTATAGATTCCCTCCCGCCGTCCGTTTCGCCTGTTGCGCCCAAGGGGAATCTGGATATTTTTCTATCAGTCGATTGAAAACTCTAAACGCTTCATCGCGCCTTCCTGCGGTCATCAAAGACGCCCCAGCAGAATAGAACCCTCTTGCCTGAAATTCAACTGGCGATTTAGTATTTAACGCACATTGAAGATAGTTCAAAGCAGCTTTATCCTCCTTGATTTCTTTAGCTGAACTTCGACTCCAAAGCTGAGCTAAAACAAATCTCGGTCCGAACTGAAGAGATTTTGGGAGAGCGTCGACCTTCTTTTCCAAATTGTTAAGAAACGTATCCGGCATCGGCGTCAACGAAAGACGATTGAGCTGCATTTGCGCTAAAATCGCAACGACGGCGTCATCAGATTTTGCCAGGTTGTTAAGAGACGTCTGAGCCTCATTTTTCTTATCCGACGTTAAAAGCAGACTGGATCCCAGCAAAGCGACAAACGGATATTTTTTTTGTCGAATCCAATTTTGAGCTAACTGTTCAGTTCGCGTTGACAACTCGACAGACGTCCAGACAAGCGGAACGCTGTCGTAAAAAGCGGAATTGGGTTCAAGCTGAACCAGTTGAACATACCGAATCGCCGCCTCGTCCATACGATTAAGATTGACTAAACATTCAATTTGTCGTGACAAGATTTCGTGTTTCATCCACCCGTCAGGAGCTTGAACCAGCGCCTTTTCCAACAACGACAACGCTTTATCGAATTCCTGATTATTGATTCTAAGCTCAGCTTCCGAATACAATTCTGGACGCTCTGCTTCTATATCTAATATTAACTCTGCTTTTATAGTTAATATATTCCCGGACGAAGTTCTCAGCAGCAGTTCGTCGCGAGTGTAATTCTCTATTGTCCCAGTCGATTTAATTTGACGACCTGTTACAGTATTTTGATATATTACGGTATCGTCTGCATACGCATTATGATATACAAATATACATATACAGAATAAAAGAAACAAATAGTTTTTCATTGGGTTAAACTGCAAAGGATGTGTAAACGCGACAAAACAGCTAAAGCATTTATCTGCTGAAATTACGTTGCTGTTTGACGTTATGCATTTATTTGACTTTTCGTCCGTATTGAGACAAATTGTTGATTAAAAGGCTAAATTATTTCAAATTTTTAACCGATAATTCTAATTGATACACCGAATAAAATGCACTTATTGTCCGCATTTACAGGCAAACCCCATATATTGTTAAAGGATCAATAACCATGAAAAAAGCGAAAAGATGGATCGTCAGCGCCGGCGCTTGCCTGTTAGCGTTGACAAGCATGAGCGTCAGTTTCGGTCAGATTCCGACAGCTCCAATTCCCGAACAGAACAACGATGGCTTACCGCTTCTGACCGAGCCGGCTCCGATTGACGTTGCGCCGATTGAGCCGATGCAAGCTCCTGCCGCTCCGGCTGACGTTCCCGCTCCAGCAGTCAACGCCATCCCGCAAACGACCGCTCCGGCGCCTGTCGCTCAGCCTGCGCCGGTTGCTCAGCCCGCTCCAGTTGCTCAACCTGCTCCGGCTCCAGCAGTTCAACAGTCTGCTCCTTTGATTCGTCCGGTTCAACCTTGCCAGCAGTGCCAGACATGCCCGTCTGGATCGTACTACTCTCCTACTCCGTATTACGGACAGGATACCAAACCGTGGTGGCTGAACATTCGCCCGGTTCCGTACACGCCAGCTGGACGTGAACACGTTGGAATGGGATTAGGCGGAGGCAGATTTGTTCGCGATCGATATGGTCGTTTGGTTCCGATTGAACCGCCGTTCTATCAGACCCGCGGCCCGCGAGATTTCTATCTCGACAATCCTCGTCCATTGGGATACTAATCCAAAATGATTGTTTCTCGTGAAACAATCGCCGCCAAAAACACAAAAGACGCCTGAGATTTTCAGGCGTCTTTTTTATTGGTCAGATTCAAAGAATCCTCTTCCAAATCATTCCGTAGTAAACGGAGTTACCGGCAAACCTTCTTTGGAATACAGGGTTACTCCATCGGGATTGTTCTGCCAGGCGTAGCGGGCTTTGACCGGATTGGGAACAGCGGGGCTAGTCAAAACGACAGTATCTTTATCGACGATTTGAGCGTCCGCCCAGGCGTACTTGCCGTCTTCTCCAGCTATGGCAAACCACTTAATCGTGTTGACGTCCGGAGCCTGTTTGACTTCGCGTCCGAACAGTTTGGCAATCATCAAACCGCCGCCAACGTTGTCGAATTTAAGAATGGCTTTGCCGTCTTCAAACTTGGCTTCTTTGAAAGTTGGAGAGGCGTACTGATAATTCTTTCCGTAGACTTGAGCCAGGGCGTTGAGAGCCAGACGATTCCCGACAATCCACTTGTTTTGCGGGTGAATGTCAGTCGCTTCGCCAGCGTCGATAATAACCGCCTGACCGGTTTTGGGAACTTCCAGGCAGCGGGTCTGACCGTCGCGAATTCGCGCCCAGCCGCCGTCGCAGTTGGGGTCTTCAGACGTGCCCATGAAGTTGGCAAGCTGAACCCAGTAGAACGGGATGTCGCCCCAGATCTTTCGCCATTCGAGAATCATGGCTTTTTGTTTGTAATAGTAGAATCCGCCTTCGCCCGCGTTCGAGCAACCTTGATACCAAATCGCGCCTCGAACAGCGTAATTCTTCCATGGAGCCAACATCGCATAGTACATACCGCCGGCAGTGCGAAAATCAGATTTGCCAGCCTTGTTGCGAGCTTCAATAAGCTGCTTGCCGGGTTCAACGGTTTCTTCGCAATTGTTCCAGCCTTCGTCCGGAATCCAGGAGTTGATGTTGGATCCGCCCCAGTTGGAATCGATCAGTCCGATTGGGCAGCCGAGTTCTTTGTGCAGACGCATAGCGAAATGGAAGCCAGCGGCGGTGCAATCTTTCTGAACGGCGTTTTTGCATTCAAGCCAGCCATAGCTGTTAAAATCTTCTTTCTCGGACATGGCGGTGTCGTGATGAACGCGGTTGAATCGAATAAAGCTAAAGTCGCCGGTAATCTCTTCTGTATTGCAAGCCAGACGTCCGCAGCCGTTAGGCAGCTTCTGATACCAGCTCGAAAGCGGCATTTCCATGTTGGACTGTCCGGAGCAAATCCAGACTTCGCCAACGACGACGTTCTTGAGAACGATTTCGTTTTTGCCGGTAACGACCAAATCGGATCCGTCGTTCCGAGCAGGCATCGCCTGAAGTTCAACCAACCACTTGCCGTCTTCACCGGCTGTGGTTTTGACTTCCTGACCGTTGAACTTGACCGTTACGTCTTCGCCAGCGTCGGCATAGCCCCAAACTTTGACGGGAACGTCTCGCTGCAAAACGGCGTTGTCAGTAAACGCTTTTGTCAATTTGACGTCGGCAAAGGACGTCGCTGCAAACAAACCAGCCGCAACGGCAATCGCCATTACGGAAACTTGAAGGAGGGAAATTCTTTTCATGGATAAACAACTCGAAATAAAAATGAAATTGGAAATACTAAAAACGTCCAACGTTCAACGTCTTTTCATTCCAGAAACCCATTAATTTGAATTATAAAACTTCAGAAATCAAAAAGCAACAGGGAGGCGCGGAAAATATTTATTATTTTTTAAAAAGCTGGGGGAATAGTTAGGAGTGAGGAGTGAGGAGTGAGGAGTTGACGCGAAGCGAACTCTTGAAATTAATTCTAAAAGCGCTATATTGAGATTAAAAATAATTAGCAATTTGCAATTAGCAATTAGCAATTATTTGAGGCGCTTTGCGCCAATTACTCATTACTCATTACTCATTACTCATTACTCATTACTCATTACTCATTACTCATTACTCATTACTCATTACTAATTACTAATTACTAATTACTAATTCGTGAAACTTAAGTACGGTCTGGCGTACCCGACATGGCAAGGCGTGTACCTTGTCGGGATTTTTATCGCGCTGTGCATCGCGGCTGTGATGCGACAGATCAATCTGCTTTTGTTCATAGCGGGGCTTATACTCGGAGCGCTGATTCTGTCCTGGTTCATGGCGAAGATAAAAAAGGGCTGGTTTCAGGTTCAGCGTCGAATGCCGGTAACAATCCATGCGGAATCGGAGTTTGTCCTTTCCCTGGACTTAACCAATGTTTCTCGCGGAACGTTGTTTGCTCTGGCAGCTCGGCAGACGATTAACGCTTCGCCTACGGCGAGCGTTGGGAATAGGGAACAGGGAATAGGGAATAGTAATTCGCCGGAGGCGAATTCAACTCCTCACTCCTCACTCCTAACTCCTAACTACTTTTTCTCCAGATTAAAACCAGAAGAAAAACTAACGCAAGAGTTCGTTTGCCAAATCGACCGTCCAGGTGAATATCGTTTGGAACCGGTGGAATTGATTTCCCGATTCCCCTTGGGGTTGTTTGAATGTCGAGTTCGGGTGGGACGAGCGGCGACGTTTTGGGTTTACCCGGCTTTATTAGACGAGCTGCCGGAAGACCTGATTCAGCTAACCGCTCAGAGCTGGGACGGCGTTTCTCGCGAAACAAACCATTCTTCTCGAAACGTGGGCGACTTCCATTCCGTTTCCGCCTATCGACCCGGAGAAGACGTCCGGTTAATCCATTGGCGATCGTCCGCCCGACTGGGCGACCTGGTTATCAGACAATTTCAGCCCCCCCTGGGAGCGTGGCTGGGAATCGTCGTTGACATGACCCCGCCTGACGGGTGGATAGAAAAGGAGTCGAATGCACCCGACAGGGTCGGTTCCCAATTGGAAGCGGGTAGCGCCAAAACCGGCTTTTTCGGAGGCATAACCTCGTCCTCTCGCCCGTGCGGCTTCGCACTGCCGGAACAGATTCAGCACAATATCAAACTCGCCGCGACGGTTGTCTATCGGCTTTGCAGTAAAACCGCAGAATACTCCGGGAAAGAAACGCAGATCGTTTTAGCTCTGACCAGCGATCCAGACAACATCGTATCCGGACGCGCCGACTCGAACTTCTTTCATCAAGCCATGCAGACCTTGGCGTCCGCTCAGTTAGATAACTCTGGACAAAACAAAACCGCCGAAACAATCTCGGCGGTTAAGGAACTCGTTCCCGAAGGAACGAAGGTTGTTGTGTTATAAGTGCGTAGCGCCTAGCGCCTAGCGCCTAGTATTAAGTGCTTAGTACTTAGTGCTTAGTGCTTAGGACGCAAGCGCTCCCCTCACTATGCACTATGCACTAGGCACTATGCACTAATTATCAGCTCTCAAACAGCCAGCTGGACAGGTATCGTTCTCCGCAGTCGGGCAGGAGGACGACGATTCTCTTTCCGGCGAATTCGGGTCGTTTGCTCAGCTGCAATGCGGCAAACAGAGCGGCTCCGGAGGAAATGCCGATAAGCAATCCTTCCTTCTGGGCGGACAGGCGAGCGGTAGCGCCGGCGTCCTGAGAGTCAACCGGAATAATCTCGTCGAGAATGTCGGTGTTGAGAACCTTGGGAACGAATCCAGCGCCGATGCCCTGAATCTTGTGAGGGCCGGGTTTCCCACCGGAAAGAACCGGGGAGTCTTTCGGTTCGACCGCGAAAATTTTTACGTTTGGATTGGCGGCTTTGAGAACTTCGCCAATGCCGGTAATCGTTCCACCCGTACCAACGCCAGCGACAAAGGCGTCGACTTTGGAGTCCGTGTCACGGAGAATTTCCTGGGCGGTTGTCTTTCTGTGAGCTTCCGGGTTGGCGGGGTTTTCAAACTGCTGAGGAATGAACGAGCCGGGGTTTGCCAGCCGGTCCGGGGGTGAGAACCAGTTCCGCCCCGTAAGCCGCCATGAGCTTGCGGCGTTCGATTGACATCGTTTCCGGCATCGTCATGATAATGCGGTATCCTTTTACCGCTGCGACCAGAGCCAAACCAACGCCGGTGTTGCCGCTGGTCGGTTCGATAATCAGTCCGCCGGGTTTGAGCGCGCCAGACTTCTCAGCCGCATCAATCATTGCGAAAGCAATACGGTCTTTGACGGAACTTGCAGGATTGAAGTACTCAACCTTAGCCAGAACTTCTGCCTGACCCTCGTTGAGCTTGTTAATTCGTACAATCGGAGTGTTTCCGATTGCGTCTAAAATAGAATTGTAGAACATGATAAAATGAATGGTTAGTTGCGAGTTGCGAATTGCGAAAAAGGCAAGCGCAACACAAATCATTTTCAAAGGATCGACAACGTTGCCGATCAAAAGATATTATACTACTTTTAGAAGAAATTGCAAGAGTGGTTTGAGAAAGTTGCGGAACTGCGTCCCGGAGGGACGCAACGCTTGTAACCGTGGGCTTCAGCCCACGGAATGAACGCGATTACTCTCC
>CACXSS010000101.1 GCA_902770245.1 uncultured Planctomycetota bacterium | reverse complement strand
ACCATGGTGTTCTACGAGTCGCCCTACCGTCTGCTCAAACTTCTGCAACAGCTGGCAGAGGTGTTCGGCGATGACCGTCAGGCTGGCGCCGTTCTTGTAGGCCTCGATCAGGGGAGCCTTTTTGCTGGGGGCCCAGCGCATGTTCACCACGCCGGTAGCCCGGGCGTTCCGGGTTTCAACCGCGTAGGGATTCACAATCCTGGCCGCCTTGAATTCGGCGTCGATTTCATTCTGGGGCCACTGCAGATTAAACGAATACTCTTTATACACCGGAGACGAATCCCCAAGGGATTTGACGTACTCGTCCGCCGTCTTGCCGTCACAGCAAGCGACGCCGGGATACAAACGATTTATCTGCTTGAACAGTTTTGCCGCATCCTCAGGAGCGCTTTTTTGAATCATAATCGCCTGCTGAGCCAACGAACCGGCAATCTGTTCCGGAGTTGCGCCGGGCGCCATTCTCTGCTGACGCAAAACCAGTTCCGCCAGCGGCAGCATATTGGAACTGACGTACGCCTGATACAATTCTTTTTGCAGCTCTGCCGCGACAGGCAGAATGCGGAAGAAGTCCAGCTGACGCGTCAGCCAGTCTGTCGTGCGTTCTTCTGTCGGAGCTTCCAAACGCTTTGCCGCCCATTGTTCAATTGAGAGCTTTTGTTCATCAGACGCGGATTTGTAAATCTTTTCCAGAATTGAACCAATCCAGACGCTGCGTTCAATGGACGCGTCTTCGTTGAGCAAGTCGATGGGACACGATTTCAAATTCGACTTGAGCGCGTCGTCCATAACCGGCTCCAGAGTTGTCAGACATTCCTGAATGTTATTTTGCAACAGGCAGGAGTCGATTTTAAACTGAGCGATAATCAATCGATCCTGTTCGCTGTCAAACGCCGGCTTGAACGTCTCCAGCAGCGGTTCGAATTGACGATAATCCTTCTTCAAAACGTAAACCGCCAGAGCTTTCAAAATCGGCAAACAGCTTTTCGGCGCTTTATCAGCCGCCAGACGGAATTTCGCCGCCGCCGTTGAAAGATCGTCCCTGTCCCAAGCCATGTATCCAGCCGCCAAAAGCGCTCTGACAGAATCGCTGTCTTTTTGAAGCTGTTGTTCAACAAACTGCTTGACGTCATAGCAGTCAAGACGATCGTAATTCTGCGAAAAGACTTTGTCTGAATTCAGACAAACCGTTCCAAACGACTTGCCTGCCGGGGCTTTAATTGATTTGACGAATTCGCGTTTTGAAACGTTAAATTCCGCCAGCGTGTTATTGTTAAGAGGAATAAACCACGACCCGTCGTATTCAAACGGACGTCCAACCAACCGGCCGGAATCGGGGAACGGAATCGCGGTAAACACTTCCCTGGTTTGTTTTTCCAGTTCGCCTATCCGATTTGTCAGTTTCATAAACTCATCGAATAACGCTTTCCGTTGTTCATCTTGCGGCGGCAATTTGCCAAGCTGCTGTTCCAATTCACGGCGTCTGGCCATAAGCTGTTCAATCTCATGATTAATAGTATCAAGATCGCCTGTAATAACGCTTACCTGTGACGGCGTCAAAATTACCGTTCCATTTTGATTAACGCTCATAGGAATGTAACATACTTTCGGGTCAGAAAGCTTTTCATCCAACGATCCATCAAGAAGATTGATAACAAACGTACCAGAAGAACGAACAGGCGTGTAAAACGCTTTGTTATCCAACAGACAAAGCTGATATCCCTTTTGAACGGAGCTGGTATTATAGGCGTTGTTCATGCTGCTCAGCTCGTATCTTAAATCGGAACTGCCAGTAACAAAAAATCCGGAACGGCGAGTCTGAGAGTTCGGCGTGTTGAATCCCCACAGTAAACGGCGCTGCCGCAAATCGATGCAAACCAGAGTTGAACCGGAAATCGGGCAGACAAGAATGCCGTTTTGATAAATCGGCGTGAGGTTGTACATGCGATCCGCCAACGAATTTTGGGCGTCGCTGCCAAGCGTTTGAGACCAAAGGACTTTCCCCGTCGCGCTGTCCAGTTCATAAAAGACAACTGCGGACTCCGCCGTCTCTCCAATAATGTACAGCTTGCCTTCCAGAATCAAAGGCGCGCCCAAAAAGGAAGTAGAATCCAACGAGCTGTCAGCCCCGGAACCGTAATTGACGGTTGCGGAACCAACGTGCCATTTCAGCTTTCCGGTGTTCACATCGTACGCCGCCAAACGGTTCTGGGTAAAAGTTCCGGAAGAAGAACGGGAAATTGTTATGCCCGTCGAAGAACGCGGCGACAAAACGCCTTGTTGAATTCGATCTTTCCAAATGTCTTCTATTGCATAAACAAACTTTTCGTCAGCCCGCAGCGCTCCGTATGTAAAATCGAATTTTGAACGCAGAGCAATCGCATAATAAAGAAACTGGGACATGGCTTTTCTTTCGTACTCGCCGTTGTTATCCCATTGTCTTTGAATGACGGGCGAAAAATCTGCGGACGAATCCCAAAGGCGTTTGCCGGTCTGAAGGTCAACGGCAGTCAAACCAAACAGCGTTCGGAAGAAAACCTTCTGTCCGCTTATGGCGGGTTCAAAAGCGCTCATCAAAGAATTATACTGATTCGGAGCGGCAGCCGCCGATTTCGTTTCATTGTCGTTAAAGGTTTGAATCAGCGCTTCCAGCGTGGGATTGGTATACGTCGGAGCCGTCCAGCGAGGCAGCGTAAACGGCTCTGCCGACGGATAAGAACATTCGGATTTTTGCATCTTGTCAGCAAATTCTGCAAGATACTTTTCCAGCTGTTCCAGGTTGTCGAACCCCGTCATCTGTTTGTTTTCGACTGACCAGTCAACTCGCGCCAGCCGCTGACGCAGCTGCGTAACCAGTTCTCGACGCTCAACGTCCTGACCGGACAGAATCAAACTGTTGAGCCATAAAACGGAAAATGCCGGCTCAAATTTCTGTCGAACGCCCGGCGCATTGGCTAGTAAATCGAAAAGCGATGCTGCGGAAGTCGCCTGACCGTCGTTGAGCAAAATAAGCGCTGCTAAAAAGGACGCTTTATACCCCGCTTCCGTATGGAAATAATCGCGGCTGACCGACAGAAGACGATCAAGGCTTCCCGATTCCAACGCCCCATCAAGAGCGTTTTGCGCTTCCGTCCCGACGATCAGCTCTGACGCCTGACGCGCTTCCTCTGGCGCTTGCGCCAAAATGTTTTGAATGTACGTCTTGAGAGAAATCAGAGTTGTCGGACCGGCGGGCGGCGGCGTTTTGTCCGCCTGAGGAACGTTGGATTCAGCACCTCCTTTCTCCTCGGGTTTCTCTGGCGCTTCTTCTACAACGGATTTGTCAACGTTAATTCTGATAAACGCATCCTCTTCATTTCTAAGAATATCCCAAAGAATCCGAACCGCCTCAGAAAAGCGTTTGTCCGCCATGAGAGCCTGCGCCGTTTTCAGACGCTGAATCGTCTCTCGCGGAGCTTGAATCAGATTATTGTCAGGACCGACGTCGTTCTGAACTTGACCGTTATTATTAACAATCTGAATTCTGCCGCCGTTATTAATAATTATCTGCGCCTGAGCCGTTGCGTAAACAACTGCGTTGAGCAGAACAAACAAAAAAACAATTCGGGTAATATTTTTCATGGGTTTCAACACAATGATTTTAGATAAATCCGGGAGCGCTCTTATTGTCTTACGGACAATAACTCAATAATATGAGATATACCTCCATATATTATTTTAATACAAATAGAAATCATTGTCAAGCAGGCGCCGGAAAATACCAGAAAAAAAGGGACGCGCATTTTTTCCTGCATATCGAAGATTTGTCCGAATGAGAGACGATGCGTCGCGACAGCGACAGCGAACGCGGTTCGCTAAAGTCCCGAAGGGACGACGTCTCTATAACCGGCGGACCGACAAGGTCGGTTCCTGAATGGACGTGGTTAGCGCCAAAACCAGTTTTTTCGACGGCATAACCTTGTCCTTCTGCCCGTGCGGCTACGCACAACCGCCGGAAGGAGACAAACCAAGTCCTTTAATCGAGTTAACCCCTTTTACTCCCCTCCAGCGCCGCTGGCGCTGGAGGGGAGGAAAAGGGTATTTATCGATTTTGTTATTATCGAGCCTATCCCGTGGGCTGAAGCCCACGGTTACAAGGGTTGCGTCCTTTCAGGACGCTGTTCTGCTTCTCATCTTATCTATCTTCACTATAAATATTTGAGTATGCCCGTTTTTACAAACCGCCCTGTCTGGGATTGAAAACTCTTGAATTCCGAGTAAAATATACTTAAAAAGTCAATTTACTTAAGGAACAGAAAACATGACCAACAAATTCCGACTGCTTGTTATTATCATCCTCTCGTCTGTCGCTATAGTCGTATTGTTTACTTTGCTTTTCTCAATCAGAAGCAAGTATGTTGTCTTGGATAAATTATACCGATTTCAATTGTATTTGCAGCGTTCTGGATATTCCGTTCCAGAGTTTTTTGAAATGGCTCCAATCGAAATGGCAATCAGGGACAACCGGATGAAAGACATTAAAATACTCAATCCGCCGACTGCGGATTATATGAAATACTGTCTGGAAGAACCGTACCCGTTTTTCACAGCGGGTTGGTACAATAACGAAGAGGTGATATATTATTATCTCGACATGGGAATACCAATCAACTCCCGGCAACCCATATCTGACCAAACGATACTTCACTGTGTCAGCGATCCGGAACTGGCGTTAAAACTCATAGATAAGGGCGCTGATATTAACGCTGTTGACAGGCATGGAACTACTCCCTTGGCGCGTATTATATATTCAAACCAAACAACTCTTGACACTGTCAAAGAATATATTCGTCGCGGCGCCGATTTCAATTATCATAAGCCTGATACAACCGATACCATTCTGTCTGTTGTGGTTAGAATGGAAAGGATTGATATATTGAAATACTTTCTTGAAAAGCCAGAGCTGGAATGGGCGCTCAAAGGGAAATTTGGCGCCGATTTGATAACAAGAGCCACGGATTATTACAATCCTCAAACCGTTGATTTTGAAATAGTTTCCGCTCTTCTGGAAAAAGGAATCGAGATCAATTCTCTGGACTCAGAAGGCGTTCCCATCATTTTTAGTATTATTCAGAACCCCCATGACGACTATTTTGATTCTGCCATAAAATATAACATAGACCCTCATATTGTCGATTCCAATGGGGATAACGCTTTGACCTATTGTACGCGTCGTTTCATTGAATCCAAAACTTATACAACTCTTATCGCCGAGCCGGAAACATTCGTGAATCGATGCATTGCCGCCGGAATGTCGATAAACGAACAAAACGCAGACGGCGACACGGCGTTACACATTGCCGCCCGATGCAGCAGCGAACCAATGATTGAAGTCCTGCTCAAATCCGGCGCTGACGTCAATATCAAAAACAAGAAAAACGAAACGCCATTGAGCATCGCTCAAGAAGAACTTCGTCCGGAAATACTAGAGCTGTTCAATCAGAATAAAAACGACGAAGCTGACAAGAAGTAAGCTCTATTTAAAAAAACAAGAGCGGCGATTGCAGTCGCCGCTCTTTTGTGATTTCTATAAAAGAAGTTTAGCCTTTCGGACCAGCCGCAGCGATCTTTTCGTCTGCTACGTCAGCGTACTTGGCGAAGTTTTCCTGGAACATGCGAGCCAGTTTGCGGGCTTGCTGTTCATAGGCGATTTTGTTCGGCCACGACTTTTCCGGGACGAGGGTTTCGTCTGGAATGCCGGCAATTTCCATCGGGATGTTAAGTCCGAAAATCGGTTCGACAACGGTCGGCGTGTCGACCAGCTCGCCAGAGTGAATGGCGTCGATAATAGCGCGGGTGTACTTAATCGACATGCGCTTTCCGATTCCGTACGGTCCGCCAGTCCAACCTGTGTTGACTAACCAGGCGTTAGCGCCATGGCGTTCCATCTTTTCCGCCAGCAGTTCCGCATAGCGGGAAGGGTGCCAGACCAAAAACGGCGCGCCAAAACAGGCGGAGAAAGTCGGCTGCGGCTCGGTTACGCCGGTTTCCGTTCCCGCGACTTTGGCAGTATATCCGCTCATATAGTAGTACATCGCCTGTTCCGGGGTCAGCTTGCTAACCGGGGGCAGAACGCCAAAGGCGTCGCAAACCAAAAAGATGATGTTGCGGGGATGAGTCCCAATGCATGGGATTTTGACGTTTTCGATGAACTCCATCGGGTATGACGCCCGGGTGTTTTCGGTGATTGAGCCGTCTGAATAGTCAACCTCTCGGGTGGTTTCATCGTAAACGACGTTTTCCAGAACCGTTCCGAAACGAATCGCGTTGTAAATTTCCGGTTCGCTTTCCTTGGACAGGTCAATGCACTTCGCGTAGCAGCCGCCCTCGATATTGAAAACGCCGAGGTCGGTCCAGCAATGCTCGTCGTCGCCAATCAGGTGTCGGTTGGCTTCCGTCGAAAGGGTCGTCTTGCCCGTTCCGGAAAGTCCGAAGAACAGCGACACGTCGCCGTTGACGCCTTCGTTGGCGGAGCAGTGCATTGAAAGGATTCCCGCCTTGGGCATGAGGTAGTTCATAATCGTGAATACGCCCTTTTTCATTTCGCCTGCGTACTGCGTTCCGAGGATAACCAGTTCGCGTTTCTGCAGGTTGAGGTTGACGCTCGTTGAAGACGTCAAGCCTTCAGTCGCAGGGTCAGCGGGGAACTCGCCGGCATTAAGGATGACGTAGTCCGGCTGACCGAAGTTTTCCAGCTCTTTAACCGTCGGGCGAACGAGCATGTTGTGCATGAACAGCGCGTGATAGGATCGAGCGCAAATAACTCGAACCTTGATCCGACGTTCGACGTCCCAGCCGGCAAACCCGTCGATAACAAAAAGCTCGTCGCGGCTGTTGAGGTAGTCAATAGCGCGCTGACGGTTCGCGTTGAACGACGTTTCGGACAGCTTAATATTGACGTCGCCCCACCAAACGTCGTTGACGCAGTCGGGCGTTTCAACGATGCGTTTGTCTTTGGGACTGCGACCTGTTTTGGCCGCAGAACTGGTAATCAAAGCGCCTGCGGAAGAAACAGCTGCCGCATCGTGTTTCAACGCCTTTTCGTACAAAACAGCGGGAACAGGGTTGCGAACAATGGACGGTCGAGTGATGCCCCAAGGGCTAAGGTCAAGTTTGACGGACATTTTAGGTAGGACTCCTCCTTCAAGGATTGTTAGAATGACCGAATTGTAATACTAGACAACCTTTTGTGGTCGCCACACGAAAATGGGAGTAGAAGACTTTTCTTTTCCCCACTCCCTAATGATATTATAGCGCCTTTTCTTATTTTGTCAGGGGGGACGACAAAACCTCTTGATTTTTCACAAAAATCTGTTAATATATCGTAATTAAACAATTCCCCCTAAATCTTCCATTTTGAACATGATTATCGACCTTTCCCATAAACTTACAGCCCAGACTGCGCCGTTTCCCGGCGACCCGAAGTTCGAATCAACGCAAGTCTTAACGGACGCGGTCGACGGGTATAACGTCCGGGCCGTCCGCTTTTCCACCCATTGGGGAACGCATCTGGACGCCCCAGCCCACGTCAACGCCGCTGCGGCAGACGTCGCGTCAATCCCGCTGACCAAACTGTACGGCGAGTGCGTCTGTATTCCGCTAAATCAGAAAGGGAATCTCACACCGGATTCGACAATATCGTTAGATTGTCTAACTCCTTTTGAAACAATACTTAACAAGAACAAGAAAGTCCTTTTTCAAACCGGCTGGAATCGATTCTGGAATGCGCCGGACTATTTCGCTCACGCGCCCGGTTTTTCGTTAGACGCTTTGGAATTCCTGATTCAAGCGCAGATAGAACTTATGGGATTCGATTTGCCCTCGCCGTGCCGAGAGGAAAACGAGCTTGCAGGACATTGTCTGCTTCTCAACAATAGCGTTGTCGTTCTGGAAAATCTGACAAACCTGGATCAGCTCCCAAGCGCGCCGAAAACCTTTGTCCTGTCCGCTTTCCCGCTGGCAATCGAAGGTCTGGACGGATTCCCCGTTCGCGCAGCGGCTTTTTTATAAAAAACTCGACAGATTGCACTTCTAAAACGTAACGATTATTCCACATATCCCGACTATCTGGAATATCCGTTCAGAAAGAGAGAAAAACATCGGAAAATATTTCATTTTTCTCCCCCATATTCAAAAATGTGAGGTATAATAAACTACGAATGTGGCGACAAGAATTAAGTTTCTTTCGTTGTAAATCTAACATACCCATTGATGCCCGAACCAAAGGATTTGGAATCGGGCATTTTTTATTGTTCTTTGATTATTTGCGGAAATGAACTTTCTCATCTGATGAGTGTCAATAACACAATATATTCGAAAAAAGTTAAAATGGGTACAATTTATGTCCCCCCCTTGTGTTAAAACAGAAAAGGTTTCCTATTTTCTCGAATTTTTTTCGTTTTTTTTCGAAATTCAAGAAGAATTTTCTTGACTTTTGCCGAAACATTTGTTAAAATACTATCATTGAATGTTTTGGATACGAAACGCAAACCATAAAGGGAAAGAGAAACAGGTTTGCATTTCAACGGATTACACGCTGAGGTTCCCACCTGATTTAGCCTCAGTTGCACAGTATTCTAAACAGATTTGTCAGACGAACAGGTTTTAGTAACGTTTTCCCCTACGGACGGGGGTTATGCGCTGAAACGTTTTACATAATTTGCAAAGCGTTTTGTCGGGATAAAAAATATTTAAGAAAAATCCGAATACTAAAACGAACAATATTGTTTCTGTTTCGTAGCACTTTAGATATCCTATTATCGTCAAGCAATTTTGTCAATTGTTTATGATAATAACGCTTTCAAAGCGTAATCAATCACCTTTTTCCCCATAAGGGAATCACCAACTTCATTTTTTAGAGGAGGCGCTATTATGCGTAATGTTTTTGATGCCATTCTTGAATGTGGCCACGATGAAGATTTCGAACCAGTTGCCACCCCGGACTTTCAGCCGACTGACGCCCCTGCTGGCTCACAAGCTAAGCTGGAAGTCCTTGCTGAACGCATTCGCCGCGGTCTTCCGCTTTGGCACAAAGATGACCGTAGCGATTACGGCAGTCTTTCTGGTTACCACTTTTCCAAGGGCAACGACTAGTATCTTTTAGCTTTCAATTTTAGTCCATTGAATAAGCGATAGGAGAAATATTGTTTTCTCTATCGCTTTTTTTACACCCTAACATCCCGAAAATTCGATATAAATACAAAAATTTTTCAGAAAAACCGAAATATTCTTGCCAAACGGGTTGATAAATTTTTTAGAAAGAATTAAAATAGGAATAGAATACAATAATATTTATGGTAATGATCGTGTAAAAGAAGGTGTTTCCTGAAGCGATCTGAGCCATTCCCCCTTTATACCCCGCCTTAAAGCAGTCAACGCCGTTGACCTGCTTACCTTTCCACGTAATAGCGTTATGGCTTCATTTCAATTCTACTGTCCTCCCAGCCGCATCACCAAAGCTTGGGCTGAGCTGGGGTACGCGTACGGCTTCGACCTGATGCCGTGGCAGACGTGGATTGATTATCAGCCAGGTTCTGTAACCGCTCACATGGAAGACGGGGACGCGGTTCGCTTTTGCTGCCCATGGTATCAAAAGAACATGGGGGTAATTACGCTGTCAACAACAACGCTTGCTCAGCGGGAACGTCCGTATATTCTTTCAGTTGAAATGGCGCGAGAAAAAATCGCCGCCGTTCGCGCCCAGATGTTTGAATGGCAGCAGATGGGTCTGGATCCGCCCCCTGTTGTTGAGGAATACTTGCGAATCGCCACATCCGCATTGGGCAGAGCAACTCGAAACATGTACGGTCCTACGCCTATTGACGGGATTCTGCATCCGGAAATTGTTACACCGGAATCTGCAGAAGGGGCGGAAGCCGCTCCGGTTCAGGTTCGCTATCCGGAAGACGTTGCCATGTTGGTTCAGGAATCCATGACGTCTCTTCAGTACGCTCTGGAAGCCGCCAATTTGCTTACATCCAATTATGTCGCCAGACGTCTGGCTATTGTCGGGTCGCCATCCAAGCTGGCGGATTTAGGCTGTTCTTTAGGAGACATCATCCCGGCGGAACCGTTTTCAACCGTATTCAAAAGCGCGTTCCAAACCGCTCGCGTCGACATCAACTGGCGAAAGCTCGATCAGCTGTCCAAATACCAGGAACGCTGCATCAAGCAGATGAAATGGTGCAAAAAGAACAACGTCAAATGCGCCGTTGGACCTCTCATTCGCTTTGAAGACATTTTCTTCCCGGAATGGCTGACGCTTTACGCAGACGATTTCGACGCAATTTGCGATTTCGTCCGCACGTACGTTATCAAATGCGTTGAAATGTTCGGCGAATACGTCGACATCTGGTTTGCCGCGTCAAAAATCAACGTCAGCGAAGCTCTCGGACTAAACGAAGAACAGCGCGCCCAAATTACCGCAATTGTTCTCGAAACGCTTCAGCAGCAAAAAGTTACGGGAGACGTCGGTATAAGTCTGTCACAGCCGTTTGACGAAAATCTCGGTCGCGTCAACAGCTGCTTTACGGCGTACTACTATGCAGAAGCCCTGTTCAACAGCGGTTTGAAAATCGACTTTATCGATCTCAACATGGATATCGGCTTTAACGGAGACG
>CACXSS010000100.1 GCA_902770245.1 uncultured Planctomycetota bacterium | reverse complement strand
GTTTTTGACAACGTTTCCAGCTCCGGAAATAGCGTTGCTGACGCTTTGATTTGAATCGTGAGCGAATTCCAGCGTCGCGTTTTCAGCGATTGTAACGTCGCCCGTACCCAGCGTTCCGTTTCCGGAAAGAACCAGCGTTCCTTCTGAAACCGTTGTTGTTCCATGGCTGTTTTGACCGGTCAGCGTCATCGTACCCGCCCCGGTTTTAACAAGCGCGTTGTAATGTCCGTTTCCAGCAGGAACAAAACTGCCGGAAACCATCAGCGGGGCTTTGTCTGCAATGTTGAACGTCATCGTTCTGCCGGTGTTGTACATGGCAAGATCGACAGAAATCTCGTTCATGACGTCTTCAGGCGTTCCATCGTCGTATAATGTATAAAAGTTGGAATTCCATTGATGACCAGTTCGTAATTGTGAACCCGCCGCGGTCCCGTTGACTGTTGATCCGTTTTTAAGATAGAGATTGTAAATATACGAATTGACAGCGCCGTTAGCGGTTAGCGTTCCGTGATCAAGCGTGAGATTCGTGCCGTTGATGGAGTGATCTCTTGCCGTTGTCAAAGTCGAATCTTTCACCGTAACAGCAGACCCGCCAAAATAGCCGTTATCCAGCCAGCTGTTGCCGCCGGCAATAGAAGCGTTCATGTTGTTGAACGTAACAGTTCCCAAAGCGGTCGCAACGCCCGCGTTGGAGTTGAAACTGATATTGCCCGGACCGTCGCCCGTTCCGTTGAATAAAACGTTTGTGCCGGGATGGCTTGACAACCCGAAAATGTTCTTTTTAAGCTCCAAGGCTGCGTCTTTTGCAAAGTTGACGGTAAAGGTCGTATAACTCCCGTTTTTAGCAATGCCAATGTTATTGTTGATGGTTGACGTTCCGCTTTGAACTTCCCAAACGCCTGATCCGACATATCCCGCGCGCAATTCGCCAGAGCCGTTGACCGTGCCGGAATTAAAAATCAATCTATTGAGATATTCCGCATTGTTCAGCGTCAGCGTTCCGCCGTTAATCGACAAATTAACGTTGGGAGAAGTCGTCCACGCCTTGACGTATTCAAGCGTTGCTCCAGAATTAATGGTAATGGGAGCGGAACCCCAATATCCAACTGTACTTGACGCTCCATAGACTGAGTGCGAAGCGTCAATAATCATTTTTCCGCCATCGACAATAACCTCTTTAATTGAGTTTGCCGGAGAAGCGAAACCGTATCCGCTGCGATTGAACGTTTGCGTACCTTCGCCGACTTTTTTGATTGTTACGTTATACGCGCCATCGGCAGACCCGCGAATATAACCAGCGAAAGAAGCTGTGTCAGAACTGGTTGTTCCAGTTCCAATTTCAAAGACGTATTGTTTATTTCTATCGCTGCCGAAAAATGACAAATCGGCTGTTGAATTAAGTTTTCCAATCTGAACGGTTCCAGATTCAAATACATTAAAATGTCCGCCGGCAAGCGTTAAATCAAATACGCCGAAAGCTCCCGGATTGACTCGGGTGTATCCGTTGCTAACGGTAAGATGTCCACTGTATTCGCCAGTCCCGTTAAAGTGAACGTATCCCTTTGTCGTTAAATCGCCGGTTCCGGCAATGGATTTAATGAACGAATAATCCCCGCTGGCAGTGGCAACGGTTCCGCCGTTTTCGCCGATAACCAAATCGTTGTTAAATGTCTTGGACGTCCCTGCGGCAGAGGCGTCGAGCGCAGCGCCGTTGATTGTAACAGGACCCGTTCCCAAACTGTTGACGGTTGAAACCGCCAGCGTTCCACCGGTAATCGTCGTTCCGCCGGAATACGCGTTCGCGGCAGTGAGTTTCAGAGTACCCGCGCCGTCTTTTGTTATGCCGCCGTACTGAGCTGTAATCGGAGCGCTGATAGTCGCTGTATCGTTAGCATTTGCAACGGTAATCCGTTTTTCGCCGTTGAATGTAATTGTATTACTGCCGCTGACGGTCATGGAGCCGTTGAAATCAATCGAGTTGACGGTAGCGTTTTGATCGAGCGTCAGCGTTGGAGAGTTTACAGCGTCCAACTGAACCGCAGAGGAATTGGCGAACGCCTGACCGGTTTGTCCGTTGGCGTTCCAGTCGGCATCCGACCAGTTTCCGTTGGCTGTTACGTCCCGCTGATAAACAGTCGCCTGATACAAAGACGGATTGTTATACAGGAACTGGATCTGTTCCTCCGATAGCGGCTGGTTGTAAAGCTGAACTTCGTCTACGGTGGCGGCGCTGTTGCGGTTTCCAGCCATGTAATTACCGCCTATCATCAAATTGTTAATTACGGATGAAATACCAGACTTGTTTACTGTCGCTTTTAAAACCCCGTCAATATACAATTTCCCATCGCCGGTAGCAGGATCTGAGGTAAACGCAAAATGATGATAACCACTAGAAACGTTGGTATTTCCGTTGATATCCACTCCCCAAGGAGAGTTATAGACGCTCAAGGAATTTTCTGCCCTTTGGAAATCGCTGTCGCCGTATTGAGAAGAATAAACGCTGAGATAATCTTTCCAGTTGGCGCCGGTTTGCTTTCCCCAGAATGAAACTGTGAAGTTGTTCATATTCACATTCGCGCCGGAAATGTTAATGTTGAGTTTTCCCGCGGAATTACCCTTGAACGTTTTTCCAACGATCCCGTCGTCTGTAATTGTTGGAGCCGTGCCTGCCAATGCGCCCGTATAGCCGTTTCCAGAAGAATCTGTAAAGGTTCCTTCGTTAAAATTCCAGTACGTAACCAAATCCGCCAGCGCGGCATTGGAAACGCATAAAAGAGCGATAAGAGCAAACAGGGAATATTTGAATGAGGGTTTAATAGCCATTCTTTTACTCCTCAAAGGGTAAAACTGAATAACGGTTATATAAAACGACTCTTGCGCCGCCCGACAAGGTCGGTTCCTGCTTGGACGTGGGTAGCGCCGAAACCGGCTTTTTCGGTGGCAAAACCTTATCCAACTGCGCGCGCGGCTTCGCGTCCGGTCGCAAAACGTAAAATCGTTTTTCTACTTATACCATATTATATACCAAATTTGAGATTTTGAAAGCGTCAAGAGAAAAAAAGATTGAAAAAATTTGAAAATTCTGAGAAAATAGAGAATATATTTGGAGTGCGGCGCCTTGGCGCCGCTTTCGTACTTGACGGCTTGCCGTCAAGCGAACAAAACCGCCGCGCCCCGGAAAACCTCACGCGGAGCTGCGGAGCCGCGGAGGATGTTCGCGAAGTTTTAAAATTTCTTTGCGTCCTTTGCGTTTTTTGCGGCTTAAAATTCTTTGCGGTAGGGGACTGCCGAGCGCCGGCTCATCCGTATGCGTGAGTGGTTCAAAGCCTAACTACGTTCGCTTCGCGAACTCCGTTACCGCCTTTCATTTCATTAACCAATCGGTGAAAATCCGTCTAATCCGTAAAATCCGTGTGCAGGCTGACCCGCTCACAACCATCGGGGAGCGCGAAGCGCCAACTCCTCACTCCTCACTCCTCACTCCTAACTCACCCTATACTCCATCCTTACTTTCTTCTCGTTGAGCTTTTTCAGGTACGAGGGCACGTCTGCAATGGGATGTTTAATCAGGGCGTGCATAATAAACGCGTCAAGATACGGGACGAACAAGGCGTCCTTCTCCGAAAGCTGCGCGACGGCGTAGCCGCAGTCGCCCCAATGACCCGTTGACCCGAAGCACAACGTCGGCAGCGATCCCGCCGCGTGAGTCGACCAGCGGTGCCAGTGCCCGTGAATGAACCCGGCACAGTTGGGACAAGACGCCAGCAGATTCTGCAATCCGGTTTCATGAATTGGATGATGACAGCCGACGAAAACCGATTTCGTCGTCCCGGCGTACGCCTTGAGCTGGTCTTCCAGCCACGCCCGCTGGTCAGGACGAATCTCGCCCCGGACTTGCCCTTCCATATAGGAGTCGAGCAGGATGAAGTCCGCCCGCGGCGTTTTGACAACGTGAACGTACCGGCCGGCGACGAGCGGCTTTTCCTCTTTCCGTTCCGGGAACACAGCGTAGTAATTGTTGAGCCGGTCGTGGTTGCCCATCGCCGCTTCCCATTTAATCCCGGCTTTGTCAATCGGGGCGATAATCTTTTTGAACAGCTCGTATTCGACAACGCGACCCTGTAAATACGCCACGTCGCCGTAAATAAGCAGGTTCGCCGGACGCGGGTTCATGTTCAAAACCGCCTTGACGCACTGGATCAACCGCTGCGGCTGATGCGTCGTAATAGGAACCTGAGTATGGGTATCGGAAAAGATCGCGACGATATTCTCGTCTAACGGCACGGAATCGTTCGTCGCGTCCGTCAGGTCAGACAGTTCGTCCGCCCACGATTCCGACCACGGGGAAGACGCCGCGGCAAACATCGCCGCCGCTGTCATACGTAAAAAATCTCGACGTTTCATTGAGGTCATAGCTCCTTTGGTTAATACAATAGTTTATTGAGTGAGGAGTGAGGAGTTAGGAGTGAGGAGTTGTCGCAAGCGTTCCTCGATGGTTATATTTATAATTTACGTCACACACAACCACCGATGAGCGCTTGCGTCCTATGCACTATGCACTATGCACTAATCACTTAATCTAAACCGCACAGCCACAACGGACTGTTTGTCTTCGCCGGGCTGGTATTTGACGTACGTCAGCGCCAGGACGGTTCCGTCCGGCAAGACGTGCAATCCGGGATATCCGCAATCCCAGCCGGCGTACGATTGGATAAGTTTGATTCTGAACTGCCCTGCTCTGCCGGACTTAATATCGTCGTACGTCCCGACCCAGGCGACAAACGACCCCAGCGTTGGACTGCCCGGCGCGGTATCGCGAAAGGCGACAATCAGTCTGCCGTCCGGCAAGTAGGCGGCAACGTGCCGATGTCCGGTCAAGCCCCAGCAAGTCGGCGCCGGCTTCGACCACGTCTGCCCTCCGTCCTGACTGAACATTTGGAGAGCGCGACGATTCTCGCCGCCGGTTCCCTTGTTCTCACGCATTAAACAGCAAAGCTCTTTCCCGTCGGGCGACCAGAACGCGCACGGCTCGCAGGCGTCTTTACCGTCAACGGACGCGACCACTCGCGGTTCAGACCACGTAAACCCGGCGTCGGACGTCTCCGACTGCAGCGCTTCCAAATGACGGTTTTTGCAGCTTTCCCCGTTGAGAACTTCTCCGGTGTCGAGGTTGACGCAATGATGGAACAAGCCGATGTAACAGCCGTCCTGAACTCCGGGATTTTTTGGGACGACGCTGCTAAACGCCATGACGTTTTTAAAACCCAGCGACGGCATGACCCGCCACGTTTTGCCCTCGTCGGCGCTGACAACCCGGGCGATTTTCGGCTGCGCGGAAAAGACCCAGACAAACGCCTTTCCGTCAGCGTTGACAAGCCGATACACGCTCGGGCAGTTGACGTGAGTTTGATATTCCGCCGGAAACCGTTCGTCGACACGCGTCCACGTTTTCCCGCCGTCAGACGACAGCGCCGCCGGACCCGCATGCCCGCCGTGTCCCACCGTCCAGACGCACAAAATCGTCTTCCCGTCTGGAAAGAGAACGGACGTCGGGTGTCCCTGATAAACCGTCTTCGTTCCCTGAGCGATAACGATCTGCCGGGCGCCGTCGAACTCGGAAACGTCCTTAATCGGCAGGTCCGGCGCCGCGGCAAAAGCCGACGTCCAGTTCAAAACCGTTAATACCAATATGATATACAAATAGTTACAACCGCGCATGGCGTTTCCTCTTTTATGGACTTGAAAATACATCAAGTTTGATTTATCTAAATCATAGCGTTTCTTTGAATTAAATGCAAGCGGGGGCGGCGAATTAAGCAGTAGGCGAACAAAACCGGGTTGCATAAGCTCCCGGAAAACCTCACGCGGAGATGCGGAGCCGCAGAGGATGTTCGCGAAGTTTTAAAAATTTCTTTGCGCTCTTTGCGTTCTTTGCGGCTTAAAAATTTAGTAATGGAAGCGCAAGCAACCAGCGGGGGCGGCGAAACGCTCCACAATTTATTTAGCTCCATGTTCAATTAAAAATCGAATCTGTAACTCATCACCATAATATTTACGGGCTTCAGACAAGACTGTATTTCCATAGTCGTCTTTTGCATTGACGTCTGCGCCATGTTCAACCAGAAAAAACACAGTCTCCCGCTTCCCTTTTCGAGCGACTCTATGCAAGATTGTAGTTCCATTGTCGTCTTTTGCGTTGACGTCCGCGCCGCGGTCAATAAGAAACTTGGGGACTTCCGAAAAACATTCTGGACCACAGTTTTGAATTGCGTATTCCAAAACCGACAGTCCTTGTTTGTCTTTTGCGTTGACGTCTAACCCCTGCTCCACCAGCCATCGAATCAGTTTCAGATTCCTGCGATACACAGCGTCGTACAAAACGGTTCTTCCTGCGGCGTCTTTTGCGTTAACATCAGCGCCGTGGTCAACAAGCCATTGAATCCCTTCAATAATATTACAATAAATTTGATTATCGATAAAAGACTGCAAAGGAGTCGTTCCTGAAGCGTTTTTTACATTCACGTCAGCGCCGTGGTCAATCAAGGATTGCATCATTGTGAAACTAATTGAATCGTCATAAAATTGGGCTGCATAATGCAAAGCCGTATTTCCGGCGTTGTCCTTCGCGTTGACGTTCAATCCCTGCTCTGTCAGCCATTGAACCAGTTTCAGATTCCCTTTTTTGGCGGCGTAATGCAAGACGGTTTTATAGTCTTTGTCCTTCGAGTTAAGGTCCAGTCCCTGATCTGCAAGCCATTGAACCAGTTCCAAATTCCCGCTTTGTGCGGCGGAATGCAATACTGTTTTATCGTCGTTGTCCTTTGCGTTGACGTCTACCCCCTGCTCTGCAAGCCATTGAACCAGTTCCAGGTTCCCGCTTTGGGCAGCGCTATTCATTAAACCGATTGAGTTAACGTCAGCGCCGCGCTCAACCAGCAATTGAACCAATTCCAGATTTCCGCTATAGGCAGCTTGATTTAGAACACAATTTCTTCCGTATCTGTCTTTATCATTGACGTTTGCGCCGTGCTCGACCAGATATTTAACCGCTTCCAGTTTCCGGTTTTGCTCAGCGCTCCCGGAATTGACAACATAATACAAAACCGGAACTTCCCTGTAGTCTTTCGCGTTGACGTCTGCGCCATGTTCCACCAAATATCGAATCGTTTCCAGATTAGCGCGTTGGGCGGCAATATGCAAAAGCGATTTTTGGGGGATGTCTGTTACATTGACGTCAGCGCCGCGTTCTGCAAACAATATAAACAGATTCGGGGTTGCTTCAGCAACATGAATCATAACAGGTCGTCCTTGACTGTCTGTTACATTGACGTCGGCGCCATGTTTCACCAGCCATTGAACCATATCCCACTCGCGTTGTTCGACAAAATGTCCCAAGACGGTCATTCCCCGTTCGTCTTTTGCATTAACGTCCACACCCTGCTCCACCAGCCACCTAATGACATCCTCATTATCATTTGGATATTCATCGTCTAGTGGAATAGCGGATAATAAGATCGTACTTCCGAAACTGTTTCTAGCATGAATGTCTGCGCCATGTTCTACAAGATACTTAACAGTCTCAAAACATTGACTCCATGAAGACGCTGCAGAATGTAAAACCGTATTGCCTATGTTGTTTTTAGCATTGACGTCAAGCCCTTGCTCAAGCAACCATTGAATCAATTCCAAATTACCATAACCAGCAGCATTGTGCAAAAGCGTATTTCCTTTTTTATCTTTAGCGTTAATATCAGCTCCGCGCTCAGCCAACCATTGAAATATTTCAACGCGTCTCCAGGGGGCGCAAAGCAAAACCGATTCACCGGACATGTCTGCCGAATTGACGTCGGCTCCGTGCTCAACCAGCCATCGAATTACATCAAAGGAGCTATTCTTTTGTAAGGCGTAATGCAAAACAGATTTTCCGCCATAGTCTTTTGCATTAATGTCAATGCCTTGTTCAACAAGCCAATGAATTACATCCAGAGAGGCGCTTTGAACGGCAAAATGCAAGATGGATTCTCCATTACTTGACTTTTCGTTGATATCAGCTTCATGTGCCAGGAGGAATTTAATTCGATTTAAATCGCCTGTCAATGCGGCATAGTGAAGAATATTAGCGCCTCTATACGAACGAAAATAATAATTAAATTTGCCCGTTTGAAACATCTGTTCAAAATGATCTACAGCGTATGAGCCAAACTCTTGATATTTATCTGGAGTCCACAGACGTTCTTCAAAAACACTCGTCGTTTTCTCAATCGGTTGTACCGTTTTTGCCGAAACACGCTGATTGCTGGAATCTTTCGTCGTTTTCTCAACCGTCGTCTGATTTGCGGAGTCCTCTGTTTTATTACAGCCTGAAAGACCGATTAAAACAATCAGGAACGCGATTAAAATGGATTTATTGTTAATCATGGGACGCCTTTTGGGAAGTTTATCAAGGGATAACATTAAGGAAATCGCAGCGACGAAAGGCGGTAAGGAGCGCCCGAAAAACCTCACGCGGAGATGCGGAGCCGCGGAGGATGTTCGCGAAGTTTTAAAAATATCTTTGCGTTCTTTGCGTTCTTTGCGGCTTAAAAATCTTTGGCGGACTTCCGTCCGCGATCCAGAAAGATTATCGGCTACGTTAATTTGTTATGAACGCTTCAATCTTTTTGGTTCGCCTTCGGCGAACTGCGTAATTCCGCTCGCTGCGCTCGCTTCATTACCGCCTTCCATTTCTTTGCGTTCTTTGTGTTTAAAATTACTTTGCGGACTTCGCGAACTTTGCGTGAGGCTTCTTTTGCGGCAGGGGACTGCCGCGTGCCGGCTCATCCGTGTGCGTGAGCGGTTCAAAGCGTAACTCATTCGCTTCGCTCATTCCGTTACCGCCTTTCATTTCATCAACCAATCGGCGCTAATCCGTCTAATCCGTAAAATCCGTGTGCGGACTGACCCGCGCACAACCACGGCGTCACGCTTTGCGTAATTACTAATTACTAATTACTCATTACTAATTGTAACGCTCCCCTGCTCTACTCCTTCCGATTCCACTATAACGCGAACGGGGTCGGAGCCGGGCTTGGAACGAATCGCGATGATCGCTTTGCCGTAAAACAGCGGGTGCGTTGCATCGGTGAACGAGTCCATGCCCATGGAATCGCCGTTGCAGATTCCCGCCAGTTCAGCTGATCCTTCCACCGTTACGCGAATCGTTCTGTTGTCCAGCGGGCAGAGCGTCCCGTCTTTGTCAACGGACTCAACAAGGATGTACGCCAGATCGTCGTCTGAACGGAACCCGGGCTTGCCGGTAAACGGATTCGGTTCCAAAGTCAAACGGAGAACGGCGGGCGCGCCGGCGGTTTTAACCGTCTGACGTCCGATTTCCTTCAGGTTTTCGTAAAGGTCGTCCTTCGTGAACATGCTGGACTTTGGAATATAATTCCGTTCGTTTTCTTTAGGTTCAGCAAATTTATACGCAACCGCTTCCAGCGTTCCCGACTCGTACTCGACGTTCTCCCATCGGAACCGGTATTTGTCGATTACGGCGTAATATCCCGGCATTTTTAAAGGAGGAAGCGGCGATAACTTGAACTCGCAAATCGAAGCCCAACGCCCTTCTTTGAGTTCGTCAAACCAGACGCGGAAATACTGACTGTTACGCAGCGATTCGTCAACCGGAACCGATACGCTGTTTCCAGAACCGATAAACTTCGAGGCGTAAACGTCCGACCAGTTCTCGCCGTCGTCAGACGCCTGAATCTTAAACGAATAGGAGTCAGTGGAGTTTTCAAAATGAACTGTTACAGAACGAACCGGGTCGTCAACGTTCCTTAGTTTGACTTGAAGCCATTGGTTCCCGGAATTGTCCGTCGCGCACCAGCGGGTGGACGTCCGGTCGTCAAAGGCGTTCTCAGCAAAATTGGCTTTCCCTTTCGCTTTTCCTTCTTCGTCTTTTCCTTCTTCCGAGCTTGCAGAATACTCACAACCAGGAGCAGCAGCCAGATTCACTGGTTTAATCAAAGTATTTGCCTTGAACATCAGCCCCAGCGATTTCCCATTGAGAAACAATTCCACGCAGTCCGCGTTTGAATACACATAAACCGGGACGATTTTCTGTTTGCCGTCCGCGGGTCGAGAATCGCCGACAACCTCGCCGCCGCACCAATTCCAATGGGGTAGAATATGAACGGTCGGCGCGTCCGGGCGCCAGTAACTTCGATACAGATAGAATCGGTCTTTGGGAATTCCCGCCAGGTCGACGATTCCGAAGTAGCTGGACTTCGCCTGACGGTCAAAGGGAGTCGGTTCGCCGATGTAGTCGAACCCCGTCCAGACGAACTCGCCGGCAACGTAACGGTCGCGTTCCATGCGGTCGAAATCGACGTCGGGAATGTCGCGCGGACCGTTGGCGGAAATCAAATCGTAGCCGTCCACCTGCAGCGTTTTGGAATTGTAGTCGTCTTTCCGGGTCGGGTGGCGCCAGTTCGGATAAGACGACGTCGGCGGGACAAGTTCATAATACCCGCGTGACGAAACCGCTGAGGCGGACTCGGAATAGACCAGCGGCATATTCGGATATACAGCGCGCGCCGATTCGTACTTCGCGCCGTAATTCCAGCCTGTTACGTCGAGCGATTCCAGAACGCGGTTGTCCGGTCGACAGGCGCCGTCGACAAAACATCCCATCGCGACCAGT
>CACXSS010000099.1 GCA_902770245.1 uncultured Planctomycetota bacterium | reverse complement strand
CTGAATCAAGCGTTCCGCCTCCGTTTCCATCAAAGGTTATAACGGGTTCGGCATTAAAAAATATTCCTTGATAGTTGTTATCGGGGCGTTCAAATTTTAACGTACTTCCATTATTAATATTAATGTTTTTCCCGGAAAATGATTTCGATATTTCGAGCGTACCGCCAGAGACCGTTGTATCGCCGGTGTAAGAGTTTGTTCCGCCAAGAACCTGAGTTCCTGACCCGATTTTTTCTACCGCCAGTTCTCCAGCAATATTCCCAGCGTAAGAAGCAGTCGTGTTATTGTCGCCAAGAATCAGCTTTCCCGGTCCGTTAATTGTCGTGGAAGCTGAAGTGGATTCCAAGCCGTTGACGGTTTCAGTAAAGCTGTTCATATTCAACACAGAACTGTTGAGCATAACCAGATTGCCTTTGCCTTCGCCATGAGGGAACTGTTCGTTAGCTCCCAAATAGGCAATGCCCGAGGCGGGATTGATATACATTCCATTTTCGCCAATTTGCGTATTGCCAGCATAGTTATTGGCGTTTGTTGTGCTATTGCTGAAATAAACATTAGCGCCTGTGCCAGAACCGATAATAAATGCGCCAGTACCGGTTATCTGGTTATTGAAATAAATTGAACCGCTAGCGCCGTTTGTATGAGATCCAACGGCGGTGTCTCCTTCCAAAGTTACCGGACCGTTGATATTCACAACCGTACTGCCGTTCTGCAAACGGAATTTCCCGGTTTTTTCGCTGCCGGTTGCATTCCCGGAGATGAAAATCGGAACGACAAGGTCGGCGCTGGAATCAAAGTAAAACTGAGCGTTCGCTGACGTAACGAACAAGCGATCCTCTGCCGTCAAGTCGCAATACGTCTTGCCTGCCGGCAATCCGTTTTTCCCAACATCAGTAGGGTATGTACGAGCGGTCAAAGTAACTTCTTCAGAAAACGCCGCCGAACAACAAGCCAAAATTGCGCTCAAAATAGCAAATTGATAAATGCGATGTGTAAAGGTCATTTTCATAACTCAGTATAAACGAAACGAAAAATCGTTAATGTATGCGAATGTATATTAACACTTTTATAACTTCATTATACTATTATACACTGAAATTTTGAAATTTAAATCTTTTTTCGAGAAAATTGGTATTATTTTGAAAATAAAATTAAATTCAATCTGTATATACGACATATAAATCAGACAGAACGGCTATTAATGTCAAAAGATATGAGCTGGTTAAAGGAAGGCGATTATTCGGATGGTTCCTTTTTTATCTTTTATTATGTTGCAAAAGATAGGAACAAGTGAAGTCAAACGATCATTCCAGATAAGCTTCAAGTTCTTTTTTCAAGGGCGCTAAATCATTTTGAATTACGTCCCAGATTATATTCATGTCAACGCCGGAATAACCGTGAACGATTCGGTTACGCAAGCCGTAAATCTGTTTCCAGGGGATAGAAGTCATGCTTAGTTTAATCTCGTCTGACAATTCAGTCTTTGCCAGTTCGCCGATTTGCATGAGATTAAAAACACAGGCTTCTACACACATGGAATTTGCCTGAAAATCGTCCAGCGATGTACAATCCATGCAGTACCGAAGAACGGAATTTATATGATTGTAAATCTTCTGTAATACCTGTTTATCTTTACTTTTCATATATTACCACTCCGGATTTTACAATTTCCAAATGGATGTTGGAATCAGGCTCTATTTGTGTGATGTCGAGCAAATCCACGTTTTTATCAAGAGCAGTTGAAACGTCTTCCAGCAGACCAAAAAAAGAAAGCCCTTTCAGTCCGCTGTCAACAAGAATATCCACGTCGCTGTTTGGTTCTGCAAGCCCTTTGGCGTAAGAACCAAACAAAATTGCCTTTTTAACGGGATATTCTGAAAACACCGGCGAAAGGATTCTTTCAATTTCTGGCAATGTATATATTAATTGATTCATTGGTATACTTATGAACAATTGTTAATATGATTGGCGAAACTCTCGCTACTCGCAACTCGCAACTTCCTACAGCGTCCACCCTTCTCTATACGGAACTTCGATCATAGCGTTCGCGGCGGCGGAGTTCGTTTTTAAGGCTGCGGCGTCCCAGACGAGGTCTTCCCCGGTTCGGTACGCCAGCGTTCCCAAAAGAACGGTTTCGGTCAGACGTCCTCCGTAGCTGAACCGGCACAGGCAGTTTTCCGGCTTGTTGTCGCGAATCGCCTGAAGCCATTCGTTGTGATGTCCAATGGACTTGGGAATCCAGGGTTTGGGCGCCTGATACGACTTGAATTCTTCTTCCGGATACAGGGCGAAATAGTCGTAGTCGGCAACCAGTTGCCCCTTCTCGCCGTCAAACAGGACGGCTTTGTACCGTTCGGGAATGTTCTTTTCTTTGAGGATGTCAGGGCATTTCCCGCCGTCAAGCCAATGGACGGTGCATTCGGGCTGCTCCCCATCTGCTTCGAAGCCGTATTCAATTTCCAGGTTGAGCGGAGTCGTTTCCGGATTGACTTTCGGACCGTCAACGGCTTTAATCGTCTTGCAGTTTTTCAGCTTGAGCGCCCAGAACGCCAAGTCCAGCAGATGCGTTCCCATATCTCCCATCGTCCCGCTGCCGAACGCCCACCATTTGCGCCACCAGCGGGGCAGATAACAAGGATTATACGGTCGGTACTGCGCCGGACCGAGCCAGCAGTCCCAGTTGATATAGTCCGGAACAGGCGGCGTATCCGTCGGAAGCTGAGCGTCAGGCTCGTAGCCCCAGGAGTTTCTAAACCAGATATAAACGTTGCGAACCTTGCCGATCGCGCCGGACTGAACGATTTCGACAACGCGGCGGTACGTGTCTTCCGCATGAATCTGCGTGCCCATTTGAGTGCAGAGGTTCTTTTCTTCCGCGACGGTTTGCATCAACCGGGTTTCGTATATGCTGTGCGCCAACGGCTTTTCGCAGTAACAGTGAAGACCCATTTTCATCGCCATGACCGACGCCGGCGCGTGCGTATGGTCTGGCGTCGAGACGACAACGGCGTCCAGGTCTTTGACGCTTTCCAGCAGCTTGCGGAAATCCTGAAACTTCTGCGCCTTCGGAGCCGACTTGGCGGCGGTGTCCAGAAACCGGGCGTCGATGTCACACAGAGCGACAATATTCTCGCCCAAAACGGCATGATAGTTTGCCGACGCGCGGTTGGCGACGCCGATAATCGCCAGGTTCAGCTTGGAACTGGGCGCTTTGTCTTGACAGTACGCGGGAACGGAAACGTTAACCGCGGCTAAAGAAGCGGCGACGGCGCTTGACTTCAAAAAATCTCGGCGGGAAAAATGAGTTGTCATGGCAGGGTAAATGGAAAGGGGGTTAATTATTGCGAGAAATAAGCGGTTAGCGGCAAGTTGTTAGCGAGAAGAACGCTTGTGCCCTTACCGCTTACCACTCGCTGCTGTCAACTTCATTACTGTTAGTATACCTGTCTGAAAAAGAAAAAGCAATAGGGGAGAGGGGAATTAATTCGGAATGCGGAATTCGGAATGCGGAATTACGCAAGCGGCGCACTGAGTTTAAAATCTCCCAGAGGTTCCCAAAAGCCCCCTAGCCAATCCCAGTGTTTCCCAGAGCGCCCTGCTCTATCGAAACTTCGGCGTAAATTGGGCAATACAATTTCTGATTTCTTTCTCGCAATAATGTAATAAATTTTGCGGGATAGTGCATTGACATCGGGTTTAAGTCTTATTAAAATTTACGTATATAAGATGGAAATCGGTACAGACAGAAAGATTTGCGTTCTGCTGACAGCGGAGCGCATTGCAGAGCATGATCGACAAACCGATTGTTATTGACCCCTCCCCTTAAACATGAAAGGACGTACACATGAGAGTATTTATTCAAACGTTTTTATCGGCGCTGTTATTTACCGCTGCATGTTGTAATTCAGCATGGGCGGAAACCGTTCGACCTGATATTGTAGTTGCGGACTTTGAAAACGAAACGCTGGACAACTGGACGGTTCAGGGCGACGCCTTTACAGTAGGCGAATCCCGTTCGCTGTATCGCGGCGGAATGGGTTTTGTATTTGGTTTTCACGGTCGATCTCTTGTCAACACGCTTGCCGCGCCTAAAGACGACTCGTCAACCGGAACGCTGACGTCTCCGAAATTTACGATTGAACGCAATTACGTCACGTTCCTTGTCGGCGGCGGCGCGTTCCCCGGAGAAACCGGCGTCGCACTTTACGTTGACGGTCAAAAAGTTGCTGAAACGACAGGCTTGTTTAACGTTCCCCGCGTTGGAAACGAAGGGCTGGTTCAGAGATTTTGGGACGTCAAAGCCTATCAGGGCAAGACGGCTCAAATCGTTATTTTTGATAAAAAAGCCGGCGGAGCGTGGGGACACATCAAAGTCGATTACATTTGTCAATCGGACGTCGCGCCCGTTACAGGAGCCAATTCGGTTTCCGTTTTCAAAGACGCTCAATTGATGAAATACGATCCGATGATCTTTGGTCATTTTATCGAGCATTTTCATCGACAGGTTTACGGCGGTCTTTACGAGCCGGGGTCAGAGCTTTCAGACGAAAACGGATTTAGAAAAGACGTTATCGCCGCGCTGCAGGAAATTAAAACGCCGATCGTTCGCTGGCCCGGCGGCTGCTTTGTGTCGTCTTACCACTGGATTGACGGGGTCGGACCGAACCGTCAGCCGTTCTACGACAAGGCGTGGCGCGTAGAAGACCCCAATACGTTCGGCACGGCAGAGTTTGTCAAATGGTGCCGCCTTGTCGGCTGTGAGCCGTACATCTGCACAAACGCCGGGACAGGTACGCCGGAAGAGATGAGCGATTGGGTCGAGTACTGCAATCTCAACATCGGCAAGTTCGGACGCATGCGTCAGGCGCACGGAGATAAAGAATCGTTCAACGTTAAGTACTGGAGCATCGGAAACGAAAACTACGGCAGTTGGGAAGTCGGCGCGAAAACTGCGGAAGAGTGGTCTTTGATGGTTCGGGAATCCGGGAAAATGATGATCTTTACCGACCCGGACGTCCAGCTCTTTGCCGCCGCGCTGCCCGACGAAAACTGGACGCTTCCGCTTCTCAACAAGGCGGGGTACTTGCTCAAATACGTTTCCATTCACGGGTACTGGGACGGCTTGGCTCATCACAACAATCCTTCACCGTACATGGATTGCATGCTCAGAACAAAATCCCCGGAAGACAGCATCGTCAGAACCATCAACGTGCTGGAAAAGGCTCGTCTAAGAGGGCGCGTTCACATCGCCTTTGACGAATGGAACCTTCGCGGCTGGCATCATCCCGGACACGGCCGCACCTATATGGACATTCCCGCCCGTGACAAAAACGACATCAATTCCACCTACACGATGGCTGACGCGCTGTTTTCCGCCTGTTTTCTCAATTCCTGCCTGCGCCGCTGCGACGATGTGAAAATCGCGTGTTTCTCCCCGATTGTCAATACCCGCGGCGCAGTGTACGTCTATCCAAAGGGAATTGTTAAAAGAACGACGTATCACGTCTTTTGGATGTATACCAATTTACTCGAACAGAACGTACTGCCGATCCATCTGAATTCGGAACTGCTTTTATGGAAGGATACGTCAACAGATAAAGTTGACGCCGTTTTGAGTTCCAATAACGAACGAACCCGTTTCGTTTTGGCGGCGGTAAATAAAGACCCGTCCAAAGACGTTCAACTTCAGCTGGATTTCATTTCCCTTGTTGGCTGCGTTCCGGCTCAAGTCGAGGCGACGATTCTCAGCGGTTCCTCTCCAGACGATTACAACGACGTTGGCGCGGAAAATCGCGTTGTGCCCGTCAAACAAACTCTGACCGTAAAAGACGGCGCGATTACCCTCCCGCCGCACTCGCTGTCGTTTATTACAATTCAGAAGTAAGATGAATTAACGGCTATAAAAAGAGGGGAAAACTTTTTTTGAAAAAAGGTTTCCCCTCACAAGACTTGAAAAAACTTCTTCAATAGGGAATTAGCTTGCTGGCGATCGAAAGTTTTCTCAAGTCGCGGGGTTCCCAATCCGCGCTGCCGCGCAAGAAGAATTATAACCGTTACCGTTGATCGCTTGCGGCGGAAGCCTCCAAAAATCCCGAGAACGCGGCAACCGCTCCGACCTGCTGGATCGCGGCTGTCTCAGCCGCAACAGAAAGATTTTAAGTCGCAAAGAACGCAGAGAACGCAAAGAAATGGAAGGCGGTAATGAAAAAAACAATCTTCCGCTAGAACCGTGTAGAGGTTCAATATTTCAAGCAGTGGGTTTTAACTCAATGAACAGATTACAAAAAGAAGAGAACTTTGCCAAAGGCTCTCCTCTTTTTATTTGGGCTAACGACTCTTGCCAATCGACAACTGCCTTATAACTCAAGAGCCATTCTTCTTAAGATTTCTGCAATACAAGCATGGTGAATATCAAGATTACTGAATTCTATCATTCGACGAATATTACGATTTCGTTCTTCTTGAATTGATGTCAACCAGCTATCAATAATAGCGGCGCCAATAGCAACAATTACCACAATAGGAGTAGCAATTTTTGAAAACGGATCTGGCGATAATAAAGCAGCAAATCCAACGATACCAGCGCCCAATTGTATCGTTTCAACAATCATTTTCCACGCATAAATATCTGTATCTAATTCATATTGACTATAGGCAACATTTGTATCATAGATTAGATACGTAGATAACCCAATATCAAATGCAGCCCCTGCAAAACCAAGAACTTTGCCGCCAGTATTTAAAAAGTTCTTAAATCGAATAGCGGATGAAGAACGAATGACTTGGAGTCCTTCCTCTTCTGTATATGCAATCGCATTTGCTGCTTTTCCTGCAACATTTTTTACCGAGTTTTCGGTTGCAGAAGCAAAAGAACGGACATAATTTGGATTTGGTACTGCATCAATATCATTACAAAAATGATTTATTTTTTGAATTACTTTAATGATTTCACCTTTATCCGCAGCTGATACATTGTCAAAAACAAGTAACCCTTTTTGTTTTGCATAATCTCGAAGTTCAGGTATTAGTGGGTTCCGATTAATATAAGCCTGAATTTCTCCGGTTTTAATAAAAGATTCATGCATCTTGTCAATTTGGAGTTTATATTTAGCAATATTCCGGAGTTGCGATGATTCACGGATATTCTTAATTTCCGCTCGAACAACAACGCCAGTTTTTCTATGTCTAAATACAATATCTTTATCTGTTTTTCCAAGGCTTGTTTTAGTAACCTGATCTAGCGCTAATAAATCAAAGGATTTACTTCGATCAATTCTTCGTGCATATAAAAGTGCACGTCTATAACCCTTTGCCTGGTTAATATTCCCCGAAGTTGATAATTGAAAAGCCTGTTTCAAACCTGGTAACTCTGGATTACTAAATCTAAATCCTTTAACGCTACCAGTCATGTTTTTCAAACCTTTATCGCCATACTTACTATGAAAAATGTCATTAAGGACGCGATTTTTCTCAGCTTTTGTTACCGCAGCATCAAACATTTTATTTGATACTTCTTTCCTGACTTTATAATCACCCTTAAAAGGCAATACATAATTCGGCGTCAATTCCGCATAAATCTCTGCAGACGACAAAAGGAACAACAAAAAACACGAAACTGAAATTAATAACGGTTTCTTTAATACTTCAATCATTTTTATACTGGAATATAGTTAAAAAAGTCTAATCACTAAAATGCTGTCAACGGAATTTTGGGACTCAGGAAAGAACCTTCGATTATTTCCGCTCTGCTTTCGCTCGAGATATGGTTTTCCGGATTCAAAGATTTACCAATGAAAGCAGAAACTTCATTACTGACAAGAGGAAAAAGCAAACCCATATCCAAAGTATTTAACTCATTTATCGCATCCATTTGTTCAGAACTGTCAATACTTGCTTCGGAACATTTAAGGACAATTGCATTGGCATACAAATTATAACGAATCTGCATTCGTTCAGTAATCTCTTTTTGCATAATCTGCAATCTAATTGCATAATTATTCTGTCGTTCCATATTATTAGTCTGTTGAACATTGCTCTTAGAATCATCCAACAAAGTTAACATTCTGTCAACTACAGGAAGTTGAACGGTATCTAATAATGCCTGAACATCTTTAATCAACAGATAATATTCTCCGTTTTTCCATTCTTGAGTCGCTCTATCATATTCAGGCGTAAATGTTTTATTTCCAGACACACTGGCATCCTTGTCTTTTCCGGCTTTTAAACGGTTCGTTAATAAAATGTATTTATTTTCGAGCTGTTTTGATATTTTTTCTGCAAAAACCTTACACTTCTTTTGTGAATTGTTTATCACATCAATCAACTCTTGAGATCTGTCTGAGATATCAGAGATCACAGTCAATATGCCAATCAATTCATTAATCTTTGTTGTAACATTATTATTGACTACACTCCCAGCAAATGGTCTGGTAGAATCAAATGAGAGGATTTCATCACCCTCAATCATTTTGGCAAGTTCTGAAACAACGCCATTTAACTTTTCTATTATTAAACGGTCTCGAGTTTTAATAATGGATTGATTTGTTTCCCAAATGGAATTAAATTTATTAGGCGTCGGCGAAGACAGTAACGCTTCTAAAGATGCTTTCTGAAAATCAGAAATCAGTTCGATCTGTTCTTCTAGTGGCAATTCTGATTTTTGAGGATTTTTCAGATATTCCTCAAGCTCATTCCATCCGTCATGAATCAGATCCGGTTGATCGCTCATTCTCGACAATGCACACAAAAACAACGCCTGTCCTTTATCAACGTCAGTTTCATTCAATCCGTTAATTAACATCTGTACCGCAGGGGCTTTATCTTGATTCTCTGCGTTTTGCGCCTCGGCTGAGGAAATGGCTGATTTACCAAATCCAGAATGAATGCAATAAATTGCAATCACAACAAAAAGAATAGCAATTACAACACCAAATTTTTTCATAATTCCAGTTTCCTAACATTTTAAATTTATACAAATTTTAATGATAAACGATGACATTTATCAAATAACCGACGTTGTTAATTACGAGCGTACTTATAATACCATGAAGTTGTTATTTTTTGTTAGCTTCGGAGGATGCCGGATACTCAAAAAATAAAGTAGTAGCAGTATTCCCAAGACGATTTTTAGGTACAAATTCAGTAACCTTACCTTTCTTCAAATCAAGATCAGAAATGTCAGAAATATCCGTTAAATGAAGCTGCGAGGTAAACAAATAAGTATCGTAATCGTATATTCTAATTGAATATTTATTCGAAAGTCCTTCCCGAACTTCAAAATCATCATCTTCATCATTAGAAATATCCCATCCTTTTTTATCCCATTGATACCACTCTACACTTTGACCGTCTCTTTCAATATAAAACCTGAATTTAGGTGCATCCCCATTTGCATATTTAGACTTAGAGCGTATCGGATTACCTTTGGGAATAACAATTCTTACTGGACGATATTTACGTTGTATTCCCTCAAAACTCAACTCTATTTCTGAATTATTGCTATCTGTAAATTTAACCACCCATTTGGTATGGTCTTCAGGAAACTTCTTCATGCAGCCATTTAACTGTTTTCTAACTTCATAGGCTGAAAGTTGAATTTGCCCTTGTTCTCCCATTTTATTAGCAATAGTGAATGTTACTGCATTGTTTAGACCGCAGGAGAAAAGCAGTTCCGAATTGGAAACCGTATTGTCGAAAGTTAATTTTACCCCTTCCTGCGTTGCTTCTGTTGCTGGTTCGCGGTTAGCGGTTTTGGGATAAACATATAGTGTATTTGTATTCGTTGAATAATTTACCCATGGTTGATACGAAGCAATTACATATTTGTAAAAATCTTCATCGATTTTTGTAATTTTATACGACACAATGTCAAAATAATAATACCTTTCCGAAGAAACCGTGTTTAATTTAAGTCCTACGGTATTTCCCTTTGATATTTCAAGTTCGAATGTTCCTCCTCTATTAACAGGATTCTGTACCCATTTAATTAGTCTACCAATGTTGAATGTTGCACCTTTGGCAACTACATGATCTCCCCAGTCAGACAATACATCCAAGCGATAATCCTTTTGTTCACTTTCAAAATCAAAATAAATTTGATATTTGGTTGGATATGCAACATTTTTATTAATCTGATTGCCAGCCTGGGCTGACGTAGTTTTAAAATGCTTTTCACCGGTATTTTGAATTTGGTACAATGAAAAATACGGTTGCAAAGGAATATTTTTTAAGTCAATCTTTACACTGGAAAGTTGAAGATATATTTTGTCATCCTTCGTTACCTTATACGGACAAGGAGAATTGTCAGGTTCCGTATACTGTTCTGGTTCTATAACTTTTTCGCTCTTGACAGACTCTTTAGTTCCGCCTTCTGATTTTTTCTCTAATCCACCAGAGAAATTCAATTCAATTTCTGACTTTTGCTTACTAACACATTTAACTACCCATTTCGTTGGGTCATCCGGGTATTTCTGAATACAGTCGTTTAATTGATTAACAACGTCATCGGTTGTTAATTCCACTGTATCAAGACTGTATTTCTTACCATCAAAAGAGAACATAAACTTTACATTATTGCCTTTATTTCTTATATTCATTATCAATTTTCGTAATTTTATACGAAACAATCTCAAAATAGTAGTAGCGATCTTTTTTCGAATAGTCAAATTTAATTGTAATGGTGTTTCCCTTTGAAATTTCCAGAGGAGTAGGGTATATTTTACCTGCATTTTGGGGATTTTTAGCCCATTGTATTAATGGTGCTGAATTGAACGTTACACCCTTGGCAACTAATTGGTCGTCTTTATGCCATTTTGAATGGACGTCAATGCTATAATCCTGATAGGTATTGTCAAAGTAAAAAAGAAAACTTGACGGCTTTTCAACTTTCTCGCAAATTTGATTTCCATCCTGCGACCACGTTCCACTGATTTTTTTCAAATCATCTCCGTTCTTTCCATAAACATTGAAGTACGGATACAGCGGCAGATTATCCGACCTCAACTTGACGTTCTGAATTTGAAGGTAAACCTTTTCGCCGGGAACGACCTTGTATGGGCATTGATCATTTGAGTTTTCTTCCTGTGCAGGGGATTGAAGGTCGCTGGGTCTAGCTTCGAGCGTACTGTCTTCTGGCGGAAGTTGCGAATTCTGAGCAAACGCGCCAGCCGTTAAAGAGCAAACCAACAATGAAATAACCAACGTCAGTGAAGTTCTGTTTTTCATAATCCGTAGCAATGAATAAAAGTAATAACATGTCGTTTCGATTTCGAACCGACAAAAAACGTTTCCTGTATTATATTAACCGATCTTATAACCGTTTCGTTACAAAAATTTTTAAATTTTCTGAAACCGAGAAATTAATCTAATTCTCCAGATAAATTTATCGAGAGATTTTTCGATAATTCAACACGTGAAAACCTTTTTGTAACGACGACATAATCCATACAACCGTTATTATTGTTATTGTTGCGTATTTATCAATAGGGGGTGAGACGAGATTTTGTAATTTTTTCGAAAAATTTTAGAGATTCTTTGTATCAACCGTAGAAAGCGGTTGTAACATCTATAGATTCCCACGGGTTTCACTACAAATATTGAACAGCTACGCGATTCTAGTTGAACGCTTCGTATCCGTTTTTTTTCTTTGCGCTCTTTGCGGCTTAAAATTCTTTGGCGGCATGGGACTGCCGCGAGCCGGTTGTTCGAGCGGGTTTTCCTGCGAAAAAGGTTATTTCTTGTTCTGGCAAGTAGCCCGAGGACGGGCTACATCCAGAGGGCGTTTTCGGCTTACGCTATACGATATTTCACACTTCGAACAAAGCGTAACTTCGCTCGTTTCATTCGCTGCATTACCGCCTTTCATTACTTTGCGGACTTCGCGAACTTTGCGTGAGGATTTTTGGGCGGACGAAGTCCGCCTTGAAAAAACTTTCGGTCGCCAGCAAGCTGGCGACCTTTTAAAGAAGTTTTTTCAAGCCTTTTAAGAGGGGAAAACCTTTTTTGAAAAAAAGGTTCTTCCCCTCAAACTCCCCTTTCAAAAAAACTTTAGTAAGGGGAGAGGATTACATTTAGAAGCGGAAATAACCAATCGGCGCGAATCCGTTTCATCCGTCAAATCCGTGAACGGACTGACCCGCTCACGACCATTGCGGAGCGCGAAGCGTAACTCCGCATTCCGAATTCCGCATTGTTACAGCGTCCATCCTTCTCTGTACGGAACTTCGATCATCGCGTTGGCGGCGGCGGAGTTCGTCTTCATAGCCTCGGCGTCCCAGACGAGTTCTTCGCCAGTACGGTACGCCAAAGCGCCAAGAAGAATCGTTTCCGTCAGACGGCCGCCGTAGCTGAACCGGCAAAGGCAGTCTTCCGGCTTGTTGTCGCGAATCGCCTGCAGCCATTCCTGATGATGACCGATGGATTTGGCAATCCATGGTTGCGGAGCTTGATAGTTTTTGAAGTTCTCAACCGGGTAGAGAACGCGGCTTGTATAGTCGGCAAAGAGCTGTCCCTTTTCGCCGTCGAACAGAACGCCCATAAACCGATCCGGGATGTTCTTCTGCTTGAGGATTTCCGGACGCTTTCCGCCGTCGAGCCAGTGCAGATTAACAGCCGGCTGTTCGCCATCGGCTTCGAACGTATAGTCAATTTCCAAATTGAGCGGGCAGCATTCCGGGTTGACCGCGGGACCGTCAACGACTTTAATTGTCTTGCAGTTTTTGAGCTTGAGCGCCCAGAACGCCAAGTCCATGATGTGGGCCGCCATGTCGCCCAGCGTGCCGTTGCCGAAATCCCACCATTTGCGCCAGTTGGCTGGCAAATAGCACGGGTTATACGGACGGAACGCGGCGGGACCGATCCAGCAGTCCCAATCAATGTGAGCGGGAACGGCAGGCGAGTCGGTTGGACGTTTGGCGTCAGCCGGGAATCCCCAGCCTTTTCCGCACCAGACGTAAACGTCGTGCACCTTGCCGATGGCTCCGGACTGTACCATTTCGACAACGCGTCGATAGTTGTCTTCCGCGTGAATTTGCGTGCCCATCTGCGTGCAGAGGTTCTTCTCAGCGGCGACTTCCTGCATAACGCGGGCTTCGCGAATGTCGTGCGTCAGCGGCTTTTCGCAATAGCAATGAATTCCCATTCGCATTGCCATCACAGACGGTCCGGCGTGGGTGTGGTCAGGCGTAGAAACGACGATGCCGTCAATGTCCTTGACGGTTTCCAGCATCTTGCGGTAATCTTGGAACTTTTGCGCCTGCGGAGCGGCTTTAGCGGCATTGTTAAGTCTGTTCATATCAATATCGCACAACGCGAGGATGTTTTCGGACAGCACGGCGTGATAGTTAGCCTCGCCTCGACCGGCAGGTCCGACAATTACCAGATTCAGCTTGGAACTGGGGGCTTTGTCCTGACAGTACGCGGGAACGGCAACGCTGACAGCCGACAGCGCGGCGGCTGTCGTCCCAGCTTTCAAAAAGTCACGGCGGGAAAAACGACTGGACATGAATATTCTCCTTTTGTATTTCGAATAATGGGGAAACGGGTTTTCTAATACTAGAACTTCTTTCAGTATATCTGCCTGAAAAATAAAAAACAAGAGGGGGGAGGGGGAAAGTCGGAATGCGTAAAATCAGAGGTTTTGTCAGTTAGGAGTGAGGGGTGAGGAGTGAGGAATTACGCAAGCGTTGATCTTAGGGGAGCGCTTGCGTCTGGGAGTGCGGCGCCCCTAGGCGCCGCCTTGTCCATTGTCTTGCCGAAACCACCTTTTCATTGTCCCCTGTTACTAAACAATTCCCCAAAAATTTTCAAAAAATATAACAATTCCCCTTGAAAACAATTCAAATAACGTATATAAAATAAGTGTTGTTAAAAATCACTTGTGTAACATCCTTAATTGAAAAGGACAATTATATGAAAAGCCATCTTGTGATAATTCGTAATATTTTGTGCGAATGCTTAATCCTGTTAGGCGTTTTTTCCGGCGTCTGCTATGGAGCGGAGAGTCCTAATGGAGAAGCACGGTCAAAGAGCGCTATAGACAGATTTGGCAGAGCAGGCGTCGAATGTTTTGAACAAATGTTTCAAACCGAAAAGTTTGATTTCGGTTATCAAGGCAAATGCGGTTGCAATGTTCTTCATTATGCTGCGCTGACAGGAAATCTGAATAGAGTTAAGTTGCTCATTGAACGCGGCGCAGACGTCAATGTAAAAGATAAAAACGGATTGACGGTTTTGCACTTTGCCGCCAAAAGTGGGAATTTGGAACTGGTTAAATGGTTTATCGAAAAGGGACTCGATGTTAATTCAAAAAACGTTCACGGAGGGACGATTTTGCATGATGCGGCTCGAAGTGGAAATATGGAACTGGTTCGATGGCTTGTTGGAAAAGGACTGGACGTCAACGCTAAAACGGATTACAGATCGACTGTTCTTCACTCAGCGGCGTTTAGCGGCAATTTAGAACTTGTTCAATGGCTGGTTGAACAAGGACTGGATGTCAACGCTAAAGACGTTAGTAATTGGACGTCCTTGTATTATGCCGCCCAAAGCGGGAATTTGGAACTGGTTAAATGGCTTGTCGAAAAGGGTCTGAATGTTAATATGACGGTCTTGCATCTTGCCGCCTGGACCGGGAATCTGGATCTGGTTGAGTATCTGGTAAAACAGGGGGCAGACATCAACTCAAAAGACAATTCGGGACGGACCGCTTTGCATTATGCTGCTGAAAGTGGGAATCTGAAATTGGTTCAATGGCTCTTTGAACAGGGGGGGGACATTCATGTACAATCCAATTGGAGGGATACCGTCGTGCACTCAGCGGCGTATAGCGGTAATTTGGAACTGATTCAGTGGCTCGATGAACAAGGAATAAACATTCACACAAGTACTTATTTTGGAAATACCGTATTGCATGAAGCCGCCCATAGAGGTAATCAGAAACTGTTTCAATGGCTGGTTGAACAAGGACTGGACGTTAATAAGAAAAACTATATTGGAATGACGCCATTGCATGAAGCTGCTCAATACGCCAATATAGAATTGGTTCAATGGTTGGTTAAACAAGGCGTGGACGTCAACGCAAAAGACAATTCAGGAAAAACAGTCTTGGATTATGTCATCGAAAGCAGGAATCTTAAACTGTATAGCTGGTTGAAAGAACATGGCGCCAAAGAATCTGACCAATAAATATCCCGTGGGCTCACTCAGTTCTAGTTGAACGCTTCGTATCCGTTTTTTATTACTTTGCGGACTTCGCGAACTTTGCGGCTTAAATTCTTCTTCGGCGGCTGAAACAGCCGCGATCCAGCGGGTCGGAGCGGTTGCCATGTTCAGAAGATTCTTGGAGGCTTCCGCTTTTCCTTGACGGCAAAGCCGTCAAGATGGACTCCGAGGGCGGAATCCATCCGGGGGAGGTTTTCTGCTTCGTCGTTTTGGTATGCAACGTTCGCTGCGCTCACACCCACGGGTTTACACCCGTGGCTCGCCTAAGCGTAACTTCGCTCGTTTCACTCGCTGCGTTACCGCCTTTCATTTCTTTCGCGGACTTCGTCCGCCCTTGAAAAAACTTTCGGTCGCCAGCAAGCTGGCTCCCTTTTTAGGGAAGTTTTTTCAAGGGAATTATAACGTGATTTCTATTCGAAATAAAAAAAGAGGGGAAAACCTTTTTTGAAAAAAAGGTTCTTCCCCTCAAACTCCCCTTTCCAAAAAACTTTAGTAAGGGGAGGGAAAAATTGAATTAGAATAAACCAATCGGCGAAAATCCGTATCATCCGTCAAATCCGTGAACGGACTGACCTGCTCAACAGCTAAGTACCAACTTACCGGAAGAGCCAAAATTGTTATTTACTCTATAATATAGGTATGTCAGGGTATTAAATATAAATAAAAGATTATAAAGAAACAGAATGTTTATTTATCTTACGAACAAGCTTCCTCATCGTTCCTTCAAAAAAGTTATTAATCTCGCATTCCCAAATTACAATAGGATACCAACCCATCTTTTGAAGTTCTTTGTAGTGCTTTTTATCATTCTCAACATTATGTTTAAATTTGGGAAGCCAATATTCCTGTCGAGACTTCGGTGTAGTCGCACGTTTGCATCCATTATGCCTATGCCAAAAACAACCATGTATAAACACAACAACTCGGTATTTGGGTAAAACAATATCAGGTTTTCCAGGAAGCGAGGCTACATTTTTTCTGTAGCGAAACCCTTGGGAAAATAAATACTTCCTAACCTTAACCTCAATGCTGGTATTGTTGGAATGGATTCGAGCCATATTCCAACTTCGTTTCTCCGGTGAAAGACTGTCAGTCATAACAATTGTCTCGATTTCACATATTCATAAAGTCACCGCTATAATAAGTAACTTCACCGGGAAGTTTAATATTAGGAATCCAAAGCTGCAGGTTATTCCAACCTTTGCTGCCAGTTACTTTATACATAGTTAGTACAACAGTATCTTTAAAAGAATCTCCTAACGCTCTGTCATTGGGTGAAAGTAAAGTCCCTGATCCTTTACTAACGTCTCTGTTTCTTCGTATAATTAAAGTTCCTTGAGCAAGCGGATTATCAGCTATAAAGGAATTTACAAATCCTATGAAAGCTTTGGCATTCCAATCATCACATTCTGAGCCAACACATTCAAGCAGATTAACAACAAATTTTAATGAAACGGAATATACATTGTCTTCAAAATCTTTTAACAATTCATCAAGTTCCTCAATGCTTTTATTAGTCGGATAGAATGGAAAATAATTAACACCGCCCGTATAAATACCAACAACTTTATTATCTAGGACATTCTTTCTTGTTGGACGCAGTTCCGATGGATAATATATTTTAATATCGACTCCATTAGCTGCATTATCTATCTGTGAAATAATGCTGTTATTCGTTCGATTTATATCTGAGAACAATTTAAAGAGTTTAGGTGGCATAAATACGCGTAAAAGATCAGGGTCTCTATCATATCCGAACATTCTGGCGTGCTGCCACATCGTATCAGCTTGAGGATTCTTGGCAACACGACAATAATAAATAGTCTGAAGCTGTGGGAAAGTAACTCCTCTACCAAGACTGTTTCCCCCAATAATAATATTATTACCAATCTCATATCGAGTATTTTCTTCAAATGAAGCCACAGAATTAAGGATCAAAATATTAATCTGATCATTCTTCATTTGATCCCAAATAAAGGATTTTATTCGTTCAAAAGGCTCAATATCTTGTTTGGTTTTTTGAAGAGTTTCATATACGGACTTTAAGATGTTTATAGTTTCGTCCTCATCAAAAGTTAAGAAAATGTCATTCAAATAATTCCCAATTTTCTCGGCAAACTTATTGTGTTCACTAACTTTAAAACTTGGATGAATCAAGAAATTGCAAACCTTACCACCATTAAGCATAATATGCGCAGATGAAACAAGATGCATTCTCAAAGCCGTTTTCAATCCATTTTCAGGAAATTCATCATCCTCTTCTAATAGTTCTGTAGCTTCGGCATTATCCGTCAAGATAATATGCTTCATTTCAGGCTCTTCAAAGAAGAAGTTCCCGCCCATATATCCAGAACCAGGATGAAAATAATATACAAAGTATGGTTTCCATCCACTTTTAATACTCTGAAGCAGAATAGATTGAGGAGTTCCTGTTACCTGCAAGTAAATGCTGCTGGACGCTGTTCTTTTGATCTCATCCAAACACTTGTTGATCGTACTTTGTTTATTTTTATTCACAAGTGTATTAAGACTAGCAGCATCCGCCTCATCATCTACGATAAAGATAGGATTGCCTGCAACAAATCGAGCTGAAGCAAAATTGTTCTTCCACTGCCGAAGAACATGTCCATTTTTCTTCAAAACAATTACCGCAGGCTTTCTCATGTTGTTTGTAGTGAATTTCAAATAATCATTTTCATTACAAACGCAAAAATCACATAGATCTCTATTTGCCCGTTGAAAAGTCTGTTGTTGTAAAAGATTATTGTCGGTAGTTAGTAAAACAAAAACGCCAAATCCTTCATCTGCCGCTGCCGACATAAGACCAAACATATGGCTTGTTTTACCACTCTGAACATCGCCAGCTAAAAGTCCAACTACATGATTTCTGTACGAAAATGAAGAAATATACTTGGGAACTACATCGTCTACTGTTTTTTGGATTGCTTTCGATAATGCAAAGTTACCTCTTTGAACTATATTCAAACAATAGTTTTTAAAGTAGTTTCTCATGAATTTCTTACTCCAAAATCCAGGTACCATAAACCGGGAGTTGTTGTCTTTGTAAGAGTAACAGTGTTTCGCCCGTATTGTCTGAGTGTATCATCAGTAACTGGTTCGCCAACTGTTAGTACACCAGCATTTTCTAACCTGCCTTTTAACCACTTTCCTAAAATCTTAAGGTCGGCTTCAGAACGAAAATTCTTATTATTGTCGCCACTAATTTTGCAACGAAATCTCCAGCCGTCATCTGTAATAACTTGAAATACGGCTTCAGGAGTTTTACTTTTAGGATAACCATTTTGAGTTGCTATGTCCTTGTCAACAATAATTTCTGCCTCGTACCAATGTCTCGGCTTAATAAGTCCATTACGACCGCAACGACCTTTGCCAAAAAAAGCGTTTAAATTACTTTTAGGTTCTGTCTTAATTAGAATATCAAAACTTTGATTTGTTAATGATGACACGCATTCTTCAAGATCTGAAGCAGTTACTTTTTGAACATTTTCATGTTCTTCAAGAAGCGTATTAGTGGTATTAAATTCTTGAATTGCTACATCTTCTATATTTTCAGTTGCGTCAGCAATAAGTCTATCAATAAACTCTTTCATATTTCTCGCAGAATCCCTGTCTTGTATAAGAACAGAAGATTCATACAAGCGATTGCTACCTTCTATAATACTTCCGAGGTTATTCGAGCCAATAATTCCTGCCACAGCGCCTTCTGAATCACTATAAGAATACAATTTCCCGTGATACCTAAAAGGGAGTACAAGCCGAACTTGACCGCGTTCATTCTCCATAAGATAATGGTTGAGCCTTAGAGCCGCATTATATTGAGTTTGCGTAAATCTCTCATAATAGTGCATTCCAATCGTAAGATTCACTTTTGGTATATTGTTAAGCTCCGTCAGTCGCTCTAACTCTATCAATGATTCTGTGGTAATATATCCAACGGCAATGTCAAGCGACTTAATTCCAGACAATAAATCATAAAAAACATCAACAAACGCTCTCCCCCCAAATCTTACCGGAGGAAAATTAGAATGTAAAAATTCCATTGCTGCTTCTCCTTTAATTCATCTCGCTTGTTACATAATCCAAGCGTTCTTTAATCGTCATACGCTTCATCTGTTCATAGTCAGGCATTAAATCAACAACTTTATAATCGCCCGTAAATAAAGGTAAAAGACGGCGTGCTACAAGCCTAACACCTTGAGGTGGAACAGCATTACCAATCTGACGACGAACTTCTGAAACGCTGCCCTTGAAAACAAAATCATCAGGGAACGATTGTAATCGAGCGCGTTCTCTATTTGTAAGCGGACGTGGTTCTGGATAATGATAACCCCAAGTACCGCCGCCCCCAGCTGCTATAATCGTCTTTGCAGGTTCATCAAGTTTTAAACGGCGATAAACATGACTAATCATGCCTTTTACATAAAGCGGATGACCTTTGGGAATATCAGAAAAGTTGCCGCCTTCAGGGATAAGCTCTAGCAACTTTCTTGTTTTTTCTTTTATATTTATCAATTCATTATTATAAGGGACACTCTCAACGCCCTGTAAAGCTTCGCCTGCAGTAAAATACGGTTTGTTGGCTTTTGGTCCATGAGTGGGTTTGGGATGAATAAATCTAAACCCTGTATCAATCCTTACACCAACAAACAGAATACGTTCTCTAAATTGGGGTACTCCATAATCTGCAAAATTATAGAGATGAGGTTTAACGACATAGCCAGGAACTATACTTTCAAAATCACGAACAATTGTATCAATGGCTTTTCCATCGTTTGCCGTTAATAAACCCTTTACATTTTCAGCTACAAATGCCTTAGGTTTCTTTGCATCAACGAATTCCGCAAAGTGTCTGAAAAGCCCGCCGCGTTTACCATTTAATCCAGGCTGTTTCCAAGTAATTGAAAAGTCTTGGCAAGGAAATCCGCCAAGTACAAGATCGCAATCTGGTATGCTTTTGTCTGTATATGGATCAATTTCAGTTATGTCCTTCTTAAGAATAACATCACCGAAATTTGCTTTAAACGTTTCAACTGCCCACTCTTCAAAATCGTTCGCCCAAGCCATGCTGTAGCCTTCTTGGTGAAACCCAAGATCTAAACCACCGCAACCGGAAAAAATGGAGACAATCTTGGGACTATAAATTTTCTTTTTCTTCCCCACGTAACCTTCTCCAAAGCTAAATAATTATTATGGTTATTTAAATGAGATTCCCTTTTATATTACAATACAATATACACTCACGTACTATTGTTATATAATTGTTATATAAAGGTTGCTCATAAAAAACAACAATCTAAACAATTCCAATTAATATTATATGGTTTTCATTATAACACTAAATTATGTTTTCTTCAATAGGTCTCACAAGGTTTTTCCGAAAATAATATATTCCAAACAATTCCTGTAAAGATAGAAAAGATAGGGAGAGTGTTTTGAAAAGATGTTTTTCCATACATCTTAAGTCAAGGAGTAAATTTATTTAACCTCTAATATTCGCCTTGAAAAAACTTGCGGTCGCCAGCAAGCTGGCTCCCTTTTTAGGGAAGTTTTTTCAAGGGAATTATAACGAGATTTTTATTCGAAATAAAAAAGAGGGGAAAACCTTTTTTGAAAAAAAGGTTCTTCCCCTCAAACTCCCCTTTCCAAAAAACTTTAGTAAGGGGAGAAAAATAACATTGAATTAGCAATAGTCAAGCGACCAACGGGAGCGAATATTGGCA
>CACXSS010000098.1:12043-13062 GCA_902770245.1 uncultured Planctomycetota bacterium | reverse complement strand
TGCTAATGCTTCGCCAAATTCTCCCCCTCCGCAAGCCTTGGGAACATATAATTTGTAAAAATTCAAGTTTTTAACATCATTAACATAAATACGTTTAATGAATTTAAAAACTCTGTTATTGTTTTCTCGTCCTAATATTTGTATATATTCAAACTTATCTTTAGGTTTTTCATCAAAGAATACTTGTGGTAAACGCTCAAATATGTTAGTTGACATATCATAAGCGTGACCATTGCTTAATTGATTTATAGCGTTAGGAAAGTCTTCGTGCAGTTTTTTTGTCAAACGAAAAGCTGTACGACTAACAACGATTTCGCTAAAAGAGCTAAATGATTTTTGTCTAACAACTTTTTGTAAAACGCCGTTCAATTCTGGATACTTTGTAAAGACTTCAATCGCTCCAAAGTTATGATTTGCGTTACGATAGGAGATTACAACGCCGCCTCGAATAAGCGTACCGGGAAATATGGTAGCTGCATCTTCCGCGTATTCTAACACTTTAAAATGCGGGTCATTGAGCATTTTCTCATTCCACGCTTTAGGCGTAGAACCAGCGTTAAACAGGAATCGAGCCGGGTGAATCAATTCCACCTTGTCAGCGATTTTATACGCTTCCTCTAAAAACAAATTGTAGACCGGAGGCGCGAATCCTTTATTTTCGCCAATAGTTTGATCTTGATACGGCGGGTTTCCGATAACGAAGTCGAATTTCATGTCTTTACCTCGTGATTTAACAAGTTGCTGAAATGTAACGATTTTCTTTCCTCGCCAGTTTTTGATTTTCGGCGACAGGAGTTTCTCCGAAGGGGCGGCTTGCAGCTCGAAGTCGTCAAAAAGCGATAGCTGGTTGTCTCCGGGTTTTTCAAAGAAGGGAACCGCCGCTGACAAGCCGTCCATTTGCCAGACGTTTCTGGAAATGATGCGCGCCGCTTGTTTGAGTTCCTGCGTCGTTGCCAATCTGCCCCAGCGCATTGAAAGGAAATCGGCAAACGTCGCTAACAGATTGATTCGCGCAATTA
>CACXSS010000098.1:0-11996 GCA_902770245.1 uncultured Planctomycetota bacterium | reverse complement strand
AGGCTGTCGCCCTGCATTTCGTATCCGTATACGCTCTGCAAGGCGCGCAGCGCCCAAGTGAGCCAGTCCGTTTCCGTTTGGGCGTTTTCCGAAACGACGCGCAGCTTTCTGTCTAAAATCCCAATTCGGCGAGAGACGGGAATAATATTTCCGGTTGCGGCGTCGTACCGCGACGCTAAAAACGGCGCTTCTCCGCACGTTATTTCCAACCGGCGGGAATCGACGTACTTCTGCCACGCTTTGGCGTTGGGAAACGGTACAGGTTTTGACAGCGCCCGCCAGGTCGTTTCATACTGAACGTTAAACGGGCATTCTCCATTGAACCATTGCTCGTCGCAGAAGTTGTTCATTTTACAGCAAATCCACGCTGGCGTGAACACTTCCGCTTTCTTTCGCGTCCGTTCCGCCTGTTGATCCGTCTGTTTATTAATGCGCGGCTGAAACCCTTTGGGATTTATCGCGGCAATACACGCAGGCGTAATACAGCGCTCCGGCAAAAACTCGTCGCCCAGCTGGACGTAACTGTCCGTCGCAAAGACAACGTTTTTCCCGGTCGCGTCGTCTTTGAGCAGTATCGGCAGAACGTCTTTAACTGGATAAACAGTTATATCAATCAGCTGAGTCAAACGGTTCGCTCCCTTCTGTTACTATATTGTAGCAAAAAGAAAATAGCGCTGCAAGGGGGGGAGGCGGCGCCGCTGACGCACCCGGGCGTACCCGGCTCGCGGCAGTCTCTGCCGCATCCGGCGCCGACGGCGCCGGCTATTTGCTGGGAGCGTCGGCTCATCATTGTGCCTGCGCGGGGCATTTCAATTGCGGCAGGGGACTGCCGCGAGCCGGCTCATCGTTGTGCAACCGCGGGTCATTGCAATGCGGCAGGGGACTGCCGCGAGCCGGCTCCCCGTTGTGCAACCCTTATTCCTGAGACGGGTATTTGATTCTGGCGTGATAAATCGACATGATTGCCAAAACGATGGCGTCCTGAATCGTTTTTAATTCGTTGAACGTTAACTGGGTGTCCTCAAACTGCCCGTCCTGCAATTTGTCTGCCGTAATGCTCCGAACCAGATCTTCAACGCGTTTGGGCGTTGGTTCGACCAGCGTTCGGCACGCGCTTTCGACGCAGTCTGCCAGCATAAGTATTGCGGTTTCTTTGGTTTGCGGCTTGGGTCCGGGATAGCGGAACGTGGATTCGATGCTGTTCAATCATGTCGATAACCCTCTGCGGCAATCTCCATTTTTTTGCCAAAACGACGCCGTTTTTAACGTGGTTAATAATAACCAGAGCGCTCATCGACGGCGTCAGATTGGTATGCTGGGAATCAGAAACGGATTTCTGGTTTTCGACAAAATATTCTGGAGTAACGAATTTGCCAACGTCGTGGTATAACGCGCCGACTCGGCACAAAAGCCCCCACGCCCCGATTGAGCGCGCCGCCGCTTCTGATATTGCCGCTACGAAAGTAGAGTGGTTATAAGTGCTGGGCGCTCGCTGGATAAGTTCCTGCATCAGCGGGTGAGTCGGATTGGACAGCTCCAGCAGCTGCGTATCGGTAATAATCCCGAAATACCATTCTTCAAATGGAACAAGCCCTTGCATGATAAACCCGCCGCCTACAATCCAAAGAGCGGAATAGCCGGCAAATTTCAGCAAGTCCAGATTCAACGACTGAGAGTTGAGAACGTTGCAAACCAGAGCTAAAATAAAAGCGAAAAACGCTGTTATAATTGAGATGTATATCAGTCTTTTACGATCAAAATATCGATTGAGCGGTAAAATTGCTATCCCGATAACGCCGCCCATGTAAAGAAGTTCCGTCAACCCTCCCCCGGAACCGAGAACAGCGACAATTACCAAACTGGTTGTCAAAAGATAGGCGACTCGACGTCCAAAAGCGATTCCAATAGCAATGGCGTACATGAACAATGCCATCGTCTGTCCATTACACCCAAATGATGAAAGCTGTTTTGCCGCCCAAACAACCAAAAGCGTTAACAGACACAACAATATCGTTTTACGCTTCCCGTCAAAAATCTTTTGAGGTCTTTGGGAAGCGAAATACAAGCTGGGAATGAAAAACATGCATAACACAGCCCACGTCGCCAGGAACCGTTGAACTCGATCCAGAAAAGTTTGCTGAGACTCCCAGGTGTTGTATTCTATTTTGAGAATATTCCACGTATTGGGGTTAATCGGCTTGCCAGCGTCTGCCAGTCGGCTGTTTTTTCGGAAGATGGTTTTAGCGATTTGAACTTTTTCCGCTTCCTGATCGCCTTCCTGTTTGGTTAAATCGAGATCCAGGATCAGCGTTGACGGCATAAACCGCTTGAGCCAATGAAAAACCATCTCCGCTATTTCGTCGCTGGAGTTAAATTCTTTTTTGATTTCCTGATGTAAAGTCTCCCAGTCTTGAAGGTAAACTTCTTCCATCATTAACCAGCGGTTTTCTTCATTGAAATCATTGTACGATACGATTTTAATCGCGTCTGTTCGAATGGTCGTCAGCGGCGTGTTCCGGTCAATTTTTCTTAAAACTCCGCGATCCCAATATGGTTGAAGAACTCGTTCCAGCTTTTCGTCAAAAACAGACAGCGATTCGTCTTCTTTGAACAGATTTTGCGTGGCGGCAAAACATTTTTGCATTTGAGCGGAGGTTGTTTTGCTGACAATTCCGCCGGATTCTTTTACTGTAACAAAATTAGACCAGGCGTTATAGGAAACCTTGTTGGCGTTTTTAGCAATGTGAATGGTTTGTAAATCATGATGGAGTTTTTTATACATCTCCTCTATTGGCGCGTTATCCTGACGGTATACTCTCAACGCCTGTTGTCTGGCTTGAAGGCGCGCCGTTTCAACGGAATCTTCGTCAATAGCGGAAAAGTCTACGCGGGAATATATGCTGTGAGAAGGCGTAAAATCAATCTGATAAAAAAAAGCCGGACGCCAGGATTCGTTTACAACGGCAACCAGACCAACGAACAGAATATAGTAAAACAGAACCCGGATTCTGTCCCAATTAAAGATCTGCTCCCAAATCGACGTCGATTTATCGGCGCCGAATCGGAGAAGACGCTGCTTTCGCGTTCGACTGCTGGACGATGTTCCGGAACTCATGAATTCCCCTCGTAAGCGTTGACAATCTTCTGAACCAGCGGATGCCGAACAATGTCAGCCGTCCCGAGTTCAACCATTGCAATTCCCTTGATTTTACGCAATCGGCGCAGGGCGTCAATCAGACCGCTGGTAGTTTTGGGCGGCAGGTCAATTTGGGAGATGTCACCGGAAACCACCATGCGGGAGTTCTCACCCATGCGCGTTAAAAACATTTTCATCTGGGAAATTGTTGTATTCTGCGCTTCATCTAAAATAATATAGGCGTTGTTAAACGTTCGACCTCGCATGTACGCCAACGGAATGACCTCGATGATGTCCTCTTCCGTCAAACGGCGGACTGTCATCGGATCCATCATATCGTGAAGCGCGTCAAACAGCGGGCGCAAGTACGGATTGATTTTCGCTCTCAAGTCGCCGGGCAGATAGCCAAGGCTTTCTCCCGCTTCAACCGCCGGGCGAACCAGCATGATGCGTTCCGCCGCGCCTTTTTTCATCGCCGCCACCGCCGCCGCCACCGCCAGGTACGTTTTACCGGTTCCCGCCGGACCGTAGCAGAACGTTATGTCGTGATTCTGCAAGGCTTTGAGAAATCTTGCCTGACCGGCTGTGCGAGGGCGGATTTTGCGTCCGGTAAAGACTTCCAGAGTCTTGACGTCCGTCGGGTTGACTTCATCTTGAATCTCAATACGGGGAACGATCTGGGAACTGGAACCTCCCGGCTCCGATTCTGTATTTGTATCAATTGAGCCTTCTGCCGCATTGAGACAGCAGGCAACGTCGTCGTCCGTCAGTTCAGCTTTGGACGCCATGGATTTCAAAACGGAGGTCGCCTGTTTGACTTTAGCGTCGTCGCCGGAGATATGAATCTGACCGCGGTCAGACCATATTTTCACGCCAAGGGCGTCTTCAACGCGGCGTACGTATTTATCGCACGCGCCAAACAAAGACAGAATAGACTCGTTATTCGGCAGAGTAAATGTTTCTTCTGACAATATAAAAAAGGAATAATAAGTTATGAAAACCTGTGGCTTATCGCCGCGTTGACTATGAAGTCAGGAGTCGGGAAACAACCAACAGGCGCTTTAAGGTAACGAATGAACGTCCGAAAATTGACGCCATGCCGTCCTCAACTACATCTAATATTATATTCAATATTTTTACTTTTACAAGGGCGCCGGGAAAAGAGGGGCAAAAAGACGTTGCCGCTCTGCCCATTCCCGATTATTTACGTGTACTGAAAAGGGTTAGTTCGCTGCATTTTACCTATATTACAGCATTGTCAAAACCTCGTTGGCAATCCAGCGGGCGTCTGCTCGATTGAGATTTTTAATTTTAAATATTTTTCTGTCGTTTCTGTCGTAGAAAGTCAGTTCGTCTTTGTTGCTGGACTGGTATTGAGAATGATGAATTTCCAAATAGGAGAATTCCATCATGTCAAATCGCCGTGTGAACGGGAACCCAAACAGGGTTCGCTTTCGAATGGCTTTGTTGGAGGAAAACGTCCAGCTTTGAGTGGTAAACGGCGCAAAAAGCTGGGACAGAAACGCCCAGATCAATACCAGACCAATGATTTCAAAGGGAATCAAAAAGCAGAATATAAACCACCATTCTGTCCCGAAGTACTGCGCTGGCTTTTTGTTGACGATAAGGTGTTTGTTTTTAAGCGATTCAAAGTGGTTGCGAACGTCCTGCTCGACAGTTTGGGCGTTTTCGGCGCTTTGAGTCGTTTGAACCGGGACGTCGGCTGGCTGTGAGGGATTATTGTCTTCCGCGCCAATAAAGCCAAACAGAGCGCAGAGAAAGACGCTCACAATCCCGTTCCAGAACGCAGCGATAAACAGCAGCCCCAGCAGTTCTGCCGTCCACCGACCGCGGCGTTTGAACTCAATGGTGTCGAAATCCGCTGTCATTTTCCAGCTGGTTCCTTCCGGCTTGTCCGCGTCAGAGATGTGATCGCTGCTGGAGAAACGCTCTACTTTGCTTTCGTAATAATCATTCTCGTCGTCCTCGTATTCGTTGTCAAAATCGTCGTTCTGTTCGTCTGAATCTTCGTCGGCAAGATCGGCTCTGCGATTGACCGCGCTGAAGTTAGAGTTATAGCTTGCGTTATCGTCTTCTTCAAATACGGAGGAATCTACAAAGTCGTCAGACGGCTCGGCATTGCTCAACGATGTCAGCGTTGGAACAGGCTCCCTGCCGGTCAGGTTTGCAAGGACGGCGTTTCCCGCCGCTGCCAGCCAGCGCTGTTGGTCGGTTTGAGTAAACGCTCGCATGACGTTAATTTCTTTCGCGGCAGTAACGATTTGTACGCAATACGCCGGCTGCTTATTCTGCCGAAACGTGTAGTCTCGACCAAGTTTGAACTTGCGAATGGAATTCAGCGGCACGTCTTTACGAAGCCGAACGAACAGACATCGATATTCCCGATGGAACCCGGTTTCGTCCATCCAGCCGGTTTCTTTCCCGAAAAAAGTGTAAAGCAGAAAGCAAAGAACCCCAATGTCCGCCAGCAGAAACGGAATCATAAACAGAATTACTTCTTTATCTTCAAATGATGCGTATACCATCGCGAAGCACGCCGACGTCCATATTCCCCAAAAAACGGACAGAAACAGAGCTGTAAACCACGAAAATCCGCTCTGGGTATACGAGAGATAATCGTCGCGGAATTCGCAGCCTTTGGGAGTTGTCGGCACGTTTGAATTATCGAAAGCCATAGGACGTTAGTTTGTTTCAGGTTATGAATTGAAAGGAATTGTCAATACAGTTATTATAATTATAGTCTAATTTTTGATTCAACACAACCGCTGATTTCGATTATAAAATCAAAATTTGCGAATAATCAAGCGGAATTATATCTGGTTGACCCGGCTATATTCCCCTCATTCTACCCCAACTCGCGGGGAAAATATGCAACGAGGGGTCAAAACTCGCGGGGGAAATATGCAATGAGGGGGCGAAACTCGCGGGGAAAATATGCAACTAGGGGACGAAACTCGCGGGGAAAATATGCAGCAAAATTCGTAACTCATTTAATATTCTATAGATAGGTATAAAGTATTTTCTAGCTCGCAGGTATGCTCTAGTCGGATGTTCCTCTTTTTAATATTTTGTGAACTTAGCGAACTTAGCGTGAGACTTTTATTATGCAATCCAATTTTGAACGGAACCCATATATTAAACGTTACTGCCGAACTTGACAGGCAGAATTATCTGCGGTATAATTCTTTCTAATGAATTGGGAATTATATTTCCCTTTAAGTAGCTAGGTTATTGAGACGCTATGCGTAATTCCGCATTCAGAATCCCAAGTTTAAGAAGCTATCCGGCTCGCCTATTGATTCCTCCTTTGCGAACTTAGCGAACTTTGCGTGAGACATCCATGGCGCTTGCCCACGGGTTTACACCCGTGGCTCGCCTAAGCGTAACTTCGTTCGCTTCGCTCACTGCGTTACCGCCTTTCATTCCCCTACTCCCCATGCTTCCCTGGATTGACATTGCAATTATCGTCGTTTATATGATTGCCAGCGTTGGCGTTGGTTGCTGGTTTTATTTCGCCAGTCGGTCGCCGGAAGGTTTTACCACCGCCAACGGACGCGCCCCGGGGATTATCGTGGGGCTGTCAATTTTCGGCACGTACGTCAGCAGCATCAGCTTTCTGGCTCTGCCGGGCAAGGCGTTTGTCGGGAACTGGAACGCCTACGGATTGAGTTTGAGCATCCCCCTGGCAGCGTGGATTGCGACAAAATGGTTCGTCCCGTTTTATCGGAACATTGGGTCGATATCCGCCTACGCTCATCTGGAAGACCGCTTCGGACCGTGGGCGCGGGTGTACGCTTCCTCCTGTTATCTGCTGACGCAAGTGGCGCGAATGGGGTCGGTTCTGTTCCTCCTGGCTCTGCCGCTGCACCACTTGCTGGGCTGGGACGTCCGATGGATTATTATTGTCGTGGGGGCGTCGGCGGCTCTGTATTCCATGATTGGCGGGATAACCGGAATTCTTTGGACGGACGCGCTGCAGTCGGTCGTTTTGATAGTCGGGGCGCTGACGTGCGCTTTGATTTTGGTCTTCCAGATGCCGGAAGGTCCCGGTCAGCTGTTTGAGATTGCTCAGCAGAACGACAAATTCTCGCTGGGCAGTTTTTCTGTGACGGATTTCTGCTCGTCCACGTTTTGGGTTGTGCTTCTGTACGGCTTGACGATTAACCTTCAGAATTTCGGCATTGACCAGAACTACGTTCAGCGATACCTGACCTCTCCAACGGAACGTCAGGCGAAGAACTCCGTCTGGCTCGGCGCACTGCTGTATCTGCCGATTTCGGCGTTTTTCTTCTTTATCGGGACGGCTCTGTTTGCGTTCTATACGGCTCAGCCGGATTTGATAACCGACCCTCAACTGGCGGCGGACGTTGCAGACGGAAAAGGCGACGGCGTGTTTCCGTATTTTATCGTTCATCAGCTGCCTGTCGGCATGACGGGGCTGCTTATTGCCGCTATTCTTGCTGCCGCGATGAGTACGATAAGCTCCAGTGTCAACGGCGCGTCAACGCTGACCCTGACGGACTACTACAAACGCTTTTTCCGTCCCGCCGCCGGGGAGAAAGAGCAAATGCTGGTCTTGTACCTCAGCTCGCTCATTTGGGGCGGTTTGGGAATCGGCTGCGCCTTATTGATGATTTCCGCCAAAGGCGTTCTGGACGCTTACTGGAACCTGATGGGCATTTTCAGCGGCGGCATGGTTGGGCTGTTCCTGCTGGGATTCCTTTCCCGCCGGGCGACGTCCAAAATTGCTCTGATCAGCGCCATTGTCGGCGTAACAGTAATTCTCTGGATGACCGCTTCCCTGCCCCGATTCGGAATCTGGCCGGAATCGCTTGCCGCGTTCCGCTGCCCGCTGAATGAACTGATGATAACCGTCTGCGGCACCGCCGCGATTCTTGTAACAGGCTTCGCCCTGACGATATTGCTGACAAAACCTGATAAGACAGAGTAATAAAGGCTCTTCCGGTAAGTTGGCGCTTAGCTTTTGAGCAGGTCAGTCCGGTCACGGATTTTGGCAAGCCGGGTGCGCTTAGCGCCGCCTGGAAAAAGCCTCACGCTCTAGTCCGCAAAGTTCGCGAAGTTTTAAAAACTATGCGTTCTTTGCGGCTTAATTATAGGACATGTTATTGGAGTGATCATTTACCACGAAAATAATTCGTTAGTCGACACGATCGACCAGAAGCATATTGGAACCAATATGGAATTCTCCTTTTATGGACTATGACAGTTTAGCCCTACGCGCTTTCCGGCAGGAAGCAGGGAATGACAACGCCGTTGGGTTTGATGAACTCGCCTTTGCATTGGGAAATGTGCGTTTCGATGTTTTTCGCTCCCAGAGAGTAGAGGAACTGAACCACTGCAGTGAACCGGGACGGGGCGATGACGATTCTCGATTTGCCGGGCGTTCGGTTGAGTTCGTTGGCAATGAGCGTTACAGCGGACTGCGCGTCCAGCATGCAGCCGGGGCCGGCGGTTGTCGTTCCGTCGTTATTAATAGCGGCGAGAAATCCCGTAATCTTCCCGTCGGAAAGACGCTCCAAAACGGTCGTCGTCCAGATTCCCTGCTGATTCTCAATAAAGAATCGGAAATCCTGTCGGCGGTCGATGCCCTGAACCGCGGATTCCAGATTCGCCATCGCGTCCACGTCGCCCAATACTGCACTGCGAAGCTGGAAACCGTCTGGAACGGGAACGGCAACGCCGTCGGAGGGAACGGTCAGAATCGTGTCCTGAAAGAACTCGGTCGGGACGAACCCGAGGCGGGAATAGACGGAAAACGAGTCCAGATTCATGGCAGAGGAAACCAGCCGCAGCGGCTTGTTCTGTTGAGCTGCAATCTCAGCAATGCGAGCCGCCAGGATCTTGGCAGCGCCCTGCCCTGCGTAGTCTGGATGAGAATTGAGAATGCCCAGCGAGACGTGCGTCGGGCGAGGATGATAAAAGCAGCTGCCGGCGATGCGCTTTTGCTCGTCGTCGTAAACGACCAGCGTACAGCCCGGGTCGAGCAGTTCGTACGTATCGACGATTTGCCGTCCTCCCGCCGGGTCGGCGAAAGCGTCAAACCCCCTGTTTTTCTGATACCAGGCGTTAGTCGAATTGTAAATCAGCGCCGCGACTTCTTCCCGCTCCGAGCCATTCATTGTACGCACCGTCAGCATGAATTTTTCTCCCCTATTGTTTTCTGGTTGCAAAAGGCGTTTAACGTCCCGGATTAAACGCCAGTTCTTTTTACAATTTTAGCATACCAGAAAAACAAACCGCTGTCAAGCGCAGACGGCTTCAAGCCCACGGATTATGTCAACTAATATTCTGAAACAGCCGGCTGATGTAGTTGTCGCTGTCCATAAAGAGAATATGCCGCTTTTCCAGTTCGTCTTGCGGAACGCCCCATTCCAATTCACCGAAACGAGTGCATGAGAGAATAAAACAGTTCAAAATCACGTTTGAATCTTTGAGCCGTTTTTCAATGTTCTTAATGCTGTCTTCGGAATTGTTGTTACAGAATTGAACTTTGGCGCTGCCGGCGCCTTCCATCTTTAGTCCGTGCGGTTCGATAAACGTGATATACTGTTTTTCATTCTGAACGCACCAGAGAATAAAGTCAGGATAGAAGTTGTTGGCTTCAAAGAATCCGAAGCCGCGCCCACGGCTTTGATTTCTCAGCAGATAAATTTCCCCCCAAGTTTGTTTTAGCAACGCAGCGTTGTCTTCAGCGTACTTTTTCAAATTTTTAACAAACGTGAACTCGCTTTGATTTAACGAACACGGCAGAATCTTTACTTTTGGATGTTCTGTATACAAAAGCGGATTGTACAAATGATCGATGAATCGGATGGCTTTGATGGAATATTCTTCTCGAACCAGGGGTTCGCGGCTCCTAAGAGCGTCCCGAATCTCCTGGAGTGACTTTTCCAGTGAGCCGTCGCTCAGATCGTAAATAATCTGATATTGCTGTTCTTCTTTTTTAGGGATGTTGTCGTTGTTTGCGTCCAGAATGCGGTATTCCAGACGCGGCAGCATATAAGCGTTTGAGGACTGATCGTATAATCTTTTGAGACACTTTTCCAATAGCGTTCGGGCGACAATTTGAAGCTCCTGCACGTCCTGCCAGGAGCGGGGATGGAGTTTGTCGACCGGAATGTAAAGTTCAAACCAGTTTTCGCTGCGGAAGAGGTCTTTTAATCCGCTTACGGAGCAGTTGAGATTGTACTTCGCGTTGTTTCGTTTCCAGCGTTCAACGCAAAAATACAGGTCGTTGAAATCCAGATACCCCATTTGATCTTTCAGACAGTGAACGGTATTTTTTCCGCCCGGCAGGGAGGACAGGGTTGCGTTCCCTCCGCCGGAGACCATGGATTGAATGCGGGGATACCAATCCAGAACAATCGCGTTTTTCTGAATAATATCGAGAATCCTGCCTGTAACAGCAGGGACGGGGCCGTCGGTTTTGAAGTTGTATTCTCTGCCGTTGTCTTTTCGGCGTTTGGGAGCCAGAATCTTGAGCTTTTTGTTGTCCAGCTCGCAGACGTCCATATCAATCGTAATCATCCGGCTTTGTTCGTTGCCGGGCAGATCTTCCGACTTGAGGTAATTTTTGAAACTGACCATCGCGTCTGCGCAGACGCCGAAGACGCAAAGCAGTTCCAGCTCTTTGAGATAATTGGGAGAATTGCCAATCGCCTCGTGGAGAGCGGAACTGCGTTTGAGCGTCCAGTTGTAACCTTTCAGACGCACGCCGCGACCGAAAAGCTGAATGACCTGCGTCCCTTCTGTTTTCCCAACGTTGAGCATGCCCAAAATGCTCACGCGCCAGCAGTCCCAGCCCTCGATGAACTTTTTAGCCCCGATAAGAATGTTAATCGGAGACGTGGAATGTTTCACCGATTCAAATTTCGGTTTGTCGTCAGAGCCGTCGTCGTTGACTTCTATTAACTCTGCCAGATCCGGATTATTCCGTAACGCGTTACACAACTCTGCCGCGCCGCTGACGTTAATCAGACCAAACGGCGTTTCACTGTTGGACGTCTTGAGCAGAATTTCGCCGGAATCCCCTTTGATTCGTTCCAGAACCAGATGTCCGCCGCGGCTGGGGGAATTGAACAAATCGGCAAGAATGCGGCTGTATAAATTGTTACAGTCGTTTTTAAGCGCAGATTTAAGAATCTCCAGAAAGAAGAACGCGCCATTGAACAGATCGTTTTCTTTATCGTCCATCAACCCGGTTTCATATCCCTTTTGGGTAAGCAATTTGTGAATGCTGGCTGCCGCCTGATCCTGATGTTTGAGGAACATAGCCAGAAATTTAACGATTCGCGCTACGTCCGACAGCGCTGTTTTGTCTTCGTTCGTCTTGCCGCCGACGGTGTGACCGACCCAGACCCAAAGAGGCTTTTCGATATTATACGGCTTGAGTTCCTGCGTATGCTCTGAATAGAGGTACAGCTGCTGATAGAACTTCAGCAGACCGCCGGTGAGATACAAATCCAGCAAAGACTCGTCGAGTTTTTTTGTATCCGGCGACTCCGGCAGATTGAAAATCTGATAATCTTTCCCGTATCCGTCTTCGTAAAACCAGCGATAGGAATAGTCAAACAGAATGGCTCGGGCGTACTCGTTTTCCCAGGGCGTTCCTTCAACCGCCTGCTTGAACGTAGCGGAATACTCAAAGGAGAACCCGCGTTCGCACAGCAAAGACCGGAATCTGTACCACGTCCCCTGTTTGTCTTTTTTGGACAAGCCCGCGTGCCCTTCGTCGATAAAAAGCAGGTTCTGATTTCCCATCGTTGACGCGGCGACGCTTTTAACGCCGTCGGTTTCCGCCAGCTTTTGAACTTCGAGC
>CACXSS010000097.1 GCA_902770245.1 uncultured Planctomycetota bacterium | reverse complement strand
GGATCGCGACTTCGACGACATCGTCAAGGACGCCATCGCAGCGGCCCATGGTAAGAACGCCAAGGCCATCAAAGCACTGCTCGATGTGGACACCCTCAAGGCTTCCAAGAACCAGAAGGCCGACGTCGAGAAGGCGATCAAGGCCCTCACAGAGGCGGAGGACAGCAAGATGCTCTTCGGCGAAGACCAGCCGGCACCGGTCGGCAAGATCGGAGCCATCGGAAAAGTGACTGGAGGCACAAGTGGCGACAGCTTCCTCGACTCGATCAGGGCAGCCGCAGGCCTCCCCGTAAACCAGAATAACAACGGAGGAAATAATGGCAACAACTAAACCTACACTAACGTTTATAACTATATTATTGATTCTGTTTGCTATAATTTATACTTGTCGATTTTTATACTCGGCAACGCCATGCAATAAACAAGTTCAAGAAACTACTGTTCCCACTCAAGAAACACTTGGAAATCAGAAAGACCGTCCTCGTTTTCATGGGACTAGACCATCGTGTTTAACCGAGAATGACATAAATTCATTCAACGGAAATCAAACATTTACCAACTTACTAGAAATTGGCTTTCGTCGTAACGTTATAAATTGCTGCTATACAGGATTCGTATTAGATGATTGCGTTGTATTATCCCATAACGCTTTTTATGATCAACTGATTTCCAGACAAGGTGGCAAATTAAAAAACGTTACGGTTGACAATTGTTCATTTTCCAATAGTCGTATATCAGACGTTGTATTTGAAAACTGTACGTTCACAAATGTCTACTTTAATCAAAGCTCTGTTGATTTCGACTCAATTAATTCAAAATTTGATAACGTCCGTTTTCATCAGTGCCATATTGAAATACCCTATATGTTGTTAATGCAATCAGAAAATTATAAAGAAAAATCTTTTTCTGATTGTGTTTTGGTTTTAGGAATTGGCGATTTGCCTAATACTATTGATTTCTCTGATTTTACTTTTAACAATGTGGTGCTTAAAGGAAGCATTCCCTCCGACGCAATTTTTAAAAATGCTTATTTCAAGTCGGTAACATTAGGCAAATACAATAATCAATTTACAAGTTCTCAGCTTAAGCAAACCCGCAACTATCAACTTGGGATATTCTACAAAATTGGCTTTAACGGTCATTTGTGCGAAGGAATAAGTTTTATGGATATGTGCTTCATACGGTGTTCGTTCTATCAAAGCAGTATGAAGGATGTCGATTTGACTAACGCTCGGTTTATCAATTGCGATTTAGAAAATGTTACAGATTTGACTGCCGAACAAATTAGATCGACCTGGAATTACAAACACAAGTATATGAAAGGAGTGCGGCTGCCCGATCATCTTATGTCTGAAATGTCGGATGAATTAAAGAATTATCAATATAGCTTTTCAAATAAGAAAGATAACGTTAAACAAAACCATAATATTTGTTTGTCAAAGGTTTCCTCTGCATCTGATAAGAATGACCTAACGGAACAATCTGTTTCCAAGGATTCAGATTACACATACGATGATGAAAAACCTGATTTTGGTTATACGAAAATAGTTTTAGCTACTAAGGAGGTCTATAATGATTATCCATCTAGTTGTTATGAATTAAAAGATGGTATAGATTTGAGCGGTCGTTATATTGGTCAACAGGTATTGACTCGTCAGGGAGGAACTTTAAAAAATATTGATTTTTCAGGTTGTTTATTTTCTACATGTGAATTTCAAGAAATAACTTTTGAGAATTGTTCCTTTCAAGGAGCGTTTTTTAACAATTGCAGAGGATGTATAAAATCTATTAATTCCGATTTCAGAGATGCAACTTTTCAGGATTCTCCTATTGGAATTTCCTATGAAACGTACTTGCAAACTCGTAATTATAAGCTAAAGCGACCTCTTTTCAGATTGTATGATTTTGATAATCTTCCTGAAAATGCAGACATGACAGAATTTGAATTTACACATGCATATTTTGGACTTTGGGATGATACAATTAATATTTCAAATGCCTACTTGGAATCTATTCGTTTTGCTGATGTGATTGATCAATCAAAATCTCGAATTTCATCGAAACAGCTCTTTACAACCTTGAATTATAAATTGGGCGTTTTTGTTAATAGTGATTCTTGGCTGCCAGCATGCTCCGATAACATTGATTTTTCCAATATGGTATTTCTTGATTGTGATTTTCGTCCTTCCAGCGTGAAAAATTCCGATTTCACCGGAGCTAAATTTATTGACTGCTCACTCGAACGTTTAACCAACCTGACCGTTGAACAACTCAAGTCAACGTGGAATTACAAGAACAATCGCATGGATTTAATTAAACTTCCGCCGGACTTGCAAAAGTATTTCGACGAAGAAAAGAAGGAAAAGGAATAACAACAGTTGAGAACTGCTGGGAGAATCTGGGAAATCTCCCAGAGGTTCCCAGATTCTCCCAGCTCATCCCAGACGTTCCCAGCCGATTCTCTTATTGTTGCTCTTTGACGCACTTCAGCCACTGTTTGTACAGCAGCCAATGTCCGGCGGTGGTGGGATGAACTCTGTCCCAAAGCCAGTAGCGGGAATCTGGAACGGACTGGAACGCCTCGCTGTACATCTGTTGCGTCGGTACGAAAACGGCGTTGTATTTTTTCGCCAGGTCGGCGGCGGCTTTCTGGAACGGCGCGTAACGTTTGAGCGTTTCTTCGTCAGCCCGAGTAAACGGCTCAATTATAACCAGCTTGACGTTGGGCAGCTTTTCAACCGTTTCTTTGAGAAGCGCGTCGTAACGCTGCGTATAATCTTCTACCGATACGCCGTGATAGAAATCGTTGCAGCCAATCATAATGCTCAGAACGTCCGGCTTGACGGCGATCGTATCTTTATCCCAACGTTTTTGAAGTCGATCCACCATGTCGCCGGAAACGCCGCGATTGACAAACGTCCAGTTCTTTCCCGGATGGTTCGCGCCTAAATCGGACGCGATAAGGTACACGTACCCGTGCCCGTGAATGTGGTTCGGATCTGCCGACCGTCCCCGGTTCCCGTCGGTAATGGAATCTCCCTGAAAGAGAATCACTGCGTTGTCCGGAAACAGATTTTCACAGCCCGGCTGATGAGCGAAGGAAAACGAACAGAGAAATAACGACAGGAGAATTGTGGGTAGTGGTTTCATCATTGGTTTGTTAGTTAGGAGTTGAATGAATTAGCAATTGTCAATTAGCAATTAGCAATTACGCAAGCGTAGACCCAACTTTTTAGCTCCGAAATAGTCTTATTAGCGTCATAAAAGGCGCCCAGGGACGGGCGCCATCCGGGGGAGGTTGTCCGCTAACGCAATACGGGATTTCACACTTCGAACTGAAATCCGACCGAATCCCCCTCAATTGCAAATTGCTAATTGCTAATTGCTAACGCCTCCGCCAGCTCTCCGAAATGTTCCAGCTGAATGTAATGGTACTTTTCGGAAATTTCCGGGTCGACGGCTTCGTGTTCCCACGTGTAATGGTGCGGAATATAGACGCCTGTCCCGCCCAGCTCAATTACCGGCAGGACGTCTGACTTGAGCGAGTTGCCGACCATAATAAAGTCCTCCGGGGCGATTCGCAGCAAGTCAATGAGCCGTCGATAATCGTCGACGCGTTTGTTCGACATGACGTGCATGAACTCTACGTAGGACTTTAGCCCGGATCGTTCCAGCTTCTGTTCCTGTTCCAGCAGCTCCCCCTTGGTGGCGACAATAAGACGATAGCTCTTCGCCAGAATCGGAACGGTCTTTTCGACTCCCGGCAGCAGATGTACCGGATGACGCAAAATATCGCGTCCTAAATCGTGAATTTTCAAGACGACGCTTGACGGCAGGCGCCCATCCGTTAAATCTATCGCCAGTTCAACCATCGACAGGACAAACGACTTCGTCCCGTACCCGTACAGCGGCACGTTTTGCGACTCTTTGGCAAACAGCTTCGACTCCACCTCCGACGCGGGAACGTAGTCCTTGAGCAGTTCGCAAAGCCCGGATTGCGCCTTGAGAAAAAAGTCGATGTTTTCCCAAAGGGTGTCGTCAGCATCTAATGCTAGAGTCTTCATCGTGAAGTCGATTGTTGTGTTAGTTAGGAGTTAGGAGTGAGGAGTGAGGAGTTTTTTGAGGCGCTCCCGTTGGTCGCTTGTAAAATCTCTCTACTGCCTTTTGCCTGCTTCCCTCATCGCTTCGCAAAGCTGCAAGTGGGTTTCCAAGGGAAGGGCTTCGGCGCGGGCGGTTTCGCCCAAGCCGAGCTGAGCCATAATCGCGTCGACGTCCTGTTTGCTGACGCGGTCTTTGAAAGCGGAAATCAGTTCGCTTCGCAGGAACTTGCGGCGGTGCAGGAACAGCGCTTTTGCGTACTGATGGAAAAATTCGAGGTCTGGAATGGCGCTGCGCTTTTCCGGATTGGTTTGCATGTGAACGATAGCGGAATACACTTTCGGCCGCGGCCAGAACACGGACGGCGGGATAATGCGGGTCATTTCGACGTCGCATTGCGCCTGCATCCAGAGCGACAAAGCGCAGAAATCTTTGCTGCCCGGCGCGGCGATAATGCGGTCGCCCATCTCCTTTTGAATTGTAACAGTCATGGAATACGGCGCGCCGCAGGACAGAGCGCCCGGCCGCATGAGATTGGAAATTATCGGGGTAGCGACCGCGTACGGCAGGTTCGCCGCCAGCTTGAGCCGACAGCCGGGATTGTCCGCCATCGCCTTTTCAATCGCTTCTAAAACAACCGGATTGAGCGCGTTTTTGTTTTTGAGAATATCGACGTTGAGCTGCTCGATGTTCTCCAGGTCGCCCAGGTCTTCCTGCGACAGAGCAAAGAGCTTCTCGTCCAGCTCGACCGTAATGAGCTTTCGGCACAGCGGCGCCATCTGAACGCTCATCGACCCGGTTCCCGTCCCGACTTCCAAAACAATGTCGTTTTCGTCCAGCGCGGCGCGGCGAATCAACAGACGCTGAATATTGAGGTCAATGAGGAAGTTCTGACCAAGCTGATGGACGGGCGAAATCCCGACTTCCTTAAATCGACGAAGTAAGAACGCAAGCGTCTGATTCGAGCTGCTGCCCGTATCGCGAGTCGGTTTTTGAGGCGAAAATTTTGACATGGGTTGTAGGGAGTAGGGAGTAGGGAATAGGGAGTGGAGAACAAGCTATTAGCTTATGAGCGTCGTTCTGCGGTTTTGAACTGTAAAACCATAATTATCACTAATATCCGCCCGGTTTATCCGTTTTACTCTTTCGGGGATTCGTTGAGCAAATCGTTATTCAAAGGATTGTTTCTGACAATCTTGCTGGTAAAATCCAGTTTGTGAAGCGGCTGAACAATCGACGAAGCAATATTGCGAACGTGCGACGCGTACCGTTTGAAATACCGAAACGCCAGGGCGTAGGCGACGTCAATGCGCTCGTTGTCAGTTTTTTCCGCCAGGAACCAACGAATCTGTTCGTCGCAGGTGTCTTCAATCGCCGCCGCCTGACAGATAAGCTCGGTCGCCATTTTCTCGTCCTGCGAGTCGAAAATGTGCCGGCAATGGTCAATCAAAGCCAGAATTGCGTTCTTTACCATTTCGAGCTTTCCTTTGGTAATCCCTTCCGGAACGTCGGGAGCGGAAACCGCCAGATCGTAAACGTTTTTGGCGATGTCGCCCAGCCGTTCGCCGTCTTTGACGATGCTCATCATAATGAGGCATTGATCGAAATCTGCCGTGCCGCGAACGGTCGTATGAATTACCAACTCTTTGCGAATCGTGCGTTCTGATTTGTTAATCGACTTGTCCAGAGCGAAAAGTTCCTCACGAACTTCTTGAGCGTCGGCGTAACGCAAATAGGCGTCAGCCGCCAGCTGGAACGCGCGGCGGGAAGCGTCAAGCATTTGACAGAACTGATTGCGAATGTTCTTCATACCAGCGTTCATGGACGAGGCAGACGCCGATCCGGAATATAACCATTTGAACATTTTCGTTACCTCTGTTAATTAAAATTTTTGAAAAGCAGGAATCCCAAGCCGGGTAAAATAAAGTACAACATCGCAATCCAACCGACAATGTACCAGCGGCTGCGCGTTAAAACAACGCTTAGACGCTTCGTCAGGAAAACCGGAAAGCGCATTTGCGGAATCGGGTAGAACAAAATCACGCCGGTTACGTTAAACAGCGTATGGGCAAACGCCAACGCCAAGCCCAATTGACCGGTCGGGGAATCCAAAAACGCCATTGCCGCCAGAATAGCGGTTATGGTCGTCCCAATATTCGTTCCTAAAACGATAGGGTAAATCGTCCGAATCGAAAGCGCCCCGGCAGCAACGAGGGGAACTAACAGCGACGTCGTAATTCCGGACGATTGAATCGTTACCGTTACAATCACGCCAACCAGAAGACCAATATAGCCGTTTTTGGAAAGGGCGCGGTTGAGCCACTCTTCAATCCGGTCTGCCATGAGCGCTTTCATGTTTTTGGTTATGAAAACCAGCGAAAAAATCAGGACAATCAGACCGCATATCGCCATTAATATCGTTGTAACTGTAGGGCTTAATCCCAACAGGCAGAAATCACGAATCCCCTTCGCCGGCGCGTCAATAGCGTAGGATATTGGATTCACCCCTGTTGAACTCCCCGCTGCGGACGCTGGAATCAACGACGCCAAAAACTTGGACGTTTTGGACAGATAGCCAAAGCACAATTCCAGCGTAAAGCATATTAAAACCGTCAGGATATTGAATAATTCGACAATCAACGAAGAGGAAAATGCGCGAGTAAAAGTTTGCCTCGAGCTACCAATATACGTCATCGAAACAATTGAACACGTCAACGCCGACCCTATATTCGCCCCCATAATAATCGAAATCGCCCCCTCGAGGGGAATGACGCCGCTTGCCACCATCGCCACCGACAAACTGGTCGTTGCTGACGAGCTTTGCATTAAAGCTGTCAGGATTATTCCCAGGCACAATCCCGTAAACGGGTTTTTCAGCTGGGAAGCAAGAGTCGTCAAAATGTCTTTATCGTAACTTGTATATACAGTTGCCGCCGTGCCAAACAACTTAACTGCAACGAGAAATAAATATACAAGAAAGACAAACAGGAACAGTCGAGCAATCAGCCCGGCGTACTTGAAAATGGCGTCATATTGAGATGAATTCATAATCGGCGCTCTGGTTTTAGGATAAATTCGGGAGAATTCCTTAAAACGCTCCCAATAAATCTTTTTATATTATCGATATTTACCGCTTTTCGTCAAGGGGGGGAGAAAGTAGGAAATAGGGAATAGGGAGTAGGGTGTAGGGAGTAGCGTCTAGCGCATAGTGCATAGTGAGGGGAGAGCTTGCGTCCTATGCACTAAGTACTAAGTACTATGCACTAGGCTACTCCCTTCCAATTATAACGATTGTTCCGATTTCAACATGGGCGGGAGAAAGATTATTCCGTCTTACTCTCACAATCGGAACAGCCCGACCAACCGTCAAGAGCGGTTTATCCGTCTTTTATTTGGGTCTGATAATAAAAGTCCAATTTTTATTCCGATAGCTTGATTGTCAACCGCGTTGTAAAGGAGAATTACATGAACCAATGCAGTAGCGTCCGCTTGGACACTCTGGCGGAACTGACAGACTTTGTAAATACCAAACTTTGCGAACAGAATCTCCTCAAAATTGGCGCCTTTCCGTTGACCGAACGGGTTTTACGGCGGCGCGGCAAACCGTGCGCGATGAGTTTTTGTCTGCACGGTCCCAGAATGGTGAAATTCATGGCTATCTGGGAAGCGAATTCCAATCGCATTTTGTTTTACAATCCGTCTGGAGAATGTATGGACGTCGCCGTCCTGATCAGCTCGCCAGTTGATGAATTTATAGAACGTTTCAGCGCTCAAGACGTTAACGCATAAACGTTTCGGAAACCAAACCAAACAGAAAATTTTTTATTATCAGGAGGAACTCTGATGCTTGTTTTGTCAAGAAAAGAATCAGAAACAATTTGTCTGGGAGACGACATTAAAATTACCGTTGTCCGGGTCAATAAAGATCGCGTCCGCATCGGCATCGACGCTCCCGCCAACGTCCACGTCCTTCGCGGCGAATTGACCAACAAGGAATACGAAATCGAAATGACGCCGTTCACCCGCCGAGAAGCCGGCTGAGATTATCAGGCGATTTAACGATTAACCATCCAAAGAGATTGACAAATCCGATTTGTCAATCTCTTTTTTTGTTCATCCGACAAGCTGGCTTCTGAGGGCTGCCGCCTAGCTGTCGTCTGAGAATTGAATATGGTCTATTTAGCTATGGTCCCACACGGAAAACACGGATTAAACGGATTTACGCCGATTGTTTTTTCTTAATTCGAGCGTCAATATCTAAGAGCAAGGATTTTTTATATTAAATTTTATATTAATTTTTTTAGCCGATAATTATCGAGTATATAGCAACGAAAGAATCTGGATAACCAATCGGTGAATATCCGTCTAATCCGTAAAATCCGTGAACGGACTGTCTGACCCAAAATATATTTGTGTTCCCACGCGAATCACGCCAGCGCGCGTTCCAGTTTCATGACGGTTTTTTTGAGCTGGGGGTCGGTTTCGATTTGTTGAGTAAAGTTTCTCAGTGAATGGATTATTGTAGAATGATCTCGACCGCCGAGATAGTCCGCCAGCTGTTCCAGAGTAAAACTGCCCAGCTTGCGTCCTAAATAGACGACCGCGCCGCGGGTTAATACGGACGTCTTGCGTCTGGACGAGCTTTTCAAGTCCGCCAGCGTGATTCCAAACTCTTTTACCGCCAGTTTGGCGATATCGTGAATTTTCAGCGGCTCTCTGTCGGCGGAAGTCTGAGACGCCCAAAGAATAAGATGAGATTCCGTAATGCCGTTGGCTATCGTTTCCGGCTCCATGAGCGCCTGACGATAGCCCAAGTCGAGCCGAAGCAGTTCGCCTTTGACGGCGGTAATGGACAGATGCCCACGGGACGCAACCCAGGACGCGATAAAATCGGAATAGTCCGGCGGCAGAAGCAGTTTTTTCAGCGCGTCTTGAGCGTAGGCGCGGCAGAGGTCTTCGTCCGGCGACTCCGTTTTAATCAATGCGCCGCTTTGCATTCGCTTGACCAGCTTTGAATTCCAACCCTCAGACGGCTCGTCTTCGTTGACGGACATCAAAACCGGAACCTGCTTTTCCGCAAGCGTATCGAGAATGAAAACCAGCTCTTCCTGAGCGTCCGGCTCCTGCAATAACTGTTGAATGTTCGTTATCGCCAAGAACCGCAGGGCGCGAAAACGTTCCTCGAAGTCGGAAAACGTTCTGGTCAGCTGAGCGTTGCGAAAGTCCCGGTAGAAATCCGGCGCGGTAATATAGAGAGACTTTAATCGCGGGTGATTGCGAACCCACGTCCAGTAGACGCCTGAAATCCAGCCTGTCTTCCCGGTATGAGTCGGTCCAACGAGCGTGATGGGAAACCACTCGGAATGGCTCTCGGCAATTGACCTGTCCGGATTTACCAGCACAGACGTCAGCGGCGCCAATAGACGATTGGAACGGCTGAAGAAGAACGGCGCGTTTGTCCACGCCCGAACTCCGCCGCCGTCCTTAAACGTCGGTATCGACAGGTCAATTTGAGTAACCATAGAGGATTAAAAAATCAGGTTCTTCCAGTAAGTAAGCGCCTGGAGTTTGTGCAGGTCAGTCCGTTCATGGATTTTACGGATTAAACGGATTTTCACCGATTGGTTATTATAAATTCATTATTTCTAAAACTATTCTAAGTATTTAATAAACCTTTGATTTATAATAATGAATTCTGAGCAAAGTTAATCAATCGGTGTGAATCCGTCTCATCCGTGTCTTCCGTGTGGGACAAAAATCGAGACCCTAAATAAACCATATTTTTGCTCACAAGCGCCAACTTGTCGGACTAACCAAAAATCACTGAAACTTCGTCAAGCCAGGGAGCGGAACGTTGTACATGTTCTTAACCGGGGAGTAGGTCGCGCCTTCAATTGGGACGCACGGCGGAACGGCGTCTGGCGTATATTCCGACGGCGCCAGAACCTTCTTGGAATTGAGAATCTGCTCCCAGGAAAGCTTCTGACCGGTATAGCACGCTTCGCGTCCGAGGATTGCCATAATCGTGCTGTATGAGGAATACTCAACGCAGTTTAACGCCTTGGAATTGCGAATCGAATCGTACATGGCGATGTGCTCTTCAAGGTGTCCGTCTTTGACGCGTTCTTTTCTGTCAAAGTTCCAAAGAACGTTTCCGTTCAGGTCGATGATTTTGTACTCCATCGCGCTGGCGTGTCCTTTGGTTCCCAAAATGCGGCACTGCATTTCGTTAAAGCAGCCGTTAATCTGGCGGCAGCACGAATGCACTTTGACGCCGTTGGGGTAATCGAATGTAACGCTCATCTGATCGTAGATGTCGCCGTACGCCGGCTGATCTACGCGGACGGAACGCGCGCCAAGTCCCCACGCCGACTGCGGAAGACCAATAATCCAGTTCGCCTTGTCGAGCGTGTGAACGTGCTGTTCGACGTTGTAATCTCCGGAAAGCCACGTAAAGTTGTACCAGTTGCGGTTCTGGAACATCATTTCGGTGTCCTGCGGCTGACGCGGACGCGTCCACAAACGATTGGTTAAGTAGGAACACGAGATCTCGCGAACCTCGCCAATCATGCCGTCGAGAACCCGGTTCATGGTTTCAACGACGCGCTTGTCGTAACGAAAATGCAGACCGGAAACGACGGTCAGACCTTTTTCCGCCGCTTTCTTGCCTGTTTCCAGGAAAGAGAGAATGCCGGGAACGTCAACGCCGTTGGGCTTTTCAAAGAAGACGTGTTTGCCAGCTTCAACCGCCGCGGCAAATTGAATCGGACGGTAATGCGGCGAGGTCGCCAAAAGAGAAAATACGGTGTCCTGAGTCGCCTTGCAGCGGGGATTTCTCTTATATTGATCAAACGTTCTCTGAGCGGTTTCCGGGAACAAATCTCCAAACGCAGTAACGACCGTATTGGGATCCGCCTCGAGAGTGTTCGCTAACGCGCCTCGTCCGCGTCCGCCGCAGCCAACCAGACCAACGCGAAGGATGTCAGAACCTTCCGCATGAGCGCTGCGCGCTATGGAAAGCGTACTAACGGCGGCAGCGCCGACAGCCGCGGTTTTCAAAAAATCACGACGATTTGTCATATAAACTCCTTTTTATAATGATAAAGGCTGGGAATTCTCTGGGAATCTTCTGGGAAATTGCTGGGAGATTCTTTCCCAGAAACATCCCTGCAATTTTACCGGATAATCTAAAAAAGAGCGGAGAGACAATCGTTGAACAGCAAATCGCTTAAAACGGATTCTCTCCCTCGCTCTTTACGATTAAATACCTGCTAAGCAAGCAGTTCTAAAATCATTCAAACTTCGTAACGCCCGGAAGCGGAACGTTGTACATGTTCACAACCGGCGAGTAGGTTGCGCCTTCAATCGGAGCGCACGGCGGAACGGCTTCCGGCGTGTATTCAGCAGGAGCCATAACCTTCTTGGAATTGAGAACCTGATCCCAGCCGAGCCGCTGTCCAGTATAGCACGCTTCGCGTCCCATAACGCCCATGAGAGTGCTGTAGGAGGAGTATTCAACGTCGTTCTTCGCTTTGCCGTTGCGGATAGAATCGAACATGACTTCGTGTTCGGCAACGTACATGTTGCAATTGGCGGCTTTTCGGTCAGCCTTCCAAATGACTTTGCCTTCCAGGTCGATGATGTTCTTGCCCAAAGCGTTGGCGCAGCCTTTAGTTCCGAGAATGCGGCATTCGTTTTCGTTGAAGCAGCCGTTGATCTGACGGCAATACGAATGGACTTTAACGCCGTTGGGATAATCGAAGGTAACGCTCATCTGATCGTAGATGTCGCCGTAAGCCGGCTGAGCAACGCGAAGCGTACGAGCGCCGCAGCCCCAGGCGGATTGCGGAGCGCCGAGAATCCAGTACGCCTTGTCGAGCGTGTGAACGTGCTGTTCGAGGTTGTAGTCGCCAGACAGCCAGGCGAAGTTGTACCAGTTGCGGTTCTGGAACATCATTTCGGTATCGTTATCATGGCGAGGACGAGTCCAAAGACATCCGGTAAGATACGTACACTGGATTTCGCGAACGTCGCCAATCAAGCCGTCGAGAACCTGATTCATGGTGGCGACAACGCCTTTGTGATAACGCCAGCACAGACCGGAAATAACGGTCAAGCCTTTTTCTGCCGCTTTCTTGCCGCTTTCGATAAAGGAACGAACGCCAGCTGCGTCTACGCCGTTGGGCTTTTCAAAGAAGACGTGTTTGCCAGCTTCAACCGCCGCGGCAAAATGAATCGGGCGGTAATGCGGAGAGGTTGCCAGAAGAACAACGTCGCAGTTTTCAATAACGCCTTTGTAGTTGTCAAAACCGGAGAAAACGGTATCCTGAGTCGCCTTGCAGCGAGGATTGTTCTTGTATCGATTGAACGAACCCTGAGCGTTTTCCGGGAACAGGTCGCCAAAAGCGGTAACGACGGTATTCTCATCCGCTTCCATCGCGTTCGCCAACGCGCCGTTTCCACGTCCGCCGCAGCCAACCAGACCGATGCGGAGGATGTCAGACCCAGCAGCGTGAGCGCTGCGCGCTATGGAAAGCGTACTAACGGCAGCCGCGCCAACGGCGGCTGTCTTCAAAAAATCACGACGATTTGTCATTGTCTTCTCCTTCAAAAATCTAAGTGAGTCATAAACTTACAAGACAGGGGCTTTAACCCAAATTCTCGTTATATATATTCTATTGTAACTCATTCGAAACTATTTTTCCAGAGTTTTTGAGGGATTTTTTAAAAAATTTTTAAAAATTCTTACCGAAAAACTTGCAATTGCTAAAATTTTAGTGTATGATAATAGAAACAGGCAAGAAGCAAAATCAATGTTGAAAGGGATATATACAAATTGGCGCCGATGTTTTCGCAGTTGACCTTTTAGCTATTCATTTGTAAACGGTTCTCCTTTTTGACGTTAATTGCTCCTTTAGCTCGTGAAATTGCATACTATCGAAATTATAATCGCTATAAATTGCCTGTATTAAAGTTACGTTGACGTATTTAATAATATGAGTATTGAAAATATCCCGGCTGTCGGCATAGACTTGGGGACGACCTATTCCGTTATTGCAAAATTGGATAATATGGGTCGGCCGATTACGCTGGTAAACGCCGAAGGCGATTTAACAACTCCGTCAGTCGCTCTGTTTGAGGGAAACGAGGCGATTGTCGGCAAAGAAGCCCTCAAGGCAATGGCTATCGAACCGATGGCTGTGGCGGAATGCGCAAAAAGAGACATCGGACACAAAGTCTTTCATAAGGTTCTGCAAAACAAGCAATATCCGCCGGAAGTTATCGAAGCCCTCATTCTTAATAAACTAAGGCGAGACACGATTCCTCAAATTGGGAACTTTTCAAAAGTCGTTATTACAGTTCCCGCTTATTTTGACGAAGTCCGCCGTAAAGCGACTCAATGGCAGGTTTGGAAGTGATGGACATCATCAACGAACCGACCGCCGCCGCTGTCGCCTACGGGTATCAGCAGGGATTTCTCGGGCAAGGCTACGATCAGCCGCGAAACGTCATGGTCTACGACCTCGGGGGAGGCACGTTCGACGTTACCATCATGCGTATTGAGAGCAACCAGTTTATTGCTCTGGCAACGGACGGCGACGTTCAGCTGGGCGGATACGACTGGGATCAGCGCTTGCTGGACCTGGCGGTCGACGCTTTCGTTCGCGAACACTTTATAGACCCTCGAGAAGACGAAGTCGCTCGCGGTCGCCTTTGGCGAGAATGCGAAGACGCCAAACGCACTCTGACAAGCCGTCAAAAATGTACAATCAACTGCGAGTATAAAGGCAAATTCAGCCGAATTGAAGTTACTCGTCAGGAATTCGAACAGGCAACGTTGGATTTGGTCGACCGAACCCGATTCACAGCAGAGCAAACGCTGCGTACGTCCGGTTTAAGCTGGGAAGACATCGACCGCGTTCTGCTGGTCGGAGGGTCTTCCCGCATGCCGATGATTCGCACCATGCTTCAGCAGATTTCCGGGAAAGTTCCAGACGCAGGCGTTGCTGCAGACGAAGCCGTCGCTCAGGGAGCCGCGCTGCACGCGGGGCTTATTCTCGACCAGAACATGGGTAACCCCGGCGCGTTCCAGATTAAAAACGTCAACTCGCACAGTTTGGGCGTCATCGGCAGAGACCCGCAAACAGGGCGTCGCCGCAATGGAATTATCGTCCCTCGCAACACCCAATTGCCAATTACCGCTCGGCGTATTTTCAAAACGTCCAAGCAGGACCAAAAATCCGTTATGGTTCAGGTGGTAGAGGGCGAAAGTTCTTCCCCGGACGATTGCACCTATATCGGTCAATGCACCGTTACGGGGCTTCCGCCAAATCTTCCGCCTGGCTCTCCGATTGAAGTACTGTTCGATTACGACCCCAGCGGCAGACTTCGCGTCCGCGTTTCTGTTGCCGGTCGGCAAATTGAAACGGAATTCACTCGAGAAAACAGTCTGTCCAAAGAACATCTTGACGGCTGGCGAATGTTCATTTCGCAAGAGCCGCCAACCGATTATTCGTAATCTGTGGCAGAGCAGTCGGGAGATTTTCCCGCTGTTGTAAAAAAGTCGCTCATTTTCATAAAAAAACGATTTTTTTGAAAAAAGAACGATAACCCCCCTTTGTTAAAATGGGAAATAGAGTAAAATAAATAAAGTATTGTAGAAAAGTTTCGGCTGACGCTTGGGGGATGCCAAAATATTTTTCCTGTAAATCACCGTTTGATTATTCGTTGAGTAAAACGATTTTTTAAGAGACAATATTATTGTAGGCGTTTCCCCCATGTATTCCCGTAAAACTCAAACGGGCTTTTCAGTTTCGCCAAATAATATTCCTGTACTAGGGACTCCCCTATTAACACAATTTAGAATTTCGGAGGATTCACCGTCATGTTTAGATGTTTAACTTGCGGATCGCTGGGAGCGTTATTGATTTCCGCTCTTCTTCTTGCCCTTTATGCTGGGTCAGTTACCGTTGTAGCCACCAGCGTTGCGAACGTTGCCGTTGCTGCCGACGATGCGGCTGCCGACGAAGCGCCCGCTCCGAAAAAGGAAAACTTCCTCGTCTGGCTGTACCAGGCTTTGGGTTGGAAATACTGCATCGCGTTCGGCGTCATTTCGTTCCTGTTCATCGCCTTTGTCTTCAAGTACTCGTTCTCCATGCGTCGAAGCGTTTTGATGCCCGACGAGATTGTTGAGGGCTTTGACGCCGAAATTCAGGAAAAGCATTTTTCGGAAGCGTACGAACTGGTTTCCAACGACGAATCCTTTATGGCTCAGGTTCTGGCAGCCGGTTTGCCGCGTTTGCAGCAAGGCCGCGACGCCGCTCAGAAAGCCATGGAAGACGTTATTGCTTCAGAATCCATGAAGCTTGACCATCAGCTTTCCTACGTCGGTTTGATTGCCGCCGTCGCCCCGTCCATCGGGTTGCTCGGTACGGTCGATGGTATGGTCGCGTCCTTCTCCGTTATTGCTAACTCCGCCAGCACGCCGAAACCGTCTGAGTTGGCAAAAGGTATTTCTATGGCTCTTATTACGACCATGGTCGGGTTGATCTTCTCGATTCCGGCGTCCATCTTCTTCGCCCTGATGAAGAACCACATCAACAAGATCATCTTCGACATCAGCGTTAAAGGCGAACAGTTCATGGATCAGCTGCTCCGCGGCGGTAAATGATTTTGAACGTTGGACTGTGGAAATAAAAACCAATGGAATCTGGAGTCGATCCGTCTGCCTTGCAGACATCGGCTCTTGAGGACTGTTTTTCCGCGAACCATTAACCTTAATTAAATATCATGGCAAAACCAAGACCACAAGAAACTGCCGACGCTGACATGACGCCTATGATCGACATGACGTTCCAGCTGATCGCCTTCTTTATGGTTCTGATTAACTTTACCGAAGCGGATCAAAACCAGGCGATTAACCTGCCGTCAAGCGAGCTTGCGAAAACGCCAGACTTCCCACCGGAAGGTCCGGTTACATTGCAGGTTGAGAAAAACGGCAACGTGATTTATGGCATTCAGACGGCAAAAGATTTCGAGCTGAAAGACCTCGAAAAAATGCTCAAAGACGAGTATACTCAGCGTAAGTTAATGGGAAAAGACCCCAAAATGTCTACGATCATTATTCGCGGCGACAAGAACGCCAAAACAGGACGTATTCAACAGGTAGTTGGAGTTGCTCAGATCGTTGGGTATGAAAAGTTCGTACTTCGCGCCAAAGAAGTCGCTAAGTAACAGGAGGACGTTATTATGGCTAGAAAAAAGAGAGACGACGAAAAACTCAACATTAACATGACCCCGATGATCGACATCGTATTCCAGCTGTTGATCTTCTTCGTCATGTCGTTCAAGATTGTTACTCCGGAAGGCGACTTCAGCGTTAAAATGCCCATGACTCCGCCAACTGATGGTCAACCGAATCCTGAAGACACCCCTCCTTTGCCGCCAATTCAAATCCGGCTTAATTCATCCACGAACGGTCAGCTGCTGGAAGTCCAATCTGGCCCTCGAAACTTTGGACGCGGTGAAGCGGGGCTGGAAAGTCTTCAGAAATTCATTCTTCAGCAGATCGCTCCGAAAGACGGACGCCCTAATCCTGAAGTTGCCAAAGAAACGGAAGTTGAACTGACGTGCGATTTCAGACTTAAGTATGAGTACGTTATTAAATGCATTTCATACGTTACCGGCAAGCGAGAAGCAAACGGAGAAATTATTCGAATTGCAGAAAAAATCAAGTTTGCCGCTCCGGTTGGAAACTGATTTGCAATCTTAAACAAATAAACATACACGGAATTCAGGTCGTCTGGCTTCAGACGACCTTTTTTGTTGAGACGTTGTAACAGAATCAGATTTGTCTGATAAATAAAAATACTATGTCAACAAATTTGGAATGTTACGTTTTTCTCAAACCAGCTTTCCAAAGAGCGTAAAATTGCTTGCGCGCTCGACTTCAATTTTGACAATCTGTCCTGCAAGGGTTTCCGCCCCGTTAAAGACGCCGATGCGGTCGCAGGGCGTTCTGCCGGACATCTGAATTTGATGATTGTCTCCGTCTGACGCTATCAGTTTGAGCGCAGTTTTACTGGGACCTTCGACGAGCAGTTCAACCGTCTTTCCGACGAATTTTTGGTTGTCTGCCAGACTGATTTCGTTTTGAATGGCGAGCAGTTCGTTGTTGCGGCGTCGTTTGACTTCGTCTGGGACGTCGTCCGCCCACGATTTGGCGGAAACCGTTCCCTCTCTGGGCGAGTACTTGAAAATATAGCTGTTTTTGAACCGCGCCCAGCGAACCAGGTCCACCGTTTGCTGGAAATCTTCTTCCGTTTCGCCGCAAAAGCCGACGATGAAATCGCTGGTAATGGACGAGCCGGGTACGATGGAATAGATCGCGCTGACCATGTCCCGATACTGCTCAACCGTATACCCGCGATTCATCTTTTTAAGCATTGCGTTTGACCCGCTTTGAGCTGGAATGTGGAAATGCGGGCAGACAATCGGGATGTCGCGAACGGTTTCCAGCAGCCGCGTATCGACGTGACTGGGGCTGCCGGTTACGAACCGCAATCGCTCTAAGCCGGGCAAGTCCGCCATGGCGTAAAGAACGTCCGCCAGCTGGTACGTCTTGCCGTTTTCTTCGTACTTGTACGCATTGACCCGCTGTCCGAGAAGCATAATCTCTTTGACGCCGTTGTCGAGAAGCTGTTTGGCTTCGTCCAGAATTTTGCCAATCGGTCGGCTTTGCTGCGGTCCGCGAACATACGGAACAATACAGTACGTACAGAAATTATCGCAGCCGAGCATGATTCTCAGCATCGCCTGAAATCGGGGAATCGGATCCGCGTCGGGCGAATGCACTTCGTCCAGCCCTGCAATACGTTGCGGATCGTACTGCTCAAACGTTGCAGCGACTTCATGCTGATCTTTTCTGCGGCGATCTTGAGAGATAAGAATCTGGGGCGTCTGCCCTGCTCTGATCTTTTCGATTAAATCGGGAATATGCGCTATTTTCCCCGGTCCGACAACGAGGTCAACGTGAGGACAGCGTTTGATAATTTGCTG
>CACXSS010000096.1 GCA_902770245.1 uncultured Planctomycetota bacterium | reverse complement strand
GCCGGGAGGGAAAAAAGGGTATTTGTCGATTTTTTATTTTGTTGTCATCTCTTTCCCGGTGGTTGAAAACCGCCGGTTATAGAGATGTCGTCCCTCCGGGACTTTAGCGGACTTTCGTCCGCTGTTACTATCGTGACATAATATTCCAGACATTTTACAGACGCATCTTCACTAAATATCAAATAATTCTTGATTAGTCGTATACAATTATTTCCATGTTGAGAACTACGTGAAGTTAAATCCGGTTCGCGGACGTGTCACTCAATCCATTCTCGAACGTGTTTGACTGACAATACAGAATCATACGAATATCTCAAGAAAGCACGGCGTTCTCATTGCAAAACCTCCAAATAGTTTCTTAAAAGCCGCTCAACTTTGAATAACATTGAATACTCATACAGACGCTTGAAATTAACTGAATCTCCCTTCACATAGTTCTTAACGGCGCGGACAACGGTTTCAATTTCAAAACGCCTTTTGCTTCGCAGCATATCGCAAACGGTTCTTTCTGCATTATAACACTTTACCATTGATCCCAGAGGGGTTTTAATTTCAGTCAATCCAACAGTAAACAAACTCGGCTTAATAAAAAAAGTCTGACATTCGTTTCTGATAGAATGAGGAACTGTCGCTCCGCTGGGAAGCGTAATATAATGGCAAAAAGGCGTTCTATCGGATAAACCATTCAAAAATAAAGCGCTTTCATGAGAAAAAACAATGTTTTCAGAACGCAGCGAAAGCGTGTACATATCATCGTGAATGGAATCCGGCAAAATATACGTTCCGCGTCGCGCTCGTACAAGCAAGTTTTCCTTAACATACATACTCAGCGTTTGACGCGATATCCCTAGTTCTGAAACTTGTCGCGTCGTAATTTGATTATGGTTATCAAGTATTTCTGACATAATTTTTTGGTTAATTATCATCATATTCTCCTCTCTATATACATGACAAACAGACATATATTATACTATTTATACGTCTGTTTGTCAAGCAGGTTCACAAAATTTTTTCAATCCTGATATTAGACGGTAAAAGTTAATATTCAACTATATGTAAAGCATTTGAGAGACAATTTCTCTCTTTTTTAACTTGACAAGAAAATATCAATGTCCTTCTTTCTTCAAACCGCTTGAATTCTTTTTTTTATATTGTATAATAAGGTACAGTTGGACTGTCCGGGAATTGGAACTGGGCAGAGAAATGTATTCCCAGAATTGTTTTATTAAGGAGACCCTTATGAATCTTACCGATTCTCGTTACAAGGATTTTGCGTTGGTTAAGGAAATGCTGGAAACGGCAGACGTCATTCGCAACTTCGATTTTTCGCAGACAGCCAACATGGCAAAGGCGATTGAACAGACCGGAGCGGTCTTTCTGACCGGCGAAGGCTCCAGCCGAATTTTCCCGGCGAAAAGCTTTATCTACGGCGTTCTCAAACGCGGGTTGCCCATTGCCGTCGCAACCGACGGGAGTTTCCAGGGCTGCGAATACGACCTGTCTCGATTCGCCGTTATGGGCGCCTCGAACAGCGGCAAGACCAAGGAACTCATCACCCTCATCAAACAGCTTAAAGCAAAGGGACAGAAGAACATTTTCGGCGTTACCGCCAACGCGGGAACCCCGCTTCAGGAACTCTCCGATGAATGCGTTGTTCTTTCCTGCGGAAAAGAAGACGCTGTTGCCGCCACCAAGTCCGTTGTCGAACAGGCGTTGGTTTATCGCTCCATTCTTTGCAATCTGATTAAATGCTGCGAATGCGAAGCGAACAAAACCGCTGCCGCCGACCTGTCCGCTCAAATCATGACGACGGAATACGACCCGGCGATTATCGAAAAAGCCGCCAACGCCAGAACCATCTTCTTCGCCGGTCGCAACGACGGCGTTGCTGAAGAACTGACGCTCAAAACCAACGAAATCACCCGCAAGCAAAGCGACTTCCTCGAAGGCACCTACGCTCTGCACGGCGTCGAAGAAATCATGCGCGAAAACGACGTTATCTTCTTCGTCGAACCGTTTGAATCCGAATTCGAAAAGATGCAGTCCATCTTCGAGAAAAACGTCGGCTGCACCGTTGTCGCCCTGTCAACCAAAGACACCCCGTTCCCGACCATTAAACTGCCGGAACTCAAGGGCTACGAAAAGTTCTTCCAGCTCATGGCTGGCTGGAACCTGCTGGTACAGATCGGAACCGCCGAAGGCATCAACCTCGACAAACCGACTCGCGCCCGCAAGATTGGCAACGAGTTTATTGGCTAATTTGCTATTAGGGAATAGGGAGTAGGGAGTAGGGAATAGGAAATAGGCGCGAAGCGCATCCGCTAGAACCGCGTTAATTCTAAAAACAGACGCGCTAGCGTTCCACTAGAACCGCTTTAGCGGTTCTATGTTCCTAGCCGTGGGTTTTAACCCACGGAGGGAATAGTTTTAATTCGCCAAAGGCGAAGTTCTATTCCCTATTCCCCATTCCCTACTCCCTAAATATGAATGTTCTCTTTTGACGATCTCAAACAACGCTTGGCTCAATCTCCGTTTCGTTCCCGATTTAAGCTGACGAATCGGGACAGAGCGTATATCGCTCTGCGGGGCTGGGACGAAATCCGCGCTCAGGCGCGAACGATTATCTCTCAACGGCTGGCAAGCGCGTTCCCTCTTAACGACGGCAAACAGACGCCCATGCGCGGGCACGCCGTCTTTATCGCTCAGCACGCTACCGGTTGCTGCTGCCGCGGCTGTCTCCAGAAATGGCACAATATCGCACCCGGCAAAGCTCTCACCGACGAGGAAATAGAATACGTCTGCGACGTTCTCATTGCATGGCTGAAAGATAAAGCAGGCGACCTGTCCGGATTCGATCAGAACAGGTCGCTGTTTGAATAATTACAAAGCTAAACGCTGCATGTTACATGCTATACCGGGAAATAATGCCGGTATCGAGCAGAAGCGTCCAAATCATCAAAGCCAGCAGGATAAACAAGCCGATGTAGGACAGAATAATCATCAGGTTTTCCGGCGGCGGGGTTCCGAAAATCCATTCCCAGGCAAGGAAGACGACGTGTCCGCCGTCAACGACAGGAATGGGCAGCAGGTTGAAAACCGCCAGATTGGCGCTGATCATGCAGGTGAAAAGCATGAGAATTCCAAAGCCGCGGTTGGCGGACTGGTACGCCACCTGAGCCAGCATGACAGGACCGCCCAAGCCTTTCATGGAAACCTCGCCGGTGCAAAGGCGATGAATCATGCGGAAAACGAGCAAAAACATTTCATTTGTTTTCGCAACGCCCAAAGAAACGGATTCGCCAAAAGACGCCGCTCTAATCTTGGCAGTTTTAGCGTAAACGGTAATGCCGCGGTCAGGAACGAAGCTATCTTTTGATTCCTCCAACGGAACGTCGTACGTCATAACGTCTGTAAAGAGACGAACTTTTGTTCCCACCGGATAATTCTGAATGGTATCCATCACAAAAGCCCAGTCCGGATGATGATCGTCGAGATTGATCTTGGGGAACTTCTCGTAATAGGATTCCCACTGAGACTTTGTAACGCCCGCCAGCTTTTCGTCTGCCGGATATTCAGGAGGCAAAATCTGGAATCCTGTAATTTTCATCTTGGGCTGAATGCCCGCCTTGTCTGCCGGAGAGCCGGGCAAAACGTAATAAATGTTATTGGTAATCTCATAGCAGAATCCCAGTTCCGGAACCGCCAGGCTGCAATGACGCAAAATCGGGGAATAGTCAGACGTCTGTTTGACGTCCAGGAGCGTATACGTTTCTTTAATGACGGAATCGCGTTCCTTTTCCCCTTCGCGCAGGTCGCGAACCCGCTGAATGCCAATCCTGATTGACAGCGGTTCTTCAGACCCGGATTCCTGATGCTTTTTGACTCGCTGTTCTATAACCTGCGGGAACTTCCACGGGTCAGCGATCGGGAAATCGTCAAGCGTTAAAAGCTCGTCGCCAGCTTTAATTCCCGCGCGATGAGCCGGGCTGTTTGGACGAACGCCGGTAATCTTGCCGATTTTCATAACCAGACCTAAATCCAAAGCTGGTCGAGGAGGAATAACAACGTCCCTGCTTGCCAATCTGGAAGAAGAGCTGTTTGAACCTTCACATGAGCCATCCGCGCCAATCGTAACCGTAACAGGCTTGTCGCGATGAAAACGGAGATATTCCGCGAAATCGTTGTACGACTTTACCGGCGTTCCGTCAACCGCCATGATACACGTATTTTCCGGCAGCGCCATTGATTTTTCTTTTGCGTTATAGAACGCCGCGGCGGCAGGAGAACCCGGTCTGCCCGGCATGGTCTCCAGCAATTTAAGACTGCTGGCGGGCAGAATTCCCATGACCTGATTCATGCCGTTGCTTTTCGTTGGGATTTTCAGCTGCTCTAACTTATCCGTGTCAACCGAACGAATCCAAACTTCCAGACCGTTTTCGGATTTCTTCCCGGACAGGGCAACGTTCTGCTGAACTTTGCTGAACGAACTGGTTTGAACGCCGTTGATGCTGACGATTGTATCTCCGGAACGCAGCCCGTTATTCCACGCCGGCGACCCGGCAACGACGCTGACCTCCGGCGGGTTTTCTTCAATTCCAGCCTGATACGCGAGAATCCCGGCGACGTACGCAAAAATCGCGTTCATCGTAACGCCGGCGACAATAATCGCCATTCGCTGCCAAACCGGTTTCGCCAAATAGCTGCGAGGGTCGTGAAGAATTTCGCGCTGTTCGTCTAACGCGTCGACATTTGCCATGTCGTCAGCGCTTTTATAAATCGCCAGCTTGGATTTTTCGTACTCTTCTCTCAGCTCTCCGGGGTTGTCTTCCTGACCCAGCATTTTAACGTATCCGCCCAGCGGAAATACGCCGATGCCGTATTCCGTTTCTCCCCACTGAAAACTGCACAGCTTCAAACCCCAAAAGTCAAAGCCGATATAGAACTTCTCGACTTTTACGCCGCACCATTTCGCGACGATAAAATGCCCGAACTCGTGAATGAGAATCAGAAATCCGAATACCAGCATAACCACCAGTACGGAAAACCAAAATGAAAGCGAAATCAACCAGGATAAAGACGACAGTAATATTACGCTCATTATTATTTATTAAACAGGGAATGGGGAATAGGGAATTGGAGAGGATAATAGTGTATTTCCTGCTCCCAACTTCCTATTCTCTAATATTATTTAACGGCAAGGGCGTCCAGCTCCCGCTGAGTCCATTGGCGAGTTTGATTGTCAAGCTGAATCAACTCGTCCAGCGTTGGATGGGGAATAAACCCGGACTGGAGATGGGCGTCCACCGCTTTGCAGCACATTGATACAATTTCCAGGAAGGGGATTTTGCCTTCAATAAAATATTGTACGGCAACTTCGTTCGCCGCGTTCATTACGCAAGCTGAACTTCCTCCGTATTTTACCACTTTAAGAGCTAATGACAAGCCCTTAAACCGTTTTTGTGTCATATCTGGAGGAAAAAAGTCTAATTTATGGCATACAGACCAGTCCATTTGGCATGCTGGACCTGGCGTTCGCCCTGGACAGGTTAGCGCGTACTGAATCGGCAAACGCATGTCCGGCGGGCTGATTTGAGCGATTACTGACCCGTCTATGAACTCCACCATCGAATGGACGTACGACTGCGGGTGAATGACGACGGCTATCTGCTCCGCCGTCAAATTGAAAAGCCACCGGGCTTCGACAATTTCCAGCGCCTTGTTCATCAACGTCGCGGAATCGATGGTTATCTTTTTTCCCATCTTCCACGTGGGATGAGCTAACGCCTGCTCAAGAGTTACCGTCTGGAGCTGTTGTTCTGAATATTCCCGGAATGGGCCACCGCTGGCGGTCAAGACGACCCGTTTAATTTCTGCATGGTTCCCGGCGCGAAGGGACTGGAACACTGCGCCGTGTTCGCTGTCGATGGGCAGCAAAGGCGCGTTGAATTTCTTGGACGCTTCTATTACCAACTCTCCGCCGATTACCAAACTCTCTTTGTTGGCAAGAGCGACCCTCTTTGACGCCTGCAGAGCCGCCATCGTGCTTTCCAGCCCTGCTCTGCCGACAACCGCGCATACAACCGTTTGCGCTTCTGGAAGCTGAGCCAGCTGAATTAACGATTCCGGTCCTTTGAGTAAAATTGTACCGTCTGGAAAAAGAGATTTGTCAACTTCAGACGCCGTTTGAGGGTTCGTAACGGCTACGTATTTGGGCTTGTACTTCTGAGCCTGTTCTATCAACAGTTTGACGTTGCGGTGCCCTGCCAGAGCGCAAAGATGCATAGAGCCGCCTGAATGGGAAATTACATCCAGCGTACTGCTGCCGATACTGCCGGTTGATCCGAGAAGAGAGATATTTTGTTTGGTCATAACAAACGCTTAGTGCATAGCGCTTAGCAATCAGACAAGACGCTTTGCGCCTCTATTCACTATGCGCTATGCACTAAGTACTATGCACTAAAAACAGACTATTTCGCCGGAGCCTGCAGGTTCGGACGAACGCGTTTCTGAACGTCAATTTCGAGAACGCCAAAGGCGGCTTCGTGACGCTGAACAGTCATGCTCAGAGCGTGAAGAATGCGCTTGGCTGTGTAGAAGTTGGTGATGATGCGCTGCGTAATGGTAATCGGAGCGGTCGGAACTCCAATCGGCTGCGGGTTGAGACCGAAATCGATAATCAGTTCTTCCGGCGTACCGGTAACGCGGCAGAAATTGGCGTAGCTGGTTACAGCTTTGTCGTCGTTGATCTGAACTTGCGGAGCGGCTGCGGGTTTAGCGGCTTCGGGAGCTTGGTTTTCTGTGGACATTTAAACTACCTTTCTTTTTATATTACTATAAAAAACGTTAAATTGTTTGAAATAAACAACCGTGATTTGGTTTCAACCAATCTTTTCTATTTGACGCATATTGCGTCTAAAACGTTCCCACTTTCTTAATATATTATACTACAAAAGTCGGAACACTGCAATATCAATATAGGTCAGTTTTTTGCGAGGCGACAGACGGGGGCGTTGGAATGCCCGGAAGGATTTTCTTCGGAACGGGGTTTGCCGCAACGGGTTCCGGAACTGCCGGAACGGGAGCGGTTACAACAGGTTCGGGAACCGCCGGTTCCGCTTGAGGAATAGCGGGTTCCTGTTCCGTCAGCGCAGGTTCCTGATCCGGCAACGCGGGTTCTGCATCCGACAAAATGGATCCCGGTTCCTTTTGACTGCTTTCCGCCGCAGTCGCGTTCTTTTCCGGTTCAGCCGCCTTGCTTGAAACCGACGGCGAATAGGAAGCGCTTTGAGCCGTTTTAGCCGGCGTTGGAACGCACGTGTTATTGCCCAACAGAGTTGGACTGGCGCATTGAGGAACGCAGACGTTAGGCGTCATCGCCCAGCCCGGCGGATCAAGCGGCTTCGGCTGCGGTCCGCAAAGAGCGACGTTGCTCGCGCAAGCAACCGGCGCAGCGGGTTCGCAACTCTGATACGCAGGCTGCGGAGCCGGCGTTGCGCATGCGATTTGCGTTTGGCAAGCGCCTGTTGCACAGCCGCCCATCGACTGTTCCAGTTGATATCGACGCTGGTTAATCGCCGTCTGCGTTGGCAATACCTGCAAGGACTTGCAGTACATTGCAGACGCCTCAGCGTACATGTTTTTCTGTTCGTATACGTATGCCATCGAGTTCAACGCGCGGACGTTTTGCGGATCCATCGCCAACGCCTGACGCAGACTCGCTTCCGCCTGATCGACTCGATTGTATTCATTATATAACCGCGCCAGTTCAATCTTCGGCTCGACGCTTCCGAGTTCCTGACGGTTCCAGTTTTCCAACAGCGCAAAGGCGTCCTGCGGGCGGTTTTCGTCACAGTACAGCGTCGCCAGACCGCGGTACGCGTCTACGTGAGACGGGTTTCTGTCCAGAGCAAGACGATAATATTCTTCCGCCCGGTTGAAATTATCGGGATTTCCGCAGGACTTCGCCCGTTGATGCTCGATAATCGCCAGATTATAGCACGCGTCCGCGTCTGACGGGTTGGCGGAACGCGCTCGAAGGAACATATCTTCCGCGCGCTGGGGATCTCCGCTGTTCATGCGCCGAACGCCTTCAGCATTCAACGACTGCGACTTGAAACTCTGGCATCCGGACAGGCACAGCGCCAGCCCGATGCAAAACAAAACTGCGGCAGTAGTTCGATAGCGACTAATCATAATAACGGGTAGTAAAAACAGTTCTCCCGACGTCTCGGGCGTTTTCTCAGATAGTAGCCGTTTTTTTTGTTTTAATCAAGACCAATTTTTCACTTTTTTAGAAATTTAAAAAAACGCCGCCTGAAATCGGGAAATTTCAGGTGGAGATGGACAATGCAAAGCGCCCTGCTCCGTTTCAATCCCCACGTCTTTAGACGTGGGTAATAAAAACAAATCAAAATCGTAGCCCCCAGATTCATCTGGGGGACTAGACAAACGAGCCTCTCAATAACGTTACCTCCCCCTCCCCTCTCCGCCCCTGACGGGGCGGAGAGGGGAGGGGGAATTTCGCGTTAAATATTTATTTGTTGATCTTGTTCCCACGCCTAAAGGCGTGGGCTACGATAGATGTTTTGATTGTTTCTCACAGCTAAAGCTATGAGAAACTAACGCCTAAAGGCGTTAGAAGAATATATATAACTTAGCAAAAAACGCCGCCTGAAATCCGAAAATTTCAGGCGGCAAAGGACGACACAACAAGCGTTAAGCATGAATATGCTTAGAACCATCCTCGCTTGTTCTGGACGTAGGTTTCGTCGAAATCTTCGTCACTCATAGTGAGGTACTTAATACCCTCAATTAACGCAAAGATCGAAGTGACTGTTGGTCCAAGTAAAAAAATAAATGCACCCACAACCGTAATCACAATGCGTAAAATGCCTGATGTTGTGTTTCCAAGATAAAACTGATGTACTCCAAAGGTTCCCAAAAAAAGAGCCAGCAATCCTGCTGTTGTTTTATTTTTTGAATCCTTTCGATTTTTTCTGGTAGTTTTCCTTTCCGTTTGATCTTTCAAACCAACTCCACATTTAACACAAACGATCTGATTTTCACTGACCTGAGCGCCACAATTAGGGCAAAACGCTTTCCCTGTATGAGGGTTGCATCCGCACTTCATGCAAGCAACTGCAAATCCTTGAACTTCGTTTCCACAGTTTCTACAGAACATGCCTGACTCCTTATTATAGAAGTAATGAAACACAAGAAATGAAAAATGGGAGCGCTGATTGCCTGTCTACTGCTAATACACCCTTACGACTGGGCTGGCAAACAATAAAACAGGGTCAGCGCTCCCATCAAGATTATATGTGAATATATCAAGACAGGAACGCTTCGCCTGACAAATCAATCCTGCCAAAAACCGGCAAGCCGGGTCGTAATTTGTATTAGATTAATTTGTTCGAGCTAGGTTCTGATGGAGCCGAGGCTTTCGACTCTCAATTTCATTTCGGACGAAATGGTATCGTTCATAGAACTATACCATAACATATAATAGCAGATAATAACGATTAAAACAAGGGGGGGGGGAGGGAAAATTATTTAGAAAAAGGACCATCCGGTAAGTTGAAACAATTCAGTGACGCTAATTAATTATCTGGGAATTGGCTGGGATCAGCTGGGAGAATCTGAGAATTATCTGGGAAATTTCCCAGCAGTTCCCAGAAAACTCCCAGCGTCTCCCAGAAACTCCCAGCAATAAAAAACGCCGCCTGAAATCCTAAAATTTCAGGCGGCGCGGATGATTCAAATCTGAATCGTTATCCGTGAAGCGAGTATATGACTCGTCTGGTTTTCAATCTTTGCTTATGGGCGTGGGATAATGCGTCAACGCGAAATGATCTGGATTTGAAATAGAGCTTCCAGGTTCATTAAAACCATGAAATATCTTATCAATTTCTTTTTTAGTATAATCTCTCACGTAAAGAGCCAAAAGAATAGCTACGACACAGATAATTCCTCCTACAATCGGAAATGACATTGATGTCTTATGAGGTTGCAGCATTTGAACGATTATGGCAATCACAGCTATAACAATGCCGACAATCGCAACATCGATAGCTCTTCCCGTAGTAAGCGGTATACTGGCTAAAACACAAGCGCAAACGCCAAGAACAAGAGAAATGATATCCAAAGGATTAATTTGACATAGTTGCGCCTCATCGCTGCGTTTATGGTGTTTTGTTGCGGTTTTTACATTACGCTTACCAGTAGTAGTTTCGCTCACAGGAGAAAAATCAGGAACAGGCGTCGGTTGAAAAACACCAGAGCTTTGACTTGAAGTTACAACCGGGGTCGGTATAAAAGTCAATCCTTTAACGTTTTCAGCTCGGTCTTGTTTGCCATTATGTTCAATAATGGTCTGAGGAGTAATCTCGCCAGTCGAGGTCAAACGCTTTATGTCTTGTCCCGAAACAGGACCCAACCTTTGATTATTAATATAATAATACCAACTTTCAGATGAACTATTGTTTGTCATAATATTAAAAACCAATATAGTAAGGAATATTCTTAAAAAGGAAACTTAAAATTCCCAGCAACATCTATATTTGTTACGTATTATATTCTATATTCTATTTTTTTCAAGCGGCTATTATTAGGAATTGTCGATTTTTTGAAAAATATTTTGGAGTATTCTGTTATGTTTCTGTAACAAAATAAAAACGCTGTTGCTCAAGTTTAGCCCTTTCTTTAAAAAAACGCCGCCTGAAATCGGGGAATTTCAGGCGGCAATGGACAACGCAAAATGTTTCCTTAACCCCGAAGGGGTTGCATTTCTATAACCGGCGGTTTTCAACCACCGGAAAGGAGACGACAACAAAACAGGGGGCGATAAATTTTGGGTTGCGAAAATAGGTAAAAGTGTCGAGTTGAGGTAGCGCAGCTCTGAAGGGAGCGATGAAAATTACTGGAACGTGGAAGTCTGCTGCGACCAGCCGGCTCGCGGCAGTCTCTGCCGCAAACAGAAAT
>CACXSS010000095.1 GCA_902770245.1 uncultured Planctomycetota bacterium | reverse complement strand
CGAAAAGGCAAGACGTTTAAAATTTACGGTCGAATCAAAAACGCCGAAGTCCGCGGCTGTTCCGATACGTATTCCGTCAATAAGGGGTTGGGGAGTAAAGAACAGGAAAGCGCTAAAATATCCGTCTTGTGCGGCAAGTACGACTACTCTGTTACAAGCGCTCCGGTTTCCCCAGTTGAACCGTATTCTCCGCTGGTTTGCGAGTTCCTGGACGAGTTGTCCCGCCGGCTGCGGTCGGACGCTGAGGCGAAACGGTTCCCGGACGTTCAGACGTTTTCGTTCTGGTGCCGCAAGGCGTCGATTGCCAAAATGAAATCCGCCTACGAGGACGGCAAACGGCGTCTTGGTCGCGGAACAGCGTTTCATATTGCGCCGTCTAACGTGCCGATTAACTTTGCGTTCTCGTACGTTTTCGGACTGCTGGCGGGCAACGCCAACGTCGTTCGCGTCCCGTCCAAACCGTTCCCGCAAACGGACGTTGTCTGCCGCGTCGTCAACGAAATCTTTGCCGATCCCAAATGGGACAGCATCGCCAAATCAACCGCGTTCGTCCAGTACGAGCGCAGCGACGAAATCACCGTTCAGCTATCCGCTCAGGCGCAAGCTCGAATTATCTGGGGCGGCGACGCGACGATTCGTCACATTCAGCAGTTCCCCATTGACGTCCGCGGCGTGGAAGTTTCCTTTGCAGATCGCTATTCGTTCTGCATGATTAACGCAGACGCTGTTACAGAAGCAAATGACGAGCAAATCGCCCGACTCGGTCAGGCGTTCTATAACGACACGTATTTAATGGATCAAAACGCCTGTTCGTCGCCGCATCTGGTTGTCTGGTCAGGAACGGACGTCGCAATGGCTCAGGAACGTTTCTGGTCAGCTGTCGAAATCGCATCGAAAAAATACGATCTCCCGCCCGTCAAAGCAGTTGACAAACTCACTAAAATGTGTTCTAATTGCATTGACTTCGAGGGAGTCGGACAGACGATACGTCAAAGCGGAACGCTCTGGCGAGCGCCGATTAGCGTTCTTCCGAAAAATCTTGACCAGCTTCGCGGACAATTTGGGCTGTTTTACGAATACAAGCTCTCGTCGCTGGACGATTTGTCGCCTGTTATTTCGTCCCGATTCCAAACCCTGACAACCTTTGGCTGGGACAAGTCGCAGCTGGCAGACTGGATTATAGAACGCGGCATAACCGGCGTTGACCGCATCGTCAATATCGGCGATGCGCTGGACATCGGCGTTATTTGGGACGGCTATGACATTGTCAAAACGCTCAGCCGAATCGTTACATATTAAATTTACGACTTTTTAATCAAAATTCAGCTATGTTGTTACAAGGGAAAAAAATTATCGTAACCGGAACAAACCGCGGCATAGGCAAGGCGATGGTTGAAGTCTTTGCTCAGCAAGGAGCCAACGTTTGGGCGTGCGCCCGAAAGGCGTCGGAGGATTTCGAAGCTTTTCTTCAGCAGACTGCCGCTCAAAACAACGTTACAATATCTCCGGTTTACTTTGAATTGACCAATTCAGAAGAAGTTAAATCCTCTCTGCGCGCTGTCTTTGCCGAAAAGAAGCCCATCGACGCTCTAGTCAACTGCGCCGGCGCCGTCTCTCCCAACGCGTTGTTCGCCATGACGTCAATTGAAGTTATGAGAAACCTGTTTGAAGTCAACTTTTTCGCTCAGATGTACATAACCCAGCTTGTTTCCAGAATGATGTCTCGTCAGAAGTCTGGAAGCATCCTGTTTTTATCTTCCATTGCCGGGTTGGATGGCGATCCGGGTCAGCTGGAATACTGCGCGACAAAATCCGCCATAATTGGCGCAACGCGAAAGCTGTCTCACGAACTCGGTCCGCAAGGCATTCGCGTCAACGCCATTGCTCCCGGTTTAACGGATACCGACATGGCTAAAGGAATGTCAGACGATTTAATGCGTCAAACGATTGACAGTACGGTACTCAAACGCCTGGGCAAGCCGGAAGAGATTGCCAACGCTGCTGCGTTTCTCGTTTCAGACTTCGCGTCATATATCACTGGGCAGGTTATCAGGGTCGATGGAGGACGATAAATGAACATAATTGACGATGTTATAAAGCCAGCTGCATACAGAATGCGTCTAAAGGCGCTGGAAATGGCGTATCATGCCGGCGCTAACGGCGCTCATTTAGGAGGCGGGCTTTCCTGTATTGAAATATTCGCGACCTTGTATAAGGGCATTCTGAAATATAAGGTTGACGATCCAGCTTGGGAAGAAAGAGACAGAGTTCTTGTCAGCAAAGCGCATTGCGTTTTGGCTTACTATACCGCATTAGCAGAAGCGGGATTTCTGACTCAAGAGAGTTTAGACGGCTTTGAACAGGACGGCTCTGATCTGCCGGGGCATCCATTGCACAATCTGCAAAACGGCATTGAATATTCCGGCGGCAGTTTGGGAATGGCGTTTTCCGTCGGTCTGGGTATGGCGCTTGACGCAAAGCGCAAGAACCGCTCCAATCGCGTTTACGTCATTTTGGGCGACGGCGAATGTGACGAGGGTTCAAACTGGGAAGCGTTTATGTCTGCCGCTCACTATCAACTCAATAACGTAACTGTAATCATTGATCAAAACCAACTGCAATACGACGGTCCAACCGACAGCGTTATGAATTTAACGTCCCTGAAAGACAAAATCTCTGCCTTTGGATGGGACGTCAAAGAAGTCGACGGGCACAACGTATCGGAACTGTACGAGGTCTTAAATCAGCCAGAAACAAATCGTCCTCGCGCTATAATTGCCAAAACGATAAAAGGAAAAGGCGTTTCTTTTATGGAAGGCGTAAAAGAATGGCATCATGGCGTTTTGTCAGAAAAACTGTACAAGCAAGCTATTGAAGAGGTGTTACAGTGCAGCAAATAACGCGTGTAAACTGCAAAATATGGTCAAGACTTGGTCAACGAGGGACTTTCTTTGGCATTGCTCTACCTGAAATTGCCGCCCAAATGGAAAACGTTTGGGTTTCAACCGCTGATTTGGCAACGCTCTCAGGGCTGGACAGATACCAAAAGGCTTTTCTTGATCGTTTTCTCAACGTTGGAATTGCAGAGCAAAACATGATTGGCATGTCGGCGGGTCTGGCAAAAGAAGGAAACGTTGTTTTTGCCACAACGTACGCTACGTTCATTGCTATGCGTTCGTATGAACAGATCCGGCATAATCTGGGCTATCAGCGCTGCAATGTTAAAGTTGTTGGATCTGCCGCAGGCTTGGTAATGGGAATGTCTGGCAACACTCATTATACGTTTGAAGATATTGCCGTCATGCAGGCAATCCCCGGAATCACTATCATTTCTCCAGCCGATTCCGCAGAGGCTTATAAAGCGGCATGGGCTGCTGCTAACAGTTCTGAGCCAATGTATATTCGTTTGACAGGCGGACTCAATTGTTCTCCTGTTTATACAGAAGACTACGATTTTCAGATTGGTAAAATCCAGACGTTAAAACAAGGGTCGGACATTGCCATTTTTTCTACCGGGACAATGGTTTATCAGTCGCTGGAAGCCGCTAAATTACTGGACGAGAAGGGCATTTCGACATCTGTATACAATGTACATACAATTAAACCTTTAGACAAACAGACCATTATCAGCGCCTGTGCATGTCACAGAAAAATCGTATCCGTAGAAGAACATAACGTCATCGGCGGTTTAGGATCGGCAATTGCTGAAGTCAAATCAACCCTTGATAATTCGCCAAGGCAGTTATTTATTGGCATACAGGACACGTTTTTTACGCCTGCGTCTTACGAATATCTTTTAGAGACATGCGGTTTGACCGCAGCGCATATCGCTGAAAGAATTGTTTCAGACAACTAAAGAGAACGTCTAAAAAATCAGCGAGCGTCATGTCGGCGCTCGCTGTTCTTTTTGGTTATATTGGATTCTGTTGAGTTTATTTGAACGCAGCGGCAAGCTCCGCCATCGGGACGTCTTTCTGAGAGCCGTCTGCAAGGTTTTTAATCTGGACTTTGCCTTCTTCAAATTCTTTGCTGCCGGCAATGACAACGTATTTGAACCCTTTGCGGTCTGCGTACTGCATTTGCGCTTTGATCTTTTTCGGTTCCGGATACAGCTCGACTTTCACGCCGGCGCTGCGGAGTTCAACCGACATCTTAATATAGTCGTTGAGGCGTTCGGAATCGAAAAACAGAATCAAAACGTCTGCAGGGGTTTTGGCGTCCGGCAGTTTGCCGAGTTCTTCCATCGCCGCCAGAAGTCTGTCCAGCCCCAGCGACGCGCCGATGCCCGGCAACTGCTGTTTGGTGTACAGTTCTGCGAGATTGTCGTATCGTCCGCCGGAACAGACCGACCCGATTTTGGGAAGTTCCGTTAAGAACGTCTCGAAAATGACGCCAGTATAGTAATCCAGCCCGCGGGCGATGGACAGGTCAATTTGAACGGCAGAATCCGCAATGCCAGCTGCCTTGGCGCCGTCGAGAATCTGACGAAGCCGGGCGATGCCCGCTTGAGCCAGTTCGCTTTGAGCTGCAATTTCCGAAAGTCGATTTAAAACCTCGTCGTTCGTTCCGGTCAGCGACGCCATCGCCAAGAGGGATTCGCACTGTTCGTCCGTCGCGCCGGCGGTTTGCTTGAGTTCTTCAATTACCTTTTCCGCCCCGACTTTGGGGAGTTTGTCGATCGCGCGAAGGACGGACACCGACTTGTCGCGCAGGTTCATCGTTTCCAAAATGCCGTTGAGAATCTGGCGGTTGTTGACGTGAATAACAAACTGATCTTTGAATCCGAGCCGGCAAAAGAGCGTGTAGATTACCAAAACCGCTTCAATATCAGACTCGACGCCCGTCGTTCCAATCGTGTCGAAGTCGCACTGAACGAACTCGCGATAGCGCCCGTGCTGCGTGTTCTCTCCACGCCAAACCGGGGCGATGTGGTATCGCTTAAACGGCGTGCCAAGTTCGTTAATATGCTGAGCCGAGAATCGGGCAAGAGGAACCGTCAGGTCGAACCGCATGCCGACGTTGCGTCCGCCGGCGTCCTGGAACTTGTACATCTGCTTGTCCGTTTCGTCGGAACCTTTGCCTTGAAGAATCTCCAGATATTCCAGAGCAGGCGTGTCGATGGGCGCGAAACCAAAAGATTCGTACACTTCCGCCGCGGCGTTGATAATCTGACGGCGGGGAATCATCGTTTCCGGAAGGTAATCCCGGAAACCCTTAAGCGTTTGAGGGGTAATCATATATAAAAAATAATCTGTTCAAATAACGATATATATTGAGAACTTCCAACAGATATTACAAACTCTTTTGGAATTCTTCAATGGTTTGGCATTGAGACGCTTCGACAACCAAGGAATTCAGGACAACGACGTCGGCAATGCTTTCAATTCGAGTTTTGATGGAGTCAGGAACGTTCTTAAATCGGGCTTGAAGTACATTGACAAGCACAGAGCGAGTTGCTTTCAATTCTCCTTTTTCGATTCCCTTTTCGATTCCCTTTTCGATTCCTTCTTGCACTCCGTCCAAACGAGATTGTTCTAATAGCGATAACACGGTATTTTCTCCTCCTTCTTGTTCTTGGGGGTAGCTTGTTTTGAGTAAATGCAAAAAACGGTTATGATCTGTATGCGAGGCAATCCAGAAATACAGAATCGCCGTTTTAGCAAGTTCCATATATTGCTGGTTTGAACTGACAAATGGAAACAGTTCCAAAAAACAGCGTTCGACGTCTTCGAATCTGTCTTCCTGAAAAACCAGCTTCATAATTGTAATTACGATATTGAACGGCATTTCGTTCACATCGTTGGGCAGGTCTTCAATCTTTGTCGCCGTCAGATCAATGATAATCGGTTCAAAGTTGAAAGTAAAACGATCAAACCCTTGAACTTTAGGATAGTATTCCCGAAGTTGGGTTGGTCCGGAATACGCGTCTTTACCATGGTGAATTAAAATAGGAATTACCAGTGGAAGCCGGTCAGACTCTTTCCGTACTTGACGTTCAATAATCTCTGATTCCCCGGATTCTTTAGGATCAGGGCTTTCTGGAACGCCGATAAAAGTCAGGTGCATAGAATACCGCCCCAGCTGACGAATGGCGTTGTAGTCGTTGGTCGATTTGTGCTCCAGAAGCGTATAGACGACAATTTCCTGTTCTTCGCCGTCTGACTGATAGGGAATCGTATAGACCATGTCGGCTTCAGACCCCTTGAATGTATCGGCATCCAGAAACTTCCCCGGCTGGACTTTGAGTTTATCCAGCTGCAAGCCGGGTAAAATGATAGTATCTCGTAAAGCGTATCGAATAAACGCTTTAGCAATTTCGTTCATCCGGAACGCAAACTCGAAAAACTTGGCGTGCGGATGAAAGGCGTCAAGATGAGGATTAATCGGCGACTGATTTTTGGGCGTATTCATATTGAAACAGACGCTATATAACAAAACTGGAATATCAGCGCTGTGATCTCAATGGCGCGCCGTTTTTCGGTCCCAGGAGGGCTTCTGCGTATTCGTAAAGCTGTTCGGAATCGTCAAAAAGCTTATCGTAGACCCAGTTATCTTCGTACTCGCAGCGTTCGGTTGAATAAATACGGCACACGTCAGGGCGATGTTCGTAATTTTTGCAGTAGTTGTCGTCGCCCAGGTTTTTGCATTTGGTTGTTACGAGTAAAAACCAGCTGTCGTCTTCGGTAAAAATGGCGGCGTGTTCGTGCAAAATATACCATCGATAGTTTTCAAAGTCTGCCCATTCCGTTGGGGCGTCAATAGCCAAAGCAAAGTATCGGCAGCATTTACCGTTGCAGTAATCGCACAAATTGGTTCCTTCCGGCAGAGTGTCCCGATCTGGCTTGGTTTGAGGAATTTTCGACGAAGTATAAATCTGAGCCATAAAATAATCCTTTATTTTAATCCAGAAGAAGGAATTGATTATTTATCGCGATAAATGATTCGACCGCGTTCAAGGTCGTAAGGACTGATCGCAACAGTAACGTGATCTCCGGCGACAACGCGAATAAAACTCTTTCGCATTTTGCCTGCCAAACGGCAAGTAACGACGTGATCGGAATTGTCGAGCTGAACGATAAACGCTCCGCGGACGGCTTCTTTGACTACTCCAGAAACCTGAATAAATTCTTCTTCTTTGTTACTCATATAGTACCTCATCATAACAACCAAAAGAAATATTTGTCTGCAACCGCTACAGTCAAATTTTATTTATTATACAAGTTTTTCAATTCGTGTCAAACATTTCGATGAAAAAATCTTGAAAAAATACAAAAAAACGGAAGAATTTTTATCTGGTTTCCCGTTTTAACTTGACACAAAGTTCTTTTTACGTATAATTTGAGTAAAATTTATAAGAAGCTTTCAAATTGAGCAAGAGACGTTTCTTTTGCCAACTTCCACCGCCAACTCTTGTTTTGAATCCATGAACCAGAATTTTGACGAAAAGTGCAAATCTCGTGGGTTGTCGATTACCGTTCAGAGACAGAAAGTCTATGAAGTCCTCATGGAAGACAAGTCTCACCCAACAGTAGACTCGGTTTACCTTGCGGTTTGCAAAGCGATCCCAACGATTTCACGCGCAACAGTTTACAGAACGCTGGAAACCTTGGCGGACGAAGGACTTATCCAACGGGTTTTGCATCCCGGCTCGTCCGCCCGATACGACGGCAACCCGGCGCCGCACAACCATCTGGTCTGCACCGTTTGCGGCAAAACGGAAGACTGCATGGATTCCAGCTTGAACGCCCTACCCTGCCCTGACCGCTCGTCTACAGGATTTACGATTTCCGAGTGCGAAATTACGTACCGCGGCGTTTGCCCGGAATGTCAGCGAAAAGCATAACAAATTTAAGGAGATATACTTATGAGCAAAACATTGGTAGCATATTTCAGCGCCAGCGGCGTAACCGCGTCGGTTGCAAAGAAACTGGCGGCGGCTATCGGCGCGGATCTGTTTGAAATTGAACCGGAAGTGTTTTATACGGAGGAGGATTTAGACTGGCGAGACAGCAACAGCAGAAGTTCTGTCGAGATGAATGACCGCTCCTGCCGTCCGGCGATTGAGGCCGAGGTGAAAAACATGGCGCAGTACGACGTCGTTTTCATCGGGTTCCCCGTCTGGTGGTATCGGGAACCGTCGATTATCGACACGTTCATGGAAGCGCACGATTTCAGCGGCAAGAAAGTCGTTCCCTTCTGCACGTCTGGCGGAAACACGATGGGCGCCGCCGCTAAAAACATTCAGGCGTTGGCTGCCGGCGCAACCGTCGTTGAAGGAAAGAGATTTGTTTCCAGCGTTTTAGAAGACGAACTCAAAGCCTGGGCGGAAAGCGTTCTGTAATAGCCCCTTAATCTTTTACCCGATATGACAGCAAATCGAATCGTCCGACTGGCTATCGACGCCTTTATGGCGCTCATGCTGACGCAATTGATGGCGTATCACGCGTCCAGCGAAGCGGCGCACGAATGGCATGGAGTTGCGATGGCGGTATTGCTTGTCGTCCATCAATGGCATAACAGACGCTGGTATGCGTCTCTGTTTTCCGGTCGATACACCGTCCAGCGCGCTGTCATGACAGGCGTTTTTACGTTGACGCTAATCGCTTATGTTCTGACGGCGTTTTGCGGCTTGGCGATGAGTACACACGCCGCGCCGTTCCTCTATGGAATAGCGCCGTCAGCGTTCGCACGACCAGCGCACCTGGCGGCGTCCTATTGGGCGTTTATCCTGACGGGAATTCACGTCGGGCTGCACATCCCTGCGATGTTCGGACGATTCAAGCCGGGAAGAGTTGCAAAAACGCTGTTACATCTCGCAGCGACGGCTATTGCCAGCGTCGGATTTTATCTTTTCCTGAAGAACGGAATTCTCGATTATATTTTCTTACAGACTTCGTACGCAGCCGTAGACCCCAACAAGACACTGTGGTTCTCTGTCCTGGAAAACGCGCTCATTCTGTCGTTTTGGGCGTATGCAGGCGCGCTATTGCTAATATTAATAAAAACAACAGGCAAGAGTCGCTTCTTGCCTGTGTTGGGAATAGTTGCTGCGGTCGCTGTCGGCTGGACGTTAAATGTAACAGTTCCTCAATCAGACTCGCCAGACGAGGATTTTGAAATCGACCTGGGCGATTTCCAGTCCGAAGACGTTTCTGAACTTGACGTTACTGAACCTCAATAACGGCGACGGCGTTGTAGGAATCCTTGAAAACGTTTTGCCCTGTCAGCAACACGACGGCTTCTCCGGTTTCGACGTATCCCCGTTTCTTCGCTTCTGCGACGATGTCGGCATAGTTCTTAGCCTCCGGCAGATACATGGGAATAACGCCCCAGAAAAGAGCCAGTCTTCGCGCGGCTTCCAGAACGGGCGAACAGCCAATCGTCGAGGCGGGCGACCTCATGAGCGCCAAATCCAGCGCGGTGCGCCCGGTGGACGTTGCCGCGATAATTGCCGACGCCTCCGTTGTATCTGCTATGCTGACCGCCGCTTCCGCCATGGCGCAGGCGACAAGCGAGCAGGAACGCAGGAGCGTGTTCTCGGAATCGTCGTAAAAACAGGGAAGTTCCGGCATAGTTTCGTCGTCGCGCTTTGCTCTTTCCTTTTCGGTTTCCAGAGCAATGCGGTGCATCGTCTTGACCGTTTCGACCGGGTAGTCGCCCACAGCGGTTTCCCCGGAAAGCATAATGCAGTCCGCGCCGTCAAAAACCGCGTTGGCAACGTCGGACGCTTCCGCCCGGGTCGGGATTCGGCTGTGCGTCATGCTTTCCAGCATCTGCGTTGCAACAATCACCGGCTTGCCCAGCGCGCGGCAAACACGAATGATTTCCTTCTGAACGACGCCCATTTTGGCGATGTCAACTTCGACGCCCAAGTCGCCGCGGGCAACCATCACGCCGTCGGACGCCAAAGCGATCTGTTCCAGATTCTCGACCGCTTCCGGCTTCTCGATTTTAGCGATAATCCCGGTGTTGAGCGGTTTCCCCGCCGGTTTGTTGGCAACGAGAATGTCGCGCAGTTCGTCGATTTCCTCTGCCGTGCGGACGAAGCTGAACCCGAGATAGTCGATTCCGTTTTGAACAGCCCAAATCGCGTTGGTTATGTCGATCGGCTGCAGGGATTTCACCGACAGTTTGACGCCCGGCAGGTTGATTCCCTGTCGGCACCGAACGACGCCCGGCTGAACGACGACGCCCTCGACGTAATCTTTGCCCTTTTCGGTAATCTCGACGCTGACCAGACCGTCGCACATCAGTACACGGTCGCCGACGTTGAGTTCGTCAACCAGCGGTTCGTACGTCGACGTCAGCCAGTTCTTTTGCGGCGACTCTTTCCCGCGAATAAACCGGACTTTTTCGCCCTGAACGCAGTCCAGCTCTCCGCCTTCAATTTCGCCCAGACGCATTTTCGGTCCCGCCAGGTCCATCAAGACGGCAATCGGCGCGTCCGCTTCCTTTTCCGCCTGACGAATCAGCGCCAACGTGGACGCGAACGACTCAATCGTCCCGTGAGCGGCGTTAATGCGGAAGACGTCAACTCCCGCCTGAATGAGTTCTACGAGTTTCTCAACCGACAAAATCGCCGGTCCGACTGTTGCGATAATTTTAGTTTGACTTGGACGAAACATGGTATAATTCGGAATTAGAAATTCGGAATGCGGAATTAAATGTTAATTGATAATGTCTTATTGTATTCAATAATCAATTATATCAAGGGGGGAGGACAGACAGATTTTACTATTTCGAGTCTTTTTCCAGCTTTTTGAACGCGGCGGGAAGGAACTCTAAAATGCGTTCGGCTGTAACGGACGTTTCCCCGAGGGATCGGGCGGCGAGGTCGCCTGCCAAGCCGTGGACGTAAACGCCGATTTGCGCGGCTTCAAACGGGTCGTACTGCTGAGCGACCAACGACGCGATAACGCCGGTTAGAACGTCGCCCGCCCCGCCGGTTGCCATGCCGGGGTTGCCCACCGAGGTGAAGAAGGCCATGC
>CACXSS010000094.1 GCA_902770245.1 uncultured Planctomycetota bacterium | reverse complement strand
TTGATTTTCCCAGAAATTCCCAGAACCTCCCAGCAGTTCCCAGCTTCTCCCAGATAGCCGCCCTACTCTGATGGTTAAGAATTTTAGCCGCAAAGAACGCAAAGGACGCAAAGAAATGAAAGGCGAAAAGTAAAATTCAGGCGAGCCACGGGTGTAAACCCGTGGGTGTGAGCGAAGCGAACGCAAAAATGAAAGGCGGTAATGGAGCGACCATCGGGAGCGGAATTACGCTTTGTTTGAAGGGGGAAATACCGTATTGCGAAGTCGAAAACGTCCCCTGGATGTAGCCCGTCCCCGGGCTACAACTTGACGGCGTAAGCCGTCAATGAAAATGCGGAAGCCTCCAAAAATCTTATGAACGCAGAAAGCACGCCTGTCCGTTGGTTCGCGGGCGTCTTCGCCCGCTGTCGGCGAGGCGCCGTCCCTTTTTCAAAAATTTCTCATCACTTGACTTTTAGCTCACATTCTATACAATCAGAAATATAATAACCCATTTCTAAAGGAACGCTGAATTATGATAAACATAAAGAGTTTGATTTTTGTTTTTATACTGACGCTGATTGCATCCATAACCCTCAACGCGGCTGAGAAAACGCCGCCGAAAAAAAGCGTTCAAGACGCGGAACGGCGCTTTGGCAAATCGGCTGTAAATCGTTTTGAGCAGATGTTTCAATCTGGACAGTTCGATTTTACTCCGCAAGGGAAAAAAGATGTAACCGTTCTGCACTACGCCGCGTATATGGACGATCTGGATCGCGTCAAACTGTTAATTGAGAAGGGCGCAGACGTCAATATGGGACGCGTCAAACTGTTGGATTATAAGGGCGGCGATTTTATGGATACGCCGTTAATCATAGCTGCTGAAAATAACAATTTGGAAATGGTAAAAATTCTTGTCGAAAACGGCGCCAGCTCTCTCATTAATGCCCAGGATGTCTTTAGCAATACCGCGCTATTGGCAGCTATGTCAAACGGTAATATGGAGATGTTTCAATATCTCATAAAAAAGGGCGCAGGTATATCATTTGACAATTCCACTTTATATGCAGCCGCTCAAGGCGGCAATATAGAAATATTTAAATGGCTGCTCAAGGAAGGTATAGATATCAACGCCACCAGAGAAAAGTGTACATGTCTTCACTATGCCGCTCAAGGAGGTCATCTGGAACTTGTTAAATGGTTGGTCGAGAAAGGTCTGGACGTCAATGCCGTAGGAGAATATGAAAGGACTTGTCTTCACTATGCAGCTCTAAGCGGCAATTTGGAAATGATTAAATGGTTTATCGAAAAAGGGTTAGACATTAACGCCAAAGATTTCGATGAGAGTTCTGTTTTACAATATGCCGTTGAAGGAGGCAATGTGGAAACGGTTCAATGGCTTATCGAGCAAGGGTTAGACATTAATGCGCCGCTTTCCGTTGACCGTATTCCGCTGCTTTTCTTCGAAAAAAACGGTTTAAACATAAACGAAGATTACAATTTAATATTCTATGCAGCTTTGAACGGCAATTTGAAACTGATTCAATGGCTGGTTCAACAAGGAGAGGATGCGATCAAAAACAACGCTGTTTTAAGAGCGGCAATTTATAGCGACAATATAGAATTGGTTCGATGGCTGATTGATCAAGACGCGGACGTAAAAAGCGACAAATCGTTATTGTCTTTTGCAACAGAAAGAGGCAACCTGGAGATGACCCAATATCTTGTAACTCAGGGTGTTGACGTAAGGAAATCGAAGGACGCTTTACACTTTGCGGCTCAGAGAGGCAATATTGAACTGATTCAGTGGCTTATTGCTCATGGCGCAGACGTCAATGGCAGAGATTCCATGGGGCATACTGTAATGATGGCTGCAGTTTATAGTAAAGATATAGATGTAGTGCGTTATTTTCTTGAACAGGAAGGGATAGACATCAATGCGTCTGTATATGACCGACGCTATCATTCGCCTTTAGAGGAAGCTGTAATAATTGGCGATTTTAAAATGGTGAAATTTCTTGTTGAACATGGAGCCAACGTCAATCCACAAGAGGGATTTTCACTTGTTCCATACTGGTATGAAGCGTCTCAACATGGCGCCGACCCGAAGATCGTCAAGTATCTTAAAGAGCGCGATAATACGCTTATTATATGGAGCGGCGTTTTATCGCTGTTAGTTATAGCGATTGCTTCATACTTTATTTACAGAAACCTTCGGTCTAAAAAGCTGGTTGAGACGGAATCGTAGTTCTATATAAGCGATTGTGAAATGCGGCGGGCGAAGACGCCCGCGAACCAGCGGGGCGGAGGGGCATTCCGCGTTCTGAAGATTTTGGGATGCTTCCGCCGCAAGCGACCAACGGGATCTGTGTTTCGCTAACTTGAAAAAACTTTCGGTCGCCAGCAAGCTGACGACCTTTTAGGGAAGTTTTTTCAAGTTGAAGTATAAAGGGAAAAAGCGACCAACGGGAGCGATTATAACACGTCTCGCGCGGTAGCGCGGATTGGGAGCGGCGCCTCGCCGCCCTTTTTTGAAAAAAAGGTTCTTCCCCCTCAAACTCAGTAAGGGGAGAAAAAACGGCAGGAACGACAACTAACTAATCGGCGAAAATCCGTCTAATCCGTAAAATCCGTGAGCTAGCTGACCTGCTCATAACCAATGCGCCTCCACCTCTTGAAAAACATTCATCTATGCTGTATAATCGCCAGTATGAATAAAAAACAAATATTGAAATTCGTTTTGAGATTTGTCGGCGTTGCGGCGACGTGCGCTGCGATACTCGGCTGGGCTGGCTCAACAGTTGTCGTCAGTCCGCTGGCGGGAATTACCCTCTGGATAGCCGCCGGGACGTTGTGTCTGACGCCTTTCCTCCTGCTTTTGGCGAGCGTTTTCGTCCCTCGATTTTTCTGCCGGTTCCTCTGCCCGATGGGCGCGGCGTTTGACGTCGTCGGCTGGCTTGGGAAAAAGCTGGGCGTTCCCCGGATTTCCGCCCGATGGGTTCCCAACCTGCGATTCGTCTTTCTCATTGCAACGATAGCAGCGGCGTTTTTCGGCGTTGCCGGCGCGCTCATTCTCGACCCGACGGTTCTGGTTAAGGGATTCGTTTTGCTCTCGCCGTATTCGTGGGGGTTGATTCTCGTCCCGATACTGCTGATTGTGACGCTGATAATTCCGAAATTCTGGTGCGTTCGCGGCTGTCCGCTCGGCGCGCTGCAGGACGTTGTTTTCTTTCCTTTTCGGATCGTGAAGAAGCTCTTAAACCGTCAGGATGAAAAACCGTCTGAGGATTTGCGCGGCATCGCTCAGCGGCGATACGCCTGGGCGGCAACGATTCTCGGCTTGACGGCGGCGGGCGCGTACGGCGCGTACAGCAAACAGGGAGAATCGAAAAAGAGTTCTCAGCGCAATCCGTTGATTCTTCCGCCCGGCGCGGGAACGGAACTGCAAATGGCGTCGCAGTGCGCCCGCTGCGGAGCGTGTTTCAAGTCCTGCCCGACGAAAGCGCTTCAGCCGATTCCCTTTGAACAGTCCCCGATTCTCTGGGGCGCGCCTAACGTCGATTTCCAGACGGATTCCGACCATCCCGCGTATTGCGAGTATACGTGTAACAAATGCTCGGAAGTCTGCCCGACAGGCGCGATTGCAAATCTGACGCTGGAAGAAAAACAGAACGTCGTCCTGCGTCCTGTTACGCTGAACTATTCGGAATGTCGGCTCAATTTCGAGAAAGAATGTTCGATCTGCGTAAACGAATGTCCGACCTCCGCTTTTGAAAAGCAGTGGTCGGACGAACAATACCTGACGATTTTAACAGTCAATTTGGACTTATGCGTCGGCTGCGGAAAATGCGCCGCCAACTGCCCAGAAAAAGCTTTGACTTGCAATTAATCGGCGTGGAACGCTTGCGTCAATTACTAATTACTAATCACTAATTACTAATTAACCCAAATACGCTTTTTGCGTTCGGAGCAGATCGCGAACGGCGGGGATGTCGACGTTGCGAATGTAGTCAACATTGGTTTTGACTGCAACGGCGGCGGCGCAGCCGGCGGCGTGTCCGCTGACCCAGCAGGTCGGAATGACGCGGATGTCGTCCGACATGCGGTGTTCGCCGGAAAGGCTTCTTCCCGCTGTGATGATATTCTCGACGTTGAGCGGCAGCATCGCGCCAAAGGGAATTTCCCAACGTTGGTGGTTGGCGTTCCACGAGCCGGAAAAGGCGAGGAAATCGTCAAAATGCTGATTGGTTTCCATGCCTTGCCAGGTTACCGTTTCGACGCCGTCGATAACGCGGGTGATTCTCACGCCCATCTGCGGAGCGGTTTGAGCCAAAAAGACTTTGTCCGTTCCCGGCTGTTTTTTGAGATTGAGATAATTCTGCCAGATGTGCTTTCTGTGCGCCAGTTCCAGACGCGTCAGTTCTTTGACGTCAACGCCGTTGGACTGCGGTCCGGACATGTTGACCCAGTTCAGACCGGGAACGGGCGTTACACTTCCCAAGCCTCGCAATGGCGGCTGACCCTGTCGTTTGGAGTTGTCGATTTGATTCAACCCGCCCAGGGTGTGAACCAGCCCGGCGGCGAATTTTCTAACCTGATGTTTTGCTCCGGCAGCGGCGAAAATGTCGCCGTCTCCGGTCGTGTCGATAACCTGTTTAGCAAGAATCGCCTGCGGTCCGGACTTGCATTCAAAAATCGCGCCCTTGCAGACGTTGCCGGACATAATCGCGTCCGTCGCCCAGGAATGAAGCAAAATCTCGACGTTCGCTTCAGTCAGCATTTCCTGTAACAGATACTTGTACGCTTCCGCGTCGATAGTTGGATTGACGCCGTGTCGGCGATCGATGATACCCAACGGCATCGCTTCCAGACGCTGCATGTATTCTTCGCCAATTCCCTGACAGCAGGAGAACGGCTGCTCGCCTTTGCTTTGCCGCGCCCAATGTCCCAAAATAACCAGAACCAGCCCGCCGGTCGCCAAACCGCCAAAATGGTTGTAACGTTCTACAAGCGTAACCTTAACGCCCGCTCGCGCCGCAGCAATTGCAGCTGTGCAGCCCGCCGGACCGGCGCCGACGACCAGAACGTCGGTTTCGCTTATAGTGGGAATCGTTCGAGCCGGTCGGACGACGGCTCCGTTTTCAACTCGGCACGGATTGACCTCGTCTGCGACTTCGACGAAATTCAGTTTCCCTCCCAAAGAGGACTCGTCCGCCTTGGCGCTTTGAGGGGTGATAAACATGCCAGCTGCCGCGCCGGCGGCTGTCGTCAGCGTGGACTTAAGCAAATCTCTGCGGGAAATGGAACTCATGATAACGGAATATGAGTAAAGGAATGTGGAATAACTAAACCTGCGATGTTCGCAAACGTACTATTAATATAATTCCTCTTTATGGCAATGTCAAGCGGTTGCGGGGATAATTTGTAAATTTTTCGTAAAAGAAAGATAATCTGTATAAATCTGTTTAATCCGTCAAATCCGTGAACTAGTTGACCTGCACATAACCATCGAACAGCCTTTGCGAAATTCCGCATTCCGCATTCCGAATTATCTCTCCCCCCTTGCTATTATCAGCGTTTGTTGTATTATATATAGAATACAGTGAGAAGCGGCGTTATCTTTGCCGGTTTCGGGTTATGAATTACAGGATTATATAAGCTATTATGTACAGAACACACACGTGCGGAGCCTTGAGGGCGGAACATATTGGACAGGAAGTTACGATTTGCGGTTGGGTTGACCGAATTCGCAATCAGGGCGGATTGGTTTTTGTTAACCTCCGCGACAGATACGGGATTACTCAAACGGCTTTTGCCCCGGAAGCGGGCGAAGAACTGCTCGAACAGGCTCGCGGGCTGAAAATGGAGTACGTCGTTCAGGTAACAGGCAAGGTTTGCTCTCGGCCGGTTGGACAGGCGAATCCTGACATGGCGACCGGGGAAATCGAAGTCCGTCCGACTCAAATGACGCTTCTGAACAAATGCAATCAGCCGCCGGTTTATCCGAGCATTCCGGAATTGCCCAGCGAAGACGTCCGACTGCAGTATCGATATTTGGACTTGCGCCGCACGGCAATGCAGGACGCTTTGATTCTGCGCCATCGCATGATCAAGACGATGCGCGACTATACAGACGCTCACGGGTTTATCGAAGTTGAAACCCCGATGTTAGGGCGATCCACTCCCGAAGGCGCGCGAGATTACCTGGTTCCCAGCCGCGTTCATCCGGGTAAATACTATGCTCTGCCGCAGTCGCCGCAGCTGTACAAGCAGTTGCTTATGATTGCCGGGTACGACCGTTACGTTCAGCTGGCGCGCTGTTTCCGAGACGAAGACCTCCGCGCTGACCGTCAGCCGGAATTCACTCAGCTGGATATTGAAATGTCGTTTGTCGAGATGGAAGACATTCTCACGTTCATGGACGGCATGATTGCCGACCTGGCGAAGAAGATTCTCGGTCTTGACCTCCAGCTGCCGCTGTCGCGCATGGACTACGACGAAGCCATGGAACGCTACGGTTCTGACAAGCCCGATCTGCGTTTCGGCATGGAAATTATCGATCTGACCGAGTTTGCCAAAACGGTTGATTTTCAGGTCTTTCGCGGACCGGCTGAAGCGGGAAATCGGGTTCGAGCGATTGTCGTTCCTCAATGCGCCGACAAGTATTCCCGCAAGGCGATTGACGAGCTGACGACTTACGTCAAGGAAGATTTCAAGGCGAAAGGGCTTGTCTGGTTCAAGGTGGAAAACGGCGACATCGCCTCTCCAACGGCGAAAAAGTTCACGGACGAGGAACACAAAAAGATTCTGGAAATTACCGGCGCGAAAGACGGCGACATGATTCTCGTTGTTGCGGATACGTTCGACATCACCTGCGCCGCTTTAGACGGTTTGCGACGTCGGTTGGCGAAAGAACTCAAACTGTATGACCCGAAGTCGATGAGCTTCTCCTGGATCGTCTCCTTCCCGATGTTCGAATGGAACGAAGAGGACAACAAGTGGGACGCCAAACATCACCCGTTCACCATGCCTCAGCCGGCGGAACTGGATTTGCTGGACACGGCTCCGGAAAAGGTTCACGCGGTTGCGTACGACCTGGTAATCAACGGCTTTGAAGCGGGCGGCGGCACGGTTCGAATTCACGACACCAACCTTCAGGCGAAGATTTTCAAGCTGCTCAACATTGACGATCAAACGGCTCACGAACGATTCGGGTTCCTTCTCGACGCGTTGAAGTTCGGCGCTCCGCCGCACGCTGGCATTGCCTTGGGCGTTGACCGGCTTGTCATGCTCTTTGGCGGATACGACAACATTCGCGACGTCATTGCGTTCCCGAAGACCGCCCGCGCTGCTGACCTGATGACAGGCGCCCCCGGCGTCGTCGACGACAAACAGCTGGACGAGCTGTCCATTCAAAATACGAGAAAAGAAGAGTAATACAGGGAGTAGGGAATGGGGAATAGGGAATAGTAATTCGCCTGCGGCGATCTTAAATATCACTCCCTACTTCCCATTCCCTAAACTATTTCCTACTCCCTACTCCCTACTCCCTATTTCCTACTCCCTATTCCCTCACACAACATGGCACAAACACTTTCCCAACTGGCAAAACTGGTTAACGCGACTCTCGTTGGCAACGGCTCTACGGTAATCGAAAACGCCGCTATCCTTTCAGAAGCCGGACCGGGCGACATTACGCTTATCGACAACGTCAGCCGACTCGACACGCTGTTTAACACGCAGGCGTCTGCGGTTGTCATGCCGAAATCGGACTTGTCCGTCGGGCTTCCTGCATTGATGGTCGACGACGTTCACGACGCTTTTACTAAAATCGTAAAGCTGTTTCGTCCTCAGCGAGTAGCGCCTCAGCCGTTTGTCAGCCTGCAGGCGGGTCTGGATCCAACGGCAAAGATCGGCGTAAATGTAACAATTTATCCGTTTGCTTACGTTGGGGCGGAAGCGGAAATCGGCGACAACGTCGTTCTCCATCCTCATTCCTGCGTCATGGCGGGAGCGAAAATCGGCGAAGGTTCCATTCTCTATCCCGGCGTTGTGGTTCATGAAGATTGCGTTGTTGGAAAACGGTGCATTCTCAGCGCAGGGGCGTCGATTGGAGCCAACGGCTTTGGGTATAAACTCGTTGACGGCAAACACGCGTTGGCGGCTCAGTTGGGCAACGTCGTTCTGGGAGACGACGTTGACGTTGGCGCCAACACAACGATTGACCGCGGCGCATACGGGGCGACGCGAATCGGCGATGGTACAAAAATCGACGATCAGGTTATGATCGGGCACAACTGCCAGATCGGGAAGCATAATCTCCTTTGCGCTCAGGTGGGAATTGCCGGCAGCGTTACAACCGGGGATTACGTTGTCATGGCAGGGCAGGTTGGCATTCGAGATCATGTTCATATCGGCGACTGTGTGATTTTAGGCGCCAAGTGCGGCGTTATGAACAATATCGAACCGGGATCGAAAATGCTCGGCGCGCCTGCCTGTCCGGAACGGGAGTTTCTGCTCAAGGTTGCGATGGTTTCCAAGCTGCCGGAATTCAAAAAACAAATTCGCGATGTTGACAACCGGCTTAAAAAGCTGGAAAAAGAGAGCGATGCCAAGTCCCAAGGACAGAGTGAAACGTGAGAAACGCGCTGTAATGCAAAACCGAGAATTATGACTGATAATAACTCGAATCCGTCGAATGACAATCCGATTCCCGATGAAAACCAGGCAGATTCGCAGCCACGGCGCATTTCCTTTGACGATTGGGTTACGGTTTATCATATTAATCACGACACCTTTTTCCAGCTTGCCTTTGCTCTTCCAGAGGTTGCAGTTGCGTTTTTGAAAAACGTTTTGCCCAAAAAAACGCTTGAGCATCTTGATTTGGACGCTTTGGAAATTCAGCCTGGAATTTTGGGAGAATCCGATTATTTCAAAAAGTCTGCCGCTGACCTGATTTACGTCGTTCCATATAAAGAAAGCGCTCAAGAGATTCATGTTTCCGTTATTCTGGAACATAAATCGTATTCAGAGCGCATGACAACGTTTCAAATTACCAAGTACTGCGTCCATATTATGGAACGGGAGTTGGAACAGGCACAAAAAGACGGCAATAAAATGAGTCAGTTCCGTTTTTCGCCTGTTATTCCGATTATAATTCATCATGGAGAATCAGCGTTTTACGAAGCAACCGTTTTAAGCGATCTGATTATTCCTCTGCCTGGTTCCGAGGAATTGGGAATCAACGCAAAGGCGCTTTTATTTGATTTAAATCAAATTGAAGTTGACAAGCTGGAATTTGGGACGAACGTTCCGGAGTTTTTCAGCGTATTAAAAATGATGCAGGCGATTTTCAGCCGCCGCGGAGCTATTGAAGCCAGCGAAGCTTTGACTGCATTGCGTCCGTATTCAAAGGATGTAAAATACTATAACCTTATTCGCGCCCTGCTGATTTATCTGGCTCGGTGCAGCAAACACGTTACAAAAGAAGAATACAATCAAATCATTCATGACGATACAATCGTTGACCAGGGAGAAGAAAACATGTCATCTTTAGTTGAACAATGGATAGCTGAAGGCGAAGCCAAGGGATTTGAACTGGGTATTGAACAAGGCATTGTTCAGGGCATTGAACAAGGTATTGAACAAGGTATCGAACAAGGCATTGAACAAGGTATCGAACAAGGTATCGAACAAGGTATCGAACAAGGTATCGAACAAGGCATTGAGCAAGGCATTGAGCGGGGCGTTAGTCAAGGCGTTGTTAAAACCCTGAAGGATATGATTCTTCAAACTCTTAACATTCGTTTTGGTTCTGTTCCACAAACTGTTCAAGACGCGGTCAACGACAAATCCGATGCAATCGTTTTAAAATCGCTTTCCCAAACGGCGCTATTAACGCAGTCAATTGAGGATTTTGTTAAACAGTTATAGCGCTAAACGGCATACGTTTACGATAAATCAGAAAATTGAACCTCGTCTCCGCTCAGGAATTCTGCCGACAGTACACTCGTCAGCATTATGAGAATTTTACGGTCGCCAGTTTTTTGCTTCCGCGACAGGTCAGACAAAGTTTCTATCCGGTTTATTCTTTCTGTCGCTGGGCGGACGATTTAGGCGACGAATCGCCAGACAACCAAACGGCTCTGGCGGCTCTGGACGACTGGAATTCCCAGCTCAACGACTGCTATCAGGGCAGGGCGGAACATCCGATTTTCATTGCTCTGAAGCCAATTGTTGACGAGTTCTCCATTCCGAAATCCCTCTTTGCAGATTTGATTGCCGCCTTTCGTCTGGATCAAACAAAAAAAGAGTACAACTTCAGAGAAGAGTTGCTGAACTACTGTAAATTGTCAGCCAATCCGGTGGGAAGAATTGTTCTTCATTTAGCTCAAACGACAGACGAAGAAAGCATGGCTCTGTCCGATAAAATCTGTACAGGCTTGCAGCTGGCAAACCATTGGCAGGACGTCGCCAGAGATAAACGACGCAAAACGTTAGATGGTCAATCCGATTCCAGACGATACGTTCTTCTCGACGATATGAACTCTTGCGGATACTCTTTGGACGATTTTCAGAACGAAGTTTACAACCCGGCTTTTATCGAGACGATGTCGAAGCTTTGCGATTGGGCGGACTCTTTTTTTACAGAAGGAAGTCCGTTAGTCAGCCGTGTTCCTCGTAGTTTCCAAACGGATATAAAGCTCTTTATTATGGGCGGACAAAAAATCGTCGAAGCGATTCGACGCGTTGATTTCAACGTCTGGGCAAACCGCCCGACGATTTCTCGTTGGAGCAAATTCAGACTGCTGTTAAAAGCCCTGACAGGATTTTGAACCCCGGGATTTTAACCGTCTGACTAAAAAAAGACGTCAGCACAGAAACAGACAAGAGCTGTTTGTTGGCTACTGACGTCAATAACATCTACCCTGATGTTAATTACCGTAAGATATTGGAGCCGGAGAGGGCGTTGTAATTGTGGGGGTTGCTGCCGGAAGGGACGGCGCATTGCAGGAACTGCAACCGGTGTCTGAAACAATGGGGTCGCCAACAACTACGCCAGACGAATACGACGGGCATGTTGGGCATGTTGGGCAAGTATCAGGCGTATAGCACGATTCCTGATAGCATTCTTTACCGCAGAACCATTTTCTCAGCAGGCAATTGCGCGGCAGACCGTTAGAGCAGCCAACCGTCAAGGCGACTGTCAAAACGACAAACGAAAGTAAAAAGGCTTTTTTCATGGGGTACACTCCTTATTCACGTACAGCGACAGACGGTAATCGTACTGCGCCAGAACCAAAAGTATTTTTATTTATGCCTGAGGGCTTTTACCCGCTCAAGCGTTACAACTAATCTATAGCTTACAATTTTGAAACGGTGAAAAAAAACGTCCGATTTTTCGAAAAAAAACGATTTTTTTTATTTCCTGACATTACTGGAATTGTATTAAACAAATTGTTCTGACAATATTCAACGGAATAATCGTTAAATTCGTTAAATTCATAATGAATCGGCGTTGATTTGATTGTCAAAAAGAGTATAATGCTAGTGCTTAGTGCATAGCGCTTAGCGCTTAGGACGCAAGCGCTCCCCTCACTATGCACTATGCACTATGCACTATGCACTACGCACTAACTTCTAAAAATAAACATTTTTAGAAGTTTCCTGCAGTTCCCTTAAACTCTTTCAACAAATTTAAACCTATCGAAAGGAATAATCATGCAATATTATATTGCCTTTGCCAAGCGTCTGTTTTGCGCTGCCGCGTACCTGACATTTCTTTTTGGGCTTTGTGCAGTACAGGCGGAAGAATTTTACGTCGTAGATTCATACGGACACCGCGGCAATTTGACCCCGGAACAGATAGACGCAGGCTTTAGAGCCGTTGCTGAAACGTCAACGGGCTGGACTCCGGTTGACAAGGGCGCCATCTGGAAGGGTTCTGAAGAAAGCAAGACGTTTATTTACATCCATGGAAATCAGGCGGACAGATGCGGCGCTATCAACGACGGCTATCTGATTCGTCAGTATCTTAATCGGGCTATTGCAGACAAGAATTACAAGCTTGTTGTCTGGTTTTGGAATTCCGCTCGAACCGGGGCGCCAGTTCGTCAGGATGCGACCAATGCAGAACATCGCAGTCAGTGGGAGAGTTTTTATCTGGCTCGATTCCTGCAGTCCGCGCCGGAAAGCGCCGAGATTCGTCTGATTGGATACAGCTTTGGAGCGAATACGGTTTTGGGAGCCTGTCAACTTCTTTCCGGCGGAGCTGTTTACGGCAGAACTGCGCCGGGAACGTCCGGAAAGATTCAATCTCTGCTTATCGCGCCGGCGGTTCCAACTTACGCGTTTGTTTGCGGCAGGGAGAAAGCGCTGGAATGTCAAACGCGCTGTACTTTAACGGTTAACGATGTGGACACCGGTCTGAGATGGTACCGATTCGTTACGCCGGACAGACAGACGGAAGCCATGGGACGAGACGGCGTTGCCGGCGTTCCCGCTTCTCAAAAAGAAAAAGTTACGATTTACAACGTAACCAATCAGGTTGGCGCAACGCATAGTTTGTCGGACTACCTCGGATCGACAGGCGTCTTTACCGTCTTTGCCGAGAAATAAAGTGCATAGTGGTTAGTGAGAGGAACGCTTGCGTCCTATGCACTAAGTACTATGCACTAAGTACTTCTCTATTACTCTTTCGGCGGCGTCAGACCGAAGTCGAGAATCGTAAACAGGCTGTAAAGCGGGTATCCGGCAGCTTCAAAGTTTTCGCGTCCGCCTTCCATGCGGTCGAGAATGGCGATAACCGCTTTTACTTTAAGCCCGAACTCGTTGCAGCGTTCAATCGCTTTAAGGGACGACCCGCCCGTCGTAACAACGTCTTCAACAATCACGACTTCGTCGCCCGGCTTGACGGGACCTTCGAGAAATTTTTGCGTGCCGTGGTCTTTGGCTTCTTTTCTGACCATAAACCCTTTGAGCGGTTTTTTCTGTCCGGCGGCGGCGCACAAAACGGACGCGGTAATCGGATCGGCGCCGATTGCCATTCCGCCAACCGCCTGAATCGGGAACGGCAAGCTGTTGACAATTTCCAGCATTCCCTCGCCGACCAGCCGCAGACCCTCGGAATCGAGAGTTACCTGTTTGCTGTCGCAATAGTACTTGGCTTTCTTGCCGCTGGCGAGAATGAAATCGCCAAACTTCAACGCGTTGTCTTTAATTAACTGTTTTAATGCAATCGGGTCGTAGTTCATGACCAAAGTATGTGTGGTTAGTGGTTAATAAATACTGATGATTCTCGCAAGTAGTATATATTGGGTTGTTAGTGGTAAGTAGTTAGTGTTTAGTGAGAAGTACGCAAGCGAGTGTCAAACTTACCACGTACCACGTACCACTCGCAACTCTATATCATACCCGTTTGAAACGATTTGTCAACGGGAGCGAATCGACGATTATAATATTTGATGGTGAGCGCTCAAATTTTGTTTACAACACAAAGAAATGATGGTTCCGCCCGGTTAGCGGGTGTCTCCAGCCCTCCAAAGAAAAACGTCGAAAAGTGTTGATTCCAAAAAGACGAAGTCGAATAAATTTTCGATTCTTCCGGCAAGTCCGTACCTGTGAGCTAAAATAAGGTTTATTTAGGGTCTATTAAGTCCTACACGGAAAGCACGGATGAAACGGATTCACACCGATTGTTTATTTTTCATACTTGCATTATTGGCAAGACTTGATTTCCTTTGTATTTTTAATAAATGTATTTTAGTCG
>CACXSS010000093.1 GCA_902770245.1 uncultured Planctomycetota bacterium | reverse complement strand
GCCGGAACCGGTATTTGCGAGGCTGTCTGTAGTGATGACCTTATTGCCGTCAATGGTAATCGTTGTAGCCGCTTTGCCCCGGTTATAAATCGCGCCGCCGCTAACCTCCGCGGTATTCGCATCAATAATCAAGTTTCTAGCTTTAGCTTCAAGAGTTACGTTAGAGCCAACGCTGTAAATAGCTCCGCCGGAACCTGCAGTTGCTTCGTTATTCATCAGGTTTACACTGTTCCCGGTAGAGGCGATCTTAACGGTGGCGATGCCTTCGTCGTTGCCGGAGCAGTCGTTATAAATCGCGCCGCCGTTCTTTGCGGTATTGGCGCTGATTTTGGCAAGACCTGTGGAGGACTGGAGCGTTACCGAAGCGCCTTTGTTGTAAATAACTCCGCCGTTGCGGTCAGCGCTGTTGTTTATAATGGTCAACACGCCTCCTTGACCGCTTGAGTCGGAATTACTGCATAATGCCACTGTTTTATCATAGCTGTTCACGCCGGAATCGTTATAAATCACGCCGCCATCGGCGCCAGCGGTATTACCATTAACGTACATTTCGTTATTTGTCGCGATGAGGGTTGTGCTCCCATTGCCTTCGTTGTAAATCGCACCGCCGGATGCGTAGGCTTCGTTCTCCGTCAAGCTTAATTTTCCACCGGATGTGATATTAATATCGCCGCTTGAATCGCTATACATAAAACCGCCGGAATTGGCTGTGTTCGAAGAAAGGCGCAGGGTGTTACTCGTGGAGGTTGAGGTAAGGGAAACGTCGCCGTCGCCGGTAGAGTAAATCGCCCCTCCTCTATCACTAGCGCTATTTCTTTGCATCTCGAGAGTTGTGCTCGTACTGGTAAAACCAGACGTAAACGCAACGGACCCACAAACGCCGTGAGTATTACTATTCAATGTCAAAGATGAGGAGGTTTGATTGGTAAAGCTAATATCTACTTTAAGTGGCTTATTTTCCACACTCTCATCCCCATCTCTATCTTCCCAGCATCCAAAACCAAAAGTAGTATTATAAATGTTGAGAGAGCTATTTGATATTATTTTCACATGCGAATTGCTATTGCCCGAGGATATTACCCCCCACATATCATGAAATGAAGAGTTGTTCAGATTAAGGGTAAGGAAATTGCTCTCGCCGGAATCCATGTGCAAAAAGACATTATTGCCGGTGTAGACGGAACCTTTATATCCCACATTAGTTAAGTTTATGGTCGCGTTGTTCGTTTTATCCTCAAACTTAAACGCCGGATTTTTCCCAATGGGGCTGCAGTCAATGTCAATGCGGCCGCTGGTGGAAGATTGAAGTGTAAAATTGGCGCCGCCGGGAATGGTAAATGTTCCGTTGTGTTTCGTCTCGGTTGACGAACTATAAACCATCACATAGTCGCCAACGGCAAGGGAGGCGATAGAACTGTCCGCGAGAACCTGGTTTACACGGGTTCCTTTGGCGACTTCGGTTCCTTCGCTATTGTAACGTATAAAGGTATAGGTTTGCGCGTACAGGCTAGAGCTTGTCGCGAACGAGGCTCCGAAGGCAGCCAAAGCGATGACGATTGTTAAAACGCGAGACATATTGAAACGCGTTGATCGGAATGCAGGAATAAAATTCATGATGTGAATCACTCTAAAAGTGTAAAATATGGTTATTAGGAGCGAGAAGTTGACGCGCGGCGCGCCTCTTCGGCTTCGCTCCTAAGCGCTTATCAGCAAACGATTACGTCTAACCGCAACCTCTTTGCCTAGTAATGTTCTATACATTACACATTATACATTATACATCAAAATTTCAAAACGTGAAGGAATTCGATGGTAATTTTTTAAAAAAAGTTTAAAAACCAGTGTATAACAACAGTAAATAATTCGTATTTGTCAAAAAAACAGTAATATTTTCGGAAAGTTTGGAGTTTATCAGGCAGTAGTGGGTAGGGAGCTGGGGGGATTGTAAGGAGGTAATGAAGCGACCAACGGGAGCGGAATTATGACGCCGTCTTCTGCGGTTGCGGCGTCATTATTAACGGCATGCCAATAACCCTCTTCACTATTCCATGAAATTGCCCCGCTGTCCAATTTGCGAAGATCATAGTCTGACAACGGCGGATTATTAACAGAATCTACCGTTGAATTGGAATTTTGCGCAAAGACCGATAGATAAACCGGAACGATGACTGCAAAGGCAATAACGATTAGGCGAATAAAATTCGTCTTCATAGTAACGGCTAAAGGTATGGTACTACAGTAAACGACTCGATTGACGTTGTAAACATCGGGGAGGGTAAAGCGATAGCCGTTACTGTGGTTATTGGATTGCTCTTCCTGGTGGAACGCATTAGAAAACGTCAACAAAAATCAAATTGAGTTTTTGTCTGGTCGTTTACGTATAGTGTATTATAACCTAATATTTTAAATTGTAAAGCGCCTATTTCGAAAATTTTAAAATTTTTTAAAAATTTTAAAATATAATAATTGTATCGTCATTGCCGAAGATATTTGACCACAAAGAACGCAAAAAATGGAAGACGGTAACGGAGAGAGCGTTAGCGATTATGTCGGAGTGCGGCGCCTTGGCGCCGCTTTCTTTATTGGAACCTACAGCGTCAATGCGGGCGGGATCGTATGCTTACGCGAAAAAAATTTTTTTCTTGACGACTTACGTCGTCAAGTAGTAGCCCGGGGACGGGCTACATCCAGAGGAGGTTGTCGGTTTCGTCTCTTTGTTCTGCACACTACCGGCATATTTTTCCGGGGGCTTACGCACCCCGGCTCGCCTACGCCTTCCATTTTCTTTGCGAACTTTGCGGCTAGATTCTTCGGCGAGCTATCGCTCGCGATCCGGAAGCGGGTTCTGGTAAAAAGAAAAAGCGGAAGCTGTCGCTTCCGCCAAAACTTTCAAAACTTCGCGAACTTTGCGTACTAGAGCGTGAGACATTCTAATCGTTCGCCTGACGGCGAATGTGTAATTCCGTTCGCTTCGCGAACTTCATTACCGCCTTCCATTTTTTCTGCGCCAGTACAGCAACCCGGCGGCGCCGAGAACCATCAGCGCCCACGTCGACGGTTCCGGAACGTAATATCTCGTTACCAGATACAGGTTGCCGTCTTTACCCAGCAAGCCAAACTGTCTCAGAGTTTGCATATTCCCGTAAGTATTGATTAGCAAATCGCTATAATCAGTTTCCTCAAGTGGAAATCCCCCGCCTTTAATGAGAAGGTATTCTGCATTCTCGGTCGCCCAGGCATAAGGGTCGTTAGACATAAAATCCAAGTCGATAATCGAAGTGATAGACGTGTCAAATTCAAAACCTTCTCCAATAGTTATTACGTCATGATTTAAAGAATTATAATCGCTGAAATTGAACTCAATTCTCCCACCGGCGTCAATTTTAACGTTGCCGTTAATAGTTACAGTGAAATCATTCTCGTCTTCAGGGTTTTCATCAACAACAATTTCATCATCTCCGCCCCATCCCCAAGAGTCTGGAGAAAATACAGCCCCCGCTTTTACGTTAAGCCCGGCTTTATTAGCCATCGATTGAAAAACGCCGTTGAAATTAATGCGCCCGGAAGAAACGACAAAACTTTCGGCGCAAATTCCACGGTCTGACGCGGCGCAGTACAGATTGAGCGTTTCGTTGCCAGTTTTTTCCAATTCAGAAATACAGGTAGTAAAATCGTAGTCATGAACTGTAACGCCATCTTTTGTGGTTTCATTTGCTACAGCTCCGCCAATAGAACCGTAATAAGTCGTCTCCTGCGTATTGTTAAGCGTGAGCTTTATAGAACCTAAGTCCTGACCGGGTGTAAAACCATCAGGAGTGTCAATAAATGCATTGTAAGAATACTTATCGGGAGTCAAAATTCTGATATAATGCCATGCATAATCTCCTGTCTGTTGGTTTTTATCATCCAATACGGGAGCCAATTTAACAGGGTCGCTGCTAAGATTATTAAGGGTATGAGCGTTTTGAATTATCAAATTGCCGCATTCAATATGAACAGAGCTTCCCTTGATGCCGGTTCCCTCAACGCCATTCCCCGAAATAACATAGGAGTCGTCATAACGAGTTGAGATATTATCGTCATCGGTATAAATATTTACAGGGCCCTTAAAATCATCGTTTGTATTGTAAACGAATACGGTGTCTTCGTGAATAGCTGTATAACGAACTCTTCCATTTCCCTCAACATTGCCATAGACAGGAAGAACCGCAAAAGGATGATGAGCTTCGTTGTGATCCCAGCTTTCTGAACGAATGTCCAGTTTAGCTCCTTCGGGGACGACCATTTTACAATTTTTATCAATAATGAAGTATCGATGTGCATTGTTATTGGTAACTATCGAACGAAAGGTATTGTCCTGATTGGGGTCTGGCAAAACGTTCAGCGTGTCTTTAATGCCAACAACTGCATAATCACTATCCTCTGCGGAGCCTTCAGGCAAACGATTGTTAATAAACCCATTGCCAAGATAGACCTTATCCATACTTATCGCTTTAGATGGATCATAAATCGCAGTCGGTTCAGAAGGTGTATTACCTGATGCGGGAAGGCGGATAGAGAGGCGCATAGCTCTATTGCTAAAAGCGTATGCGCTAATATCAATTTCGTTATCGGCATTGAAGATATTCTCTCCGATTTTATTTACGCCAACAAACAGATTAGCGCCATCAAAAGACGTCGTAGTCCTCGATCTAAGTTCCAAACTATAATTTGTATCCGCGATATTACCACCATTATTTGTTGGAATCGCCAAATCTTGAATATAGCAGTCTCTGCCAGACAGTCCTCCAACAGAAATATCGGTTGCCAAAGTTCCGTTAACGGCTGTTACGAAGTATCTCAGATCATTCCAGTCATAGGACGTAACTGTTTGCCACAGAACTAAATCGTTATCCGTAAAGCCGCCATAATAATTAGTCTGCGCTTGAACGGAGTTGAAACCGGAAGCGATAACAGCTAATGCGACTGCAAAAACGATTTGTCGAATGAAATTCGTCTTCATAATGTAACGGCTAAAAGTAGGATATTACAGTAAACGACTCAAATTGACGTTGTAAACATCGGGAAGGGTAAGGTGATAGCCGCTACTGTGGTTATACAGATTGCTCTTCCTGGTGGAACGCGCAAGAAAACGTTTACAAAAAACAAAGTGTATTTTTGCTTTGTCGTTTACTTATATGATATTATTATTAATGTTTTTAATATTGAAGCTCCTCAGCTCAAAAAAATTCCCAAAATTTCGTCTTTTTTTTAAAAAAGTAATAATTATTCAGACGCTGCCGAACAGGGAACGTCAAAAAGCGACATTTCTTCAAACTTTTTTTGACTTTAAAGACTTCTTTCCGATTTTTTTCTTTTCTTTCAACTTTTATTAAATACGCGGTCAGTTTGAAACGATAATACCAATGATAACGATTAGGTAAAATCGGTATCTTTGAATATATTTACCAAACAGAGTAGTTAAAATAGGCGTTGTCGTGAGTACGGAAAACAACAAAATGTTTACTGACTTTGAACCTCTGAAAAATGCGGGACTGTCGAATGCCGTAGATTTCTCGGCGTCGGAGCCGCTGTCAGGGCTGACAGACGGGTTTTCCTCCCGTTTTCAAGGTTTGATTCCTGAACCAACGGACGCTCTGTTCGATAAAATGTGGGAATCTTGCGATTCCCTGGATAGCGTTTCCAGCAAATCGTCTGCCACGACAAGCGGTCGGATGGAATTCCAACCCCTTTCACCAGACGCCTTTATGTCGCCATCGACCGTTTTGAAAGGACGCGGTTCCGCCCCGGCGTTTGACGACGTTCTGCCGGAACAAAACCGTACAACTTGGATTTCTTCCAAACCTGCTCAAAAATCTGTTCCAGCTGTTCCAAACGCTATTCCAGAAGAAATTGCGTATTTTGAGAACCTTTGGAAGACTGGGGAATTTCCAAAAGACGAGACAAAAGACGCTTTGGAATCGAAAATTCTCAATGAAGAATTATATTCTTTAATTAAAAATAATGATTCTCATCCGACTCTTGACAGCGTTGACATTCCGCAGCTGATTGGCGTTAAATCAGAAGTTAAGGAGCAAGAGGCGAAAACAGTCGTTGAAGTAAAGGAACCGGAAACGCAAAACGAGCTGGAACAGCCGCAAGAAAAACCAAACGCGTTAAAACAATCTGACGACTCCAAGTCAAACAGCGGCTGGACGTTAAGTCTGATCAGCGCCTTGACGGCTTTGATTGTTGGTCTGTTTATATTTGGATGGAATATGCTCCCGGCGTATGTTGTTCAGTACCAGATTCAGCAGGCGACGGGAATGTCTTTGCGTATGAAAAAAGTAACTCAGGACTATCGCAAAGGCATGACCAGCGTTGCGTCTGTCCAGGCGTTTGATTCGGCTCAACGGCCGTTTTTTGAAACGGGGCACGCGACTTTTTCCAGTCTTCCGTATTTTGTCGGGGACAATCAGCAAATGAAATGGGCGATGGTGGAAGGAATCCGCTTTGCGCCAATGCCGTCGTATGTCAACCCGTACGCTGTCTGCCTGTCAAACAACGAGTTTAACAAAGCTCTCAAATGCGTTGATAAAGAACTGGACGATTCCCAGATTGATTTGCTGGTAAAGAATTCGGTTTCGACGATTTCGTCTCCGTACGAACAGTCGATTTTACACGCCCAGCAGGAAGTCAAAGACATTACAAAACAGATTCAGGTTCTTCAGGAACGTTTGCTGACGTCTGGCGACGAAGCGACGGACGCCGATAAAGCTCAGGCGGCGTCATATCAACAAAGAATGAAAATGGCTTTGAACAATATGTCAATTGAGGAAAGCCAGTATAATCAGAGAAACGCGGCTCTGCTGAACAACCTTCGCAGCAAAAGCGAAAGCAGCCGGGCGGAATCGAATATTCCCGCTGTAAAGCACGGCGACGTTACCGAGTACCTCTTTGGTCAGGACTATACGGAGTTTACAGGACAATTCCTGTACGAAATCCGTCAGTTTTGCCGGTGGCTTCCCGCTGATTTGGAAAAGGCGTTAGGACCGGCTGACAAGCTGGATCCGTCAGCTTTGACGTTTCGCCGGATTGCAACTCAGGAACAGCTGGCTGTCGGTCAGATTCGTCTGACAGGTCAAACGCAGTTCATGAATCAGACAGTTCCGTTTTCCGCGGTAATTTCCAATTATTCAACAAAGCCGAACGGCAAACCGCTGAAACTCGACGTCGCCTTTGGCGAAGATCAGTCGGCTCGACTTCGCCTGGAAGCCCGCCGCGGTGAAAAGCGGACGGAAATCAAGGTGGAGTTTGTTTCGACAAAAGTCAATCCGGGAACTCTGTTTGGGTTGGAAAACGGGCTTCACGTCAAGCTGGAACCGGATGAAAAAACTCCGTTTATCCAAACGAGAAGCATTCAGTTTATCGCTGCCGACGGCAGAATTCAGGGCGAATACGCCATGGCTCAGACGGCGCCAACCATTTTGATTGGCGTCAGCGGAGTTCGATCAGAAAAAAACGCTGCCAGATTGAATCAGCTCATTCAAAACGTAGAGAAGATTACTCTTAACGGGACGATCAGCGGTCAGGTTTCCAAACCGGAACTTCGCGTCAGCTCGAATCTGGAATTGTGGGGGCATGACATTTTGGCGATTGCCGCCAACGAATACGACATGCGAATGGACGTCTATCGAACAGCGATTGAACAGAAGAGCCAAGAAGCGATTGACAGCGAACAAAAGCGAATTGCCAAAATCGCCGAAGACGTCAAAGTCAGCGCCAACGGGAACGCTCTACTGCTGAATCAGCTCAGCTCCGGCGCCGTTGACTCTCAAATTGCCGTTGACCCAGCGCCGTCAAACGTTGAACCGGATCTGCCGGAAGCGCCCGCCCTGGAAACCACGGAAGAGAAAACAGACGCCCCGACAATTGCAGATTCCGAAGACGAGTTGACTCTTCCGAGTTTGGAGGAATTGACAACGGAAGAAAACGTCGCTCAGACAGACGTTTCCGAAGACATCGCGTTCCCGGAATTGCCGAGCGCTGAACCGGAAACGGCTCAGCCGTCCGCTCAAATCGCGGCAGGCGACGTCTCGCTGAACGAACTTCCTCCTTTGGAAGACAATGCGGCGGAAACGAATTCAAACGCCGCAGAAACGGCGGTTCCTCAGACCGAACAGCCTCAGAACAACGAGCAGGTCGAAGAATTCCCGGAACTTCCCGTTCTGCCGAGCGTTGAAGAGCTTTTGCCAGTTTCGGAATCGGAAGAGAACGTTGAAAATGCGGCGAATTCGCAAACGTCCGCTCTTCCGGAGCTTCCGTCGCTGGAAGAATTGGCGCCGCAGACAGGCGTTCAAATGAACGCTCCGTCGGAATTGCAGTCAACTCCAAACTCCGCAATGGAGATAAATTCTTCGGACGCCAATTATCATTCTCCTGAAATGGAATTCATGGACGACGCGCCGATAGAAGAAGCTCTTCCGGAAGAAGAAACTATTTATGAAGAAAGCATTCCGCTGGTTGCTCCGAATACAAACGTCAGCGAACAGCGTCACACCCCGCCGGCTCTCCCGATAGTTATTGATGAGGAATAAACGGCAGCATAGCAGACGGTAAAACATAGAGAAATATGAAAAAGCATGACTTCTGGCGATTATTCAACGCAGCCGTTTTAACGACGGCTGTTTGGAGTTCCATGGTCTTAAACGTCTATGGAGGTTTGAACAATTCCAGCTCCGGAGGAACTCTGTTGGACGTTTTTCGAGGTCATGGATCTTCCTCCGATCCCACCCCGGCTGTCAGCGCTCCAATCCCGAGCGGCAATCAGACGATGATAATGCCGGCTCCGCAGATGACGCACGTTCCTGCTGCGCCGAACGATTACGCTCAGCCGTACGAATCCGGTCAAGGGACGACTCAATATCCCAGCGCTCAATACGTCCCGCCAGCAATGCCGTCGCCTCAGCCTGCGGCTCAAAACAAATGGTCGATAAAAAGCTGGCTTACCGGCGCTGCGCCTGTTCAGCCGCAAACCCAATACATTGAACCTGCACCGCCTCTGATGCCTATGCAAGCGCATAGCCAACATTCTCACACGCATCAACATATTAAGTCCAACGGACAGAAAAAACAATATTCTGTTGTCCCGCTGGATTCGCAAGATTTTCTGCCTCAAGAAGGAGCGATCTATAACGAAAAGGGAGAAATGATTTATAATCCCGAAAGCGGAGAACCCATGCCAAACTTCGCAGCCGGCGAAACTCTGCAGAACGGGAACGAGTGGGAGACAACAAGCGATGAGAATATGCAAGGCGCCCCTGCAGTTCCTTTTGAAGCATACAACTCGCAAGTTGTAACTAACAACGTCGCTGTGCCGATAAACGAACCCGAATCCGCCGCCAAACGAGTTATCACGGGACGTTCTGCAGGACGTTCTGCCGCGCCTGTCAATCAGGAACGCGTTTACAGCCAGCAGCAGGTTTATCCGAGCGAATCTGTTACTTCATCGCCGCAGCCGATTCCGGCTCGAATGCCAATCAATCCGTACGCTCAGCATGCAACGGTCAGCGCTGGCAATCCGCCTGTTGGAACTGGAAAAGCAATTATCAACGGGAATTCCGGAGCGCTGAAACTCGATTCCGGGTCGTCCGCGTTCAGCAAAACGTATAAGCCTGTTCCACGTGTTACAAACGTTCCGACGGATCCTGTTATGGACATGGCAGGTCCGGATCTTGCAGACGCGATGCCGCAGGAAGCGGAGACGTCGCCGGCAGTCAGCAAAAACATTGTGGGCAACCGCGCTGTCGTGAGGGTTGAACCCGGCGCTTCCAAACCGGCACAGTCTCCGGTGATCGAAGAACTGTCCAACGCCTCGCCGCTGGAGAATCTTTCTGAAAAAAGCGTTCAAACGCCGGTGTTGGAACCGGTTCCAGAACCTGTTCCAGAGATCGACGTTCCCAAAGAGAAATCAGGCAGTAGGCAAGAGGCAGTAGGCAGTAGTGAGAATACGCAAAGCGTTCCGAAAGATTCTCTCGCAACTCGCAATTCGCAGCACGCAACTCAAACCGCTCCGCTGCTTATCGACATTTCCGGTCCGGAAGAGGTCGAGTATGGCAAGAACGAGATGTTCTCTTTGAGCGTAATCAATACTACTGACGCAGTTCGTCAAGACGTTGTTTTGAGCGTTCATCCGGAAGGATTTGGCGACGATAAAACCGCCAGCTTAACGCTGGAACAATTGGCGCCAGGCGAGAAAAAGTCCGTTTCCATGAAACTCAATGCGCGTCAGCACAATAACCTGTCCCTGACGGCTCACGTTCAGGACGCGCAAGGATATGAAACAACAAAAAAGATCAGCGTCAACGTGAAAAACGAGTCGGTGAAGATTTCGATTCTGCCGCCGCAGACGGGAACCGCTTTTGTTGGTCAGCCAACGCAGTATATCGTCCGAATTGTCAACAACGCCCAAAAGGTTGTTTCGCTGAACGCTGTAGCGTTTTTCGGGAACGGCATTGAACCGATTCGGGCGTCCGGCGCGCCGAACACGATTCAAAGCGGTCAGGTTGTCGTCAACAAACCGATTGAACTCAAACAGGGCGAAATGCGCGATCTGAAGATTATCGCCGTAGCGTTTCAGCCTGGAGTTCATAAAATACTGATTCAATTGATGGACTCTCGCGGAGCGACGTATGCAGCCAAGGAGTCCTGCGCTTATCGTCAGCGTGAGTTGGAAGAGGACGAAACCGAGACAATTGAAACCGACGCGCGCATTGAACTCACGCCGGGCAAATCGGAAATCGGCGTCTGGAAAGCTGCAGGACCGTCAAGCAACAGATCAGAGGCAGTAGACAATAGCGATTCGACAGAGGCGAATTCAACTCCTGACTCCTCACTCCTCACTCCTAACTCGCAAACGCAAGACGCCTCTTCCACACCAGCACAGAACGACCCTGACGCCGTCCCGCTGACTCAGCCGGATCAAGGTTCTCGCGGCGATTTGATTATGCCCATGTTTGCACAATAATGAGGGAATAGGGAATGGGAAATAGGGAATAGTGGTTCGCCTTCGGCGAATTTAAAACTACTCCCTATTCCCTACTCCCTACTCCCTACTCCTCACCATGACTCAATTCCATTCAACAGTTCTTTCTAACGGTCTAACGGTTCTGGCGGAAACGATTCCGTACGCGTACAGCGTCAGCGTCTGCTTTTTTGTCAAGACGGGCAGCCGTGACGAGACGCCGGAGGAGTCGGGAGTGAGTCATTTTCTGGAACACATGATCTTCAAGGGTACGCAAAAGCGGACGGCGGAAGAAGTCAACCGAGCTTTTGACGATATGGGCGCGTCAAACAACGCCTGTACGAGCGAAGACGCGACGCTGTTTTACGCCTCGTTTCTCCCCGAATTTCTGGAACCGGTTTTGGAACTGTGGTCGGACGTTTTGCGCCCGGCGCTGCGAGAGTCGGACTTCAATTCTGAACGTCAGGTCGTTCTGGAAGAGCTGAAAATGTATCAGGACGAGCCGCCCT
>CACXSS010000092.1 GCA_902770245.1 uncultured Planctomycetota bacterium | reverse complement strand
TGCTCCATTACCGCCTTCCATTTATTCCAATATTCATCGATCCCGAACGGAATTCTGCCAGAGACAAAAGCGTTCGCGAGAAGCCCAGCGACTGGAAGTATTCGACGATTGGTTCTCGCGTTCCGTCTTGAGCGAGTTTGGCTATCCATTCGGCTGACGATTCAATTACGGCAACGTCGTTGGGAAACAGGCGCACTCTCAGGGGCGAAACGCCCTGCTCTGTCAGATAGCTTTCCGCTTTGTCAATTTGGCGTAGACGCTCTTCGGTAATTTCCACTCCGTAGGCGATTCGACTGCTCAAGCACGGCGACGACGGTCGTTCAGCAACGGACAACCCCCAGAATCGCGCCAGTTCCCTAATTTCCGGTTTTGTCAAACCGGCGACAGCCAAAGGACTTACAACGTTTAGTTCCTGAACCGCTTGCGCGCCGGGACGGTAATCCAGAGCGTCGTCCGCGTTGCTCCCTTCAACCAAAACGGAGACATTTTTTGCCTTTGCGAAGGCAAGAAGACTCTGTAAAATAATTTTTTTGCAAAAATAGCATCGATTTTTCGGATTTTTCCTATAATCGGGGATAGTCAATTCGTCTGTATGTACAAAATGCAAATCGATACCAATTTCTCGCGCCAGATTGGCAATGCGTTCCGGCTCCCGTTGAGGCATAGACGGCGAAACGGCGCATACAGCCATTGACTTCCCCCCTTTCGCTTCGACTGCAGCGCGAGCCAGTACGGAGCTGTCCACCCCGCCAGAAAAAGCGACCAGAATAGAATCTAACGTCGCCAGGTTTGTCAGAAGTGTCTGAAGTTTATGGCTTAATTCGGCGTTTAAGACGTCTGGATTGGGCATTTGGGTAATTTTACAAAACTTTTTCAAAAATTTTTTACAAACGGGGTAACAAATTCCGTTACCTATACGTAAAACATTTCGTATTTGATATAATAATGGACGTTAAGAGTTCTCCCTTCGTTCCGAGTTAAGCGCATAATCAGAAGCTAGACGCTTTGAGCTTCCGCCATACGTGAGATTATTGACCTTAACCGCAACGGGTTTTGATGGAGAGCCTTTATTAATATCATAAAAACGTTTATTGTCAAAGGGGAGCGCTGTTGTATACCCCTTTTCCTTCCTCACCCCCCAACAAAGGATTTGCTTATGATAATCGTAGGTATTGACCTCGGCACGACAAACTCAGCAATCGCGTACATGACCGACGACGGTCCGAAGCTCATTCCCAACAGTTTGGGAAAGACGCTCACTCCGTCAGCCGTTGGTCTTGACAGCGATGGCTCCGTTCTTGTCGGCGACGCGGCAAAAGATTACATGGTCGTTCATCCGGATTTGGGAGCGACCGCTTTTAAACGACTCATGGGAACCAGTGAGATCGTTAATATTGGCGAACAAGAGTTTCTGCCGATTCAGTTGTCGGCTATGATTCTCCGCTCGCTGAAAAACGATGCGGAACATTATTTTGGTCATTCAGACATTCAGGCTGTGATTACAGTCCCAGCCTATTTTAACGATACCCAGCGCCAAGCGACTATTCATGCCGCAAGGGTTGCTGAACTGCCTGTTGTTCGACTGCTTAACGAACCGACGGCGGCGTCGATTGCGTATGGATTTCACGAGTCGGAAGAGTCGAAAAATCTGCTTGTTATCGACTTGGGCGGCGGGACGTTTGACGTCTCGGCGGTCGAAATGTTTGAAGGCGTCGTTGACGTCAAGTCGTCTTTTGGCGACAGCTTCCTCGGCGGAGAAGATTTCACTCACGTCATGGTTTCTGAAATCCTTAAAAGCAGAGACATGCGTTTTGAGGAAATGGAGTTTAGACGTCCATTGATGGTTTCTCTCCTGAAACACGAATGTGAAAAGGCGAAAATTGCCATTTCGAGCCAGAACAACGCCGTCGTCAGAATTCCTCATGAAGATGGAACGTTTGACGATGAAATTACATCTGAGAACTCGTTCACTGTTTGGAGAGAACAGTTTGAGGATTGGTCTAAATCGCTGCTGCAGCGTCTTGAAAATCCGATTCGCCGCGTTTTGTCGGACGCTGATTGGAATACGTCTTCCGTAGACGAGGTGATTCTTGTCGGCGGATCGACGCGTATGCCGATGGTTCGCAGTTTGATGTCGGAAATGTTTGGTTTTGAACCGCAATGCCGGCTCAATCCGGACGAGGTTGTCGCTCTTGGCGCGGCTATTCAGGGCGGGCTGTTTGAAAACAACAAAGCTCTTGAAGATATGGCTGTTACAGACGTCGCCCCGTTTACTTTGGGCGTCGAGGTCAGCAAAGAATTCGGGCATGAGTTCAAGCCGGGCTATATGCTCCCGATCATTCACCGCAACCGAAAGATCCCGTCCAGTCAGGTCAAGCGGGTTTCGACGGTCTTTCCAGACCAGAAAGAGATTTCCGTCAAAGTCTATCAGGGCGAAGGTCGAAAGGTGGAACAATGCACTTTTTTGGGCGAGTTCACTGTGAAAGACCTTCCCGGAGGAGACGAAGGTCAGGACATCGACATCCGGTTCAGCTACGACCTTAACGGCGTTTTGGAAGTGGAAGCGACAGTTGTTGCGACGAATCAAAAAACTCAGTTCGTCATCACATCCAATACGCGCGGTTTGACTCAAGAGGAAATCGACGCCAGTATTGAGCGGCTGCATCAGCTCAAGCCGACGCCTCGCGAACAGGCGCGCTGGACGGCTCTGTTAAAGCGGGCGGAACGCGAGTACGCTGAGGCGTCCGATCGGCATCGCCCCATTTTAAACGAGCTTATGGATTTGTTTGAAACGGCTCTGTTGGATAACGACAAACAGATGATAGAGAAGTACGCCAGACATCTGGAATTTTTCCTGGATCACATTAACTTTCCGGCTGACAATGACGACGATGTCGAGGATAACGGCGGCGAGAGCGACGATGAAGACGAAGGATTTGACATCGGCAACGGTGGATATGACGACGGCTACAGCGGCGATCAAGACCACGGCGACGACTGGAAGCGCCGTTAATTGAGATTTTCAGAGGCGAAAGCCTTTACGAGCTGAAAGAAGCGAGAGCGCTTTGGCGCCCTCGTTTCTTTTTTGTTACATAGAAGATTGAAATAGCAGAATTTAGTCCCACAGAATTCGTTTGGCGTCGAAAACGGGGCCTTCTTTGCAAGTTCGTTTGTAGTCCCACGCGCCGGAATCGTCCTGGATTTTCGCAACGCAGGTAAAGCAGATTCCCAGCCCACACGCCATCGGCGTTTCCAGCGACATTTGACCGCGGACAGAGTACTGATTCATTAGCTTTTGCGCGGAGGTTTTTTTTTTTTTTTTTTGCTGCAAATATCCACAGGTCTATTCCCAGTTTTTTGAAATCGTCCAGCCCGGCAAAGGCGTCTTTTGATCTCGCTCCGTAACAGAGCGTAATTTTAGGAACGGCGTTACAGCCGTTTCTGAGAGCTTCTTTTGCCAGAGTAAGGAACGGAGTCTGACCGATTCCGCCTGCGAGCATAATTAAATGTTTGATGGACGAATCAAGCGAGAACCCGTTGCCCAGTGGTCCCCAGATTTCAATCGGCTGACCGGGCAGGAGTTCAGCAAATCCGGTTGTCGCCTTGCCGACGACCAGATACATGACGTCCACGCCGGCGATTGTTTCGGACTCGTCTTGCCATAGATCGTAAATTGCAAACGGACGCCCCAACAGCGGGTCGTTTGCTCCGGGTTTGCGAATCATGCAAAATTGACCGGGTCGGAAGGTCGACGCCAATTCCGGACAGGCGATTCTCATTCGATACGTGTTTTGAGCGACAAGTTCGTTTTCAACAACAGTTGTTACAATAAAGGATTTAGCCATTTTTCCAGTTCTGATATGGTTAGCTGCGATAAATCAAATCGCAGTTCTGAGATGCCTAAGTTGAGGCAGTAGGCAATAGGCAGTAGGCAATAGGGAGAAACGCTTGCGTTTTCTCGCAACTCGCAACTCGCAAGCGGCGAGGCGCCGCTCCCAAATCGCGCTCCCGCGCGAGAGTCGATAATCGCTCCCGTTGGTCGCTTTGATTTCTCGCAACTCGCAACTCGCAACTCGCAACTCGCAACTTTTATTTCGTATATCGACGACCCGGCGATTGCGTTTCGTTCAACTCTCAGCCGTTTGCCGTCCGGGTTGACCAGTTCCGTTACCGGCTGTTGGAAGAGCGTTTTGCGCGTGTACATCAATCGCGGCGCGCCAAAGACGACCACGCCCAGTTCTACGTTTGCCGCAGACGCCAGAGCGCGAACGGCGGATTGAGTTTCCTCCGCGCCGCCGGGCAAGACCGCTCCGGTAAACAGCTCGGGGGAAATGTAACAGACGCGCATGTTGGGCAAAAGCCGTTCGAGAGTTTTGAGCGATCGCGGGTTTGTTACGTTTATCGTCCAATCAGTTGAGTAGGGAACGTTGAGCCGTTCCAGCCGCAGCGCTTCGTCCAGCGATCCCGCCAGCGGGGACTCGCTTTGAGACGTTGTCTCGTCCGGGAATCGGACTGGCGTCTGTTCCCGATAAACTTTCCAACCGCGCTGACGGCAAAACTGTTCCTGTTCTTCTGTCCGAACGCAGGCGGCAAATCGGGGTTTACGCGCCGGGGGAATAAAATCAGGGCTGGGGTATTTTTGCCAGTCGGTTTGCTTCTCTCGCCGCGGTCGCCCGGTTTGACGCTCTTGAGCCAACTGCTCTACCGCTTTTTGACGCAGTCCGTTGAGAACCGACGCGGGAACGAACGCCTTTTGATCTGTAAAGCATTGGAAGTCGTTGAGACAAAACGGCGATTCCCCAAATCGATTGAGGTTTTTAAACAGACTTTCTTCCGTTGCCGGTCGTTTTTCTGACGGTTCAACGGGAATGTCCGATTCTACTGTAACAGAACGCTCGCCATCGGTAAGCGTCAGTTGGAGCGGTTCTCCAACGACAGCTTTTATAACAGCGTTGACGGGAACATAGCGCCGCGTCTGGTCTAAAGAATGTTGAACCGATTTTTGAAGCTGAATGTCGAACGTTTTCCAGACGTATTTCGTTCGCGGAGGAACGGGAACGTCGAATTCCACTGTTTTCCCTGCAGACGATTCTGGAACGACCGCGCCGCCGGGGAATTCCCGAATCTGGCTGATGTTGGTTCCGCCCAGCTTTTGCAGCTGCGCGTCTAAAAACGCGACGCCGTCTCCGTTGCGAACGGGCTTCTCGAGAAGAACTCGCCCGGATTTGACCTGTCCGAGGGGAACGCCCCAGTTTGCGCTAAACGACGTATTGAGAATGTCCGGGTCTGACTTGTACAGATACCCTTTTGCGTATCCACGATTGAACGTTCGGGCGATTTCCGGCTCGAGGTCTGTCGTTCGTTCCGGTTTATTTGTAACAGCGCTTGGCAGGTTGTCCAGCGCATTGCGGTAATAGGAAACCGCCTGAAAGACGTAGCTGGGCGACTTCATTCGCCCTTCGAGCTTGATGACGTTGACGCCGGCGTCAATCATTCTGACCAGATCGTCCGGTTCCTGCCATTGATCTTTTAACGACAAGTACGGGCGCGCCGGCTCTTTTGGGTTGACGGAATCCGTTATTTTATACGGAAGACGGCACGGCTGAGCGCAGGAACCGCGGTTGCCGCTGCGCCCGCCCAGGAAACTGGACATGTAACATTTTCCGGAACAGCACAAGCACAGCGCGCCCGAGGCGAAGACTTCCAGCTCCGTCTTTTCCAATCCGGACGCGTTGAGAGCCGAACGAATCGCAGCGATCTCTTCCAGCGTGAGTTCTCTGGCTAAAACGAGACGGCTAAATCCGTTTTTCGCCATAAAGACGCATTCTTCCGGCGTCGTTAAAGAGAATTGCGTGGAGGCGTGAATTGCCAGTCCCGGAAAGTTCTCCATTAAGAAGTCGGCGGCGCCCCAGTCCTGTACGATAACCGCGTCCAGCCCGGCTTCGTATAAATCGTTAAGCCACGGAAACGACGATTCCCGTTCAGCGTCCGTCATGAGCGTATTGAACGTCAAGTTGATTTTCGCTCCGTAGAGATGAGCGGTTTTAATGGCGGTGCAGTACTGCTCAACAGAAAAGTTTTGAGCGAACTGTCGCGCTCCGTACCCGGCGACTCCCATATAGATTTCGTCCGCGCCGGCGTTTAACGCCGCATTAAAGGCGTCTGGTCCGCCAGCGGGAGCCATGATAGAGCACAGTGGTTTTATGGTTAAGGCATTGGGGTGAGAGTTAGGAGTGAGGAGTGAGGAGTGAGGAGTTTTTAAATTCGCCGAAGGCGAAGTACTATTCCCTATTCCCCATTCCCTATTCCCTTTCTCGCAACTCACTTCGTCCTCTTTCATATCTGGCTATTCTCGCAATTTACCAAAAGACTACGGACGTCTGAACAGGCACGACCAGGCGGGGTAGTCGATACATTCTCGCGACTGCATAAATGCCGGCTGAATGTCGATTGTTTCAAACAGACGCCCCAGCTCCATGCGGATTTCGTCTTCGTAGACGGGCGGCGGAGCAATTTTGGGCATCGGGTCGTGAGGCGTTTTCTCCAGTTCAAACTCCGGCAAAGCGTTTTCTGCGGAAGCGCAAAGAGTGTAATAGTACGAACCGCTTCTGGTAACTCGCCAAAGCAGATCGAGGAACGTTCTCAACTGGTGATCTCGAATATAGTGATAAAAGCCGATGTCGTAAACGAGGTCAAACGTTCCGCAGCGTTCTGAAAACGGGAACACGTCTCCGTGAACGATACGCAGTTTCTGATGGTATTTGTCCGCCAGAAGATGCGCCCGGTCGACAGCCATTGAGGCAACGTCAATTGCGGTAACGTCAAATTTCAGGGCAGACATCAAACAGGCGTCAGCCCCGGAACCGCAGCCAATTTCCAGGACGGATCCAGACCGGATGTTATGCTTTTTGAGCATATCGAAAAAACAGGGCTCCGGTTTGCCGGTATCCCAGGACGGCGTGCCTTGACGATAGAAATAGTCCCAGTCCAAACTGTCGTTGGCTACAAGGTCTGACACCTTGAGGAATTCGGGAACGTGAAATTCCGGTAATTCAGGCATGATAAACAAATCCTTTCTAAAGAATAATGCTAATTATCCGACTGTTAGTATATAATATACGGAAAGGAATGCAAGAGGGGTCGAAAAAAATCGACCCCTTATTTCAAAAATCGTTCGCAAAAGAAAGCGTTATAAGCGTTATTTTGTACCGTCCGGGTACTCTTTGGAGCTGGAATCCATCCAGTCAGACGACCATTTAACCATGTTGACGCAGTTGTCTGCAATGACAGGCGCGCCGTCGTCTTTGGCGGTCATGTACTGGTAAATTGTGGGGACGATAAGTTCATTGACGAACTTGACGCTGCCGTCGGCAAAGTTAGCGTTGCAGCCTCCCGGATGGAATGAGTACGGCGTGTTGGCGGTGTTGGTAATGTTGATAATTCTTCCGACAACGTTGGCAGTTCCGTTGAGCGTTCCGAACTTCTTCCAGCCGTATCCGGAATCCGCTGCGCTTTCGGGTTTGTTATTATTGCCGTCTGTTACCCAGAACCAGGCGGTTAAAGTTGTACCGACAATGTTTCCCGCCGGTGTTGAGCAGCCGGAAATCCAGGAGAATTTGCTCGTTTCGTCGGCTGCCATCGTTCCGGTTTTTTTGCCCAGCCAGTAGTAGTTTGGCAAACCGGAAAGTTCATGGTAGTTAATTGTGTTGGACTTTCCGTCCGTATAGGAATCCAGCGCGACCAGCCCGTTTGTCGCTCCTTCCAGAGCAGGCGTATACTTTTTGCCGTCGTTGGCAATAACGCACTTGTGGTAGCTGATGTAGTCAGAAACCCCGCCGGTATACACCGCAGAACTTGCCGCAGAGTTGCCCTGTCCGGTGTTGACGTTGACAACGCGATTTTTACCCGGCGCAGACGGACAGGTCAGGCACGGCGGAGGCGTCAGGCGGAATCGTTCGTTAACGTTATCGTAGATGGGCTTGTCAGCATGATACAGATTCTTGACGTTTGTCGCTTCCAAGTAAGGAAGCAAGCGAACGAAGTTGGGCTCGGTTGATTCGGTCGTACCGGTGTGATTGGCAGGGAATCCTCCCATCGCCTGTTCAAAGTTCGCCATTGCCAACCCAAGCTGTTTGAGGTTGTTGGTGCAGTTAGCCCGCTGGGCGGCAGCGCGCGCCTGCTGAACGGCGGGAAGCGTAATCGCCGCCAAAATCCCGATGATAATAATCACGACCAGCAATTCTATCAATGTAAAACCGTGTCTTGTCATGGAAGTTTGTATCCTTTCAAAATGTAATGTAAGTTGCGAGTTGCGAGTTGCGAGAAAACGCAAGCGTCTCAACAACTCCTCACTCCTCACTCCTAATTCCTAACTGTTAAATCGTTTGAGTATTCAAAAAACTACTTTGGGTTTGTCCCGTCCGGATATTTGCCTGTGTTCGGGTCGACAAAGGACTCGTCGAAACAAGTCAAGCTGAGGTCTTCCGGCGTTACGTTTTCTTTTCCGTTGCTGGTATTGAGAGCCAGGACAACCCACGGGATTGTTTGTTCTGAAACAAAGCGGACGGAACCGTCCATAAACAGCGCATGAGCGCCGTGGGCGTGAAAACTGTAAATCCCGTTATTGGAAACGTTGATCACCCTGTCAAATCCGGGGTCTAACGAGTTCTTTGCAAAGCCGGTAAGCCTGGTGGACGGTCCTGCGCCCCAAAGGGATCGCCAGGATTCATCAACCGTTTGACCGGCTTGTTTCTTTTTGCCAATCCATAAATCGGGACGTCCGCACTGTTCGTTTAACAGAACGGTGTTGGAAAGCCCGTCTGGAACAATGTAGGAACCGCAGCCTTTGCCGCATTCCTGCAAGGCGTTTTTATACGTCTTGCCGTCCGTCATTTTGATTCCGCCGTAATGGACGAAATAGTCTGACGGGACGCCGTTAACCGGCGTGGACAGAGCCTTGTTGTTCATGTCCTTTTCAGCCGTCATGGTGCGCTTGACGTTGGGCGTTTGCGGACAGTTGAGCAGCGGCAAGCGTTTGAGCAGCAGACGCTTGTTCTGGTTGTCGAAATAGTCGAACTGCTTGTCCCAGTCGTCGCTGAAGTTGGCGGCGTCCATGTATGGAAGCAAGTCAACCGTCCACCCGCGCTGAGCCGGGTCTTGAGTAACGCTGGCGGGATAGCCGCCCATCGTCCCGGCGTACATCGTAAACGCCAAGCCAAGCTGATGCTGGTTGTTTTGGCATTGCGTGCGCCGCGCTGCGGATCGCATCGACTGGACAGCCGGAACCGTGATGCCTGCCAGAATGGCAATTATCGCTATAACGACCATCAGTTCTACGAGCGTAAATGCGCTGCGAATCGAATTGTCAGAGTTTGAGTTCATGTCAGTATTTATTGAATGCAATTATTATTGCGAAGATTAAAATAAATACGCCAAAAAGTCGTTTGTCTGCCAAAAGGACAAATCAAACAACAGCCAAAAGACGGCTTGAACTCAAATTAAAAGAACGACGGATTGAATAATCTGGACGTACCCCGTCTGACGCGGCTGAACGCTGAGCCGGATGGGCTGATATACAAAAGATTCTGTTTGATAGACGTTGTTATAAATCGCGGTTTTGAATCCCGCTGCAGACGCTGACGCCACGGCGTAAACGTCCGTAGAGCGCGGCTGAGCAGGAATCGGTTCTAAAGGAGAATTGTCGAACGGAATCGGTTCAACAACGTCCCAATTCGCCAGGACTTCCAACTCCTCTGACGTCAGAGAAAGATCGCCCAGCAAAGACAATCGCTGCGTTTCCAAATTGGGCAGCGCGAATTCGTTTTGAGTTAAAAACTCAGCGGCGTCTTGAGGCAAGCCCTCTGTAATGGACGCCAGCGCTGAGTGAATGGCTTCATCGCCGGCAAACGCTTTTCGACTGCGTCCGTTTTGACCCAATAGCTTTAAGATTCTGTGAACGTAAGCGGTTTCTATATGGAGACGATAGCCGTCGGCATCGTAAATTTGGCCGTCTTCCGACAACGTCTGCGACAGTTCATACGCTTTGGCGCGAATGTACGGGTCAGACGCCGGGAGCCCGAAGTCCAGCAAGCCCTCAACGACGAACGCCGTTGGGACGATGTCGCCTTGCTCTGCCTTGACGCTTGACAGATATTCTTCCGCTCGCGAGAGCAGCTTGGCGCGGATTCTTTCTCTCGTTTGCTGAGCTTGAACGGACTTAACGAACTGTTGGAATTCGCGTTCCATTCGAGCGGCTTTTTCCTGTGCTTTGGGAGAATACAGCCCCATCGCCGCAACCGGATTCTTGGGCGTAAAAGCGTATTCTTCCGCCTGACGGGCAGCGCCGTGCGCCGTCGCCATGACGAACAAACAGCAGAGGAAAACAAAAATCCTTTTTAACATGCTAATATATAGACGCTTATATTATAGTTCAAAATAGGATTTTTTCAAGAGAAAGAAGCTTTTTTTCTCAAATTTTTGTTCAAAAGAAACAAAAACCGCCAATCGACAACTCTCGAAATGGGATTATTTCCCATCCGATAGTTGACGACTGGCGGTTTGAGTAAATATTGTCTGTTAAATTTTTATTCAGGCTTTTTCATTCTGTCCGCCTGCGGGACGTACGCGTCGAGCTTCTTTTCTGCGTAAACGGGCGCGAAACGGGTTAATCTCTGACGTCCGTCGATCATCGGCAGCGTCAGCATTTCCTGTCCGACCAGCGGCTTGCAGTACTTGACGAAATCGTCGGTAACGTCGCAGCCGTCGGCGGTAATCCATTCTTTGGGGAACGTTCGTTCGCTGTTGGCAACCAGCTGAAGCGGGACTTTGTCGTACGTAACCGAGTACGCAGTACTTGCCGAACGGAGAATGGTTGACATGAATCCGCCCTGCCCTGTCGCCGCCAGCTCGCACGCCTTCTGACCGGCGGCGTAGGCTTCGTCCAGGTCGACAATTGAGGCGTACGCCATCGAACTGCGCTGGTCTGTGCCGGGCACGTTTCCGCGGGCAGCGCCTTTAACCGCCAAACCGCGTTCGTTGAGATAGTTGACGACTTTCTGACAAACGGTCATTTTGCTGGCGGAGAATGTAGCGTGACCGAAGGAATCCTTGAGAATTCCCAAGTCGCCGACGTCAAACCCTTCGCTGATAACGACGATGCACCGACCGCACTGACGCAGCTTTTCATTGACCTGATCGTACATCTGCTCCAAAGAACAGGGGCTTTCGGCAACGTAGATCAACAGCGGCATTTCGCGATTCGGGTCTGCCAGACGCGCCGCGGCGGGAATGTACCCGATTTTGCGTCCCATCGCCTGCATGACCAGAACCGGGTCTGCCGGGCAGGAGCCTTTGTTCTCCTCGTTGGCGTACTGGACGGCGTGCATCCAGTACTTGGCAACGGAGCCGTATCCGGGGGTGTGGTCGATGAGCTTGAATTCGCTGTCGCCGACGTCGTTGTCGATGGTCTTCGGCACGCCGACCGCCTGGACGTCCAAGCCTTTTTTCGCCGCCATTTCGGCAATTTTATGGGCGGTATCCATCGAGTCGTTTCCGCCGTTATAGAGGAAATACCCGACGTTGTGGGCGGCAAAGACGTCGACGATTCTGTCGTAGTCTTCGTTTTGCCAGGATTTGATTTTATATCGACACGTTCCAATTGACCCGGCAACGGGCGTGTATCGCAGCAGGGCGATTTCTTCCGCCGACTGCGCCGTCAGGTCGAGAAGCTCTTCTTTCAAGACGCCCTCGATTCCGTGACAAGCTCCGTAGACGGTTCCAACGTTGTCGAACTGTCGCGCCGCTTCAACAACGCCCCGAAGCGAGCTGTTGATAACGCACGTCGGACCGCCGCTTTGCGCGACGACCATGTTCTTTTTTGCTGAACTCATTTATCTTGCGCGGTTAAATGACAATTGTTCATCGGTAATTCCATCCACAGGAATTCAAGACCGATATTTTTTCTCTACTTACTATTATAACCAATTCGCCGCTGATTAACAGAGGGGGCGGGTGGCGGCGAGGCGCCGCTCCCAATCCGCGCTCCCGCGCGAAACGTATTATACCCGCTCCCGTTGGTCGCTTTGTTCAAGTATGCTATTGGTTCGCGGGTGGGCAAATTATCAATTACTCCTCGCGCTTCCCGATTATTTGTTCGAGCGCATGGCAGATTGTTCTTTCCCCTTTTTTCTCAACATTTTTCTTCTCCCCCCTTTTATTTATATCGTATTGATTTATAATATAAAGATAAAGACTAAAAGCAGAAATATTTTCCAATATTAAGGAATTCAAAACATTATGGAATTAGGAGTCAATATTGACCACGTTGCAACGGTTCGTCAGGCGCGCATGACCAACGAGCCAGACCCGGTTACCGCCGCGGCGCTGGCGCAGCTGGGCGGCGCAGACGGCATCACCGTTCACCTTCGCGAAGATCGCCGACATATTCAGGACAGAGACTTGCTCATCCTGCGTCAAACCGTTACATGCAAGCTCAACATGGAGCTGGCGTGCAACGAAGACGTATTGGGAATCGCCTGCAAGGTCGTTCCCGATCAGGCGACGGTCGTTCCGGAACGGCGTCAGGAAATCACGACTGAGGGCGGCTTGGACGTTGCAGGGAATATCCAAAAATTTTCCGACGCCGTCAAGCGGCTCCACGACGCGGGAATCGTCGTCAGCCTGTTTCTCGACCCCGTCGCAGAACAAATCGACGCTGCCCAGCAGTGCGGCGCCGACGCCGTTGAAATTCATACCGGTCGATACGCCAACGCCTCGGGCGAAGCTCAGCTTAAAGAGCTGGAAACCATTCGGACGATTGGCAAACAGATCGTTGACTGCGGCATGAAACTTCACGCCGGGCACGGCTTGACCTACACAAACGTCCTGCCGATTGTTCACATTCCCAATATGCGAGAACTCAACATCGGGCACAGCATCATCTCCCGCGCCATTTACGTCGGGCTGGTTCAGGCTGTCAAAGACATGAAAGCGCTGTTGGAAAAATGAGGGAATAGGGATTAGGGAATAGGGAATAGAGTTTCGCCTTCGGCGAATTAAAATTCCCACTCCCTACTCCCTATTCCCTACTCCCTTAACCTTTTGTTCGCCTATCGGCGAATGCGTAACTACGCTCCCGTTGGTCGTTTCGTTACCGCCTTCCAATCCAATTATTAACCATTAACCACTTACCACTTACCACTTATATTCAAATGAAAACGCGAGCTGAAGAATTTGCCGGTTTGACAGTTGCTATGGTAACGCCGTTCAAGGACGGCAAAGTTGACCTTGACCGTCTGGCGAAAAACGTCGATTTTTTGATTGCTGGCGGAGCGACGGCTCTATGTCCGGTTGGAACAACGGGCGAGTCCCCTACTCTGACCAACGCTGAACACGAATTGGTAATTGCGGAAACCGTCAAGGCGGTTGCTGGCCGCTGCAAAGTCATTGCGGGAACCGGCTCCAACAGCACGGCGGAAGCAATTCACATGACCCAATGGGCGGAAAAGGCGGGCGCAGACGCGGCTCTGTCGGTCGCGCCGTACTACAACAAGCCCATGCAGGAAGGGCTGTACGAGCATTTCAAGGCGATTGCCCAGTCCGTCTCGATTCCGATTTGCGTCTATAACATTCCCGGTCGAACGGGTCGTCTGATTGAATCGGAAACGATTCTCCGCCTGGCGGAAATCCCCAACATCGCGATGGTAAAAGAAGCCACCGGGTCGATGGATAACGCGTCCAAGATTCTTGCGGCGACGGATCTCACCGTTCTTTCCGGCGACGACTCGCTCACTCTGCCGTACATGTCTTTGGGCTGCAAGGGCGTCGTTTCCGTTGTCGGGAACTTCATTCCGTCCGACATGACGGAGCTGACCAAGACGTTCCTTGCCGGGGATTTGGAAGGCGCGCGCCGTTTGCATTACAAGATGTACCCGCTGTGTCGTGACATGCTCTCGCTGGCGACCAACCCAATTCCGGTCAAGGCGGCTTTGAAAGCCCTGGGAATGGACACCGGCGAACTTCGCCTCCCGCTGACGCCCCTGACGGAAGCACAGGAAGCCGCGCTTCGCAAAACGCTTGCCGCTTACGGGCTGCTGTAATTGTCGTTTCCTGAATTGAGGTTGTTACACATGAAACCGCTCATTGCTGTTACACCGCTGTTTGAAAGCAATCCAAAACGTCAGTACATGAATTTCGACTATTTCGCCGCTATTTTGGATAACGGCGGAATTCCCGTCATGCTGCCCATCGAGGCGTCGGAATCAACGTGGGACGAGTATCTTGACCGCGTTGACGGGATTCTCTTTACCGGCGGTCAGGACGTCAACCCGGTTTTGTACAAGCAGACGCCCATGGAAACGACGCTGTATGTTTGCCCGGAACGCGACGCTCTGGAATACGGCTTGTGCAAAAAGGCGATTGAAAAGAACAAAGTCATTTTGGGAATCTGCCGCGGAGAACAGCTTCTCAACGTCGCCTGCGGCGGGACTCTCTATCAGGACTTGCCGACGTATCGCCCGTCTTCTATCGCGCACCGTCAAACGACGCCAAACCATCTGCCCAGCCACGACGTCAAGGTGGTCGAAGGGTCGCCGCTGCATCTTTTAACGAATAAAACCCGAATCGCCGTCAACAGTACGCACCATCAGGGAATCGACAAGCTCGGAAAGGGACTTGTCGCCATGGCGTTTGCGACCGACGACCTGACAGAAGGCGTCTACATGCCGGACAAGAAATTCGTCTGGGCGATTCAATGGCACCCGGAACGAATGTACAAAAAGCATCCTGAAGCCGCAGCGATATTCAAAGAGTTTATTCGCCAAGCAGGAAGTAAGTAATTCGTAA